>NZ_JBHTCM010000006.1:0-273747 GCF_042665545.1 Rhodocista pekingensis | reverse complement strand
CCCGGCGCGTCGGTGAGCCGTTATCTAGGCCCCCAAACCCAACCTGTCAAACACTTTCTTCATCGGGACGTAACATTTTCTCCAAACGCCCGGTCCGGCTGGCTTTCCCGGGGGCCCCCGCACCGGGGTGCCAGGGGCTGCCTGCTGGCGCAGGGGCGGGCCGGCGGCGGATGTCCCGGCGACGGGAGGGGGTGATGTGTGGTGAGGGTGTTTATGTGGGGATGAGGCGCGCGTGCGTGCCCCGCGTGTGCGCTTCGCGCGCGAGCATCGCGCGCGAGCATCGCGCGCGAGGGCCGGCGTCATTAATCTCCGCCGTCCCGCTCCCGCCCGCCCGCCACCGCCCCCGCCACAGGCGGCCCCATCGCAGACAAGCTCATCGCGGGCAGGCCACGACGGGACGGGCCGCGTCGGGGCGGACCGACTCAGTCCCCCTCTCCGACGCCGCGACCGACGCGCCTCCGGGCAGGCCCCCCCCGGGCGGCCGGGGTACGGATGTCGCCCGCGGGCGGGATCGGCACCCCCGTCCGCGCCCGCCCCACCCGATCGGGTGGCCGGAAACCCTTGCCGGAAAGGGGAAAACCACCCGGAACGGGCGCCCGGGCCCGGATGTACGAACTATGTTCCCATTGACAGTGTTAATCCTGACACGCAAGGTTCGGAAAGATTTGCCACAGGCCGCCTTTCCGGCCTGTCTGTGACCGGGTGGGGCCGGGGTCCGGGAAACCGGATTGCCGAAACCGGGATGCGGGACACGGGATGCGGGACAGGGGAGTCCCGCAGGGAGACGTCACCGGGCGGGACATCCCCGTGCGGTCCGTACTGTCCGAGTGGGGGGACGATGATGATGGAGATCGAGCTTTGCTGAGCCGGGGCGCCGTCACGGTGGCTGTCGCCGCCGCGATCGGTGGTCTGGCCCTGGCCGCGACCCTGATCCCGAGCCGCACACCGCAGACGGAGACCGCGGTCGCGGACTCCGCCGGTGACGCAGAGATGACCCTGGCCGCCGCGGCCCTGCCCGTCCCGCCCGACATCGACGCCCAGCAGGGCCTGTCCCTGGCGGGCGATGCCTGGGGCGACAGCGAGGCGGTGGACGACCCGATCGAGCGCCGGCTGGTCAGCCTGCGCCCTGGCGACACGCTGATGCAGATCCTGCTCAAGCAGGAAGTCCCCAAGGAACACGCGCACGAACTGGTGTCGGCCCTGCGCTCCGTCTACAACCCGCAGCGGCTGAAGAGCGGGCAGGAGATCGCTTTCCTGTTCGACCGGTCGGAGGGCGACGGCCGCTTCGTCGGGATCGAGTTTCAGCCGGCCGTCGAGCGCTCCGTCTCCGTCAGCTTCGACGGGGTGCGCTTCCAGGCGGCCGAAGTGGCAAAGCCGTTGCAGCACCGGCTGTTCGCCGTGCGCGGCACGATCGACTCGAGCCTCACCCAGGCGGCCGCCGAGGCCGGCGTGCCGATGGCCGTGCAGTCGATCCTGATCAACAAGATGTTCAACTACGATGTCGACTGGCAGCGCGACATCCAGCCCGGCGACCGCTTCGAGGTGCTGTACGAGCTGCTGATGACGGAAGACGGCGAGGTCGCCCGCGTCGGCAAGGTGAGCTACGCGGCGCTCACGCTCTCCGGCAAGCGCCGCGAGCTGTTCCTGTTCGAGGATGAAGACGGCCGCCCCGACTATTTCACCCGCAAGGGCGAATCGGTGCGCAAGGCCCTGCTCCGGACCCCGGTGGACGGCGCCCGCCTGACCTCGGGCTTCGGCATGCGCCGGCACCCGCTGCTGGGCTACAGCAAGATGCACAAGGGCGTGGATTTCGGCGCCCCCACCGGCACCCCGATATATGCGGCGGGCGACGGCGTGATCGAGGAGATCGGCGCCAAGGGGGCCTACGGCAACTACGTCCGCATCCGGCACAACCGCGAGATCGCCACCGCCTATGCCCACATGTCGCGCTTCGGCAGCGGCATGCGCCGCGGCGGCCGGGTCGCCCAGGGCGAGGTGATCGGCTATGTCGGCAGCACCGGCCGCTCCACCGGGCCGCACCTGCATTACGAGGTGATGCGCGGCGGCAAGCAGGTGAACCCGCTGTCGGTGGATCTGCCGACCGGGCGCATCCTGGCCGGCAAGGAGCTGAAGAAGTTCCTGGCCGTGGCCGCCGAGCTGGAGCGCACCTTCACCGAGGAGCTGAACGGGGTATCGCTGCTGACCGTCGGCGGCGGAAGCGCGCTGCCCGCCTCCCGCGGGGCGTGCAGCAAGGCGCCGGGCTGCTGAGCGGCCCACCGCCCCTGCCCCTCCGCAACGGCCGGTCCCCCACGACCGGCCGTTTCCGTTCGAGGGGGCGCGGATGATCCCGCTTCGGACCGATGTCCCCGTCCGCCGGCGACCGCGGGTCGTCTGGACCCTGCTGGCGGTCAACACGCTGGTCTTCCTCTGGCAGACGTCCCTGGGGCCGCGGCAGTCCTTCCTGCTGGCGGCGCAATGGGCGCTGCTGCCGCGGCGCTATTCCGACCCCGCCTGGGCGCTCGCCGTGGGGCTGGACCCCGCGAATCACTGGCCGCTGCTGACCAACACCTTCCTGCACGGCGGCTGGCTGCACCTGATCGCCAACATGTGGACGCTCTGGCTGTTCGGCGCGGCCGTGGAGGACCGCATGGGCCATCTGCGGTTCGCCCTGTTCTATGTGCTGTGCGGGGTGCTGGCGAGCTGGGCCCACATGGCCGCCTATCCGGCCAGCACGGTGCCGGCGCTGGGCGCCTCGGGCGCCATCGCGGCCGTGCTGGGCGCCCACATCACGCTGCATCCGCGCTCGCGGGTGCTGCTGCTGGTGCCGATTCTCTTCATCCCCCTGATCCTGCCGGTGACGACCTGGGCCTATGCCGCCGTCTGGTTCGGCTTGCAGGTGTTGCAGGGGGCCGGCGACCTGCTGATGCCCGAGATGGGCGGCGGCATCGCCTGGTGGGCCCATATCGGGGGATTCGTCGCCGGGCTGGCGGTGGTGCGGTTCCTGGCCCCGCCCGACCTGCCGGACCCGACCGGCCGCGGGCCGTAGCGGGCGGGCGGGCGGAACGACGCCCCGCGGCCGGGAACCGGCGGACGGCTCCCGGGACCGCGGGGGCGCCCAGGTCAGTGCAGCGTCGTCGGGCGCGACGGGCCGCCCCAGCGGCCGGCCGGCGGCGGCATGCTGTCGTCCACCGACTCCCCGTCGATCAGCAGCCCGTCGGGGCCGGCGGTGACGGGCACCGTCTGCCCGTCCGCGATCCGGCCTTCCAGGATGCGGGTCGCCAGCGGATTCTGCAGTTCGCGCTGGATCACCCGCTTCAGCGGCCGGGCGCCGTAGACCGGATCGTAGCCGGCATCGGCCAGCCAGCGCAGGGCCGCCTCGTCCAGCTCCAGGGTGATGTTGCGGTCGGCCAGCATGCGGCGCAGCCGGTCGAGCTGGATGTCCACGATGCCGGTCATGTGCTCACGCGACAGGCGGTGGAACAGCAGGATCTCGTCCAGCCGGTTCAGGAATTCCGGCCGGAAGGCGCCGCGCACCACCTCCATCACCTGCGCCCGCGCGGCGGCGCTGTCCGCCCCCTCCGGCAGCTCGGCCAGGAACTGCGAGCCGAGGTTGGAGGTCATCACGATGAGCGTGTTGCGGAAGTCCACCGTGCGGCCCTGGCCGTCGGTCAGGCGGCCGTCATCCAGCACCTGGAGCAGCACGTTGAAGACGTCGGGGTGGGCCTTCTCCACCTCGTCGAACAGGATCACCTGGTAGGGCCGGCGGCGCACCGCCTCGGTCAACGCCCCGCCCTCCTCATAGCCGACATAGCCCGGAGGCGCGCCGATCATGCGGGCGACGGAGTGCTTCTCCATGTATTCCGACATGTCGAGCCGGACCATGGCCGTCTCGTCATCGAACAGGAACCCGGCGAGCGCCTTGGTCAGCTCGGTCTTGCCGACGCCGGTGGGGCCGAGGAAGAGGAAGCTGCCGATCGGCCGGTTCGGGTCCTGGAGGCCGGCGCGGGCGCGGCGGACGGCGTTGGAGACGGCGACGATCGCCTCGTCCTGGCCGACCACGCGGGTGCGCAGCCGCTCCTCCATCTTCAGCAGCTTCTCGCGCTCGCCGGCCAGCATCCGGTCCACCGGGATGCCGGTCCAGCGGCTGACGACGGCGGCGATGTCCTGGTCGCGCACCTCCTCGTTCAGCATGCGGTGCTGGTTGGCCTCCTGGGCGCCGGCCAGCTTCTTCTCAAGCTCGGGGATGACGCCGTAGGTCAGCTCGCCGGCGCGGGCCCAGTTGCCCGCCCGCTGCGCCTGATCCAGCTCGGCCCGGGCGGCCTCGAGCTGTTCCTTCAGCTTCTGGGCGCCGGTCAGGGTCTCCTTCTCCGCCTGCCACTGGGCCGTCAGCTCGGCCGAGCGCTGCTCCAGCGCCGACAGCTCCTCCTCCAGCTTCTCCAGCCGCTCCCGCGAGGCGCTGTCGGTTTCCCGCTTCAGGGCCTCGCGCTCGATCTTCAGGCGGATGATGCTGCGGTCCAGCTCGTCGATCGCCTCCGGCTTCGAGTCGACGACCATGCGCAGGCGGCTGGCCGCCTCGTCGATCAGGTCGATGGCCTTGTCCGGCAGGAAGCGGTCGGTGATGTAGCGGTTGGACAGGGTGGCGGCGGCGACGATGGCGCCGTCGGTGATCCGCACACCGTGATGGACCTCGTACTTCTCCTTCAGCCCGCGCAGGATGGAGATGGTGTCCTCCACCGAGGGCTCGTCCACGAAGACGGGCTGGAAGCGCCGGGCCAGCGCGGCGTCCTTCTCGATGTACTTGCGGTACTCGTCCAGCGTGGTGGCGCCGACGCAGTGCAGCTCGCCGCGGGCCAGCATCGGCTTCAGCATGTTGGAGGCGTCCATCGCCCCTTCCGCCTTGCCGGCGCCGACCAGGGTGTGCAGCTCGTCGATGAAGACGACGATCTCCCCGGCCGCGGCCTGGATCTCCTGGAGCACGCCCTTCAGCCGCTCCTCGAACTCGCCGCGGAACTTGGCCCCGGCGACCAGGGCACCGAGGTCGAGCGAGAGGATGCGCTTGCGCTTCAGCCCCTCCGGCACGTCGCCGTTGACGATCCGCTGGGCCAGCCCCTCGACGATGGCGGTCTTGCCCACGCCGGGCTCGCCGATCAGGACGGGGTTGTTCTTGGTGCGCCGGGCCAGCACCTGGATGGTGCGGCGGATCTCCTCGTCGCGGCCGATCACGGGGTCGAGCTTCTGCTCGCGCGCCGCCTGGGTCAGGTCGCGGGCGTACTTCTTCAGCGCGTCATAGGACTGTTCGGCGTTGGCGCTGTCGGCCGTGCGGCCCTTGCGGATCTCGTTGATGGCGCCGTTCAGCCCCTGCGGCGTGACGGCGGCATCGGCCAGCGCCTTGGCGGCCGGCGTGCCGGTGGTCAGGGCGATCGCCAGCAGCAGGCGCTCGGCGGTGACGAAGCTGTCGCCGGCCTTCTGCGCCACCTCCTCGGCAGTGGCGAAGACGCGCGCCAGCTCGCGGCTGAGCGCGACGCCGCCGGCGCCCGGCCCTTCGACCTTCGGGATGCGGGCAAGCTCGCGCTCCACCCCGGCCAGCGCCCGCGCCGGGTCGCCGCCGGCGGCGCGGATCAGGTTGGCGGCCAGGCCCTCCTCGTCGTCGAGCAGGACCTTGAGCATGTGTTCGGGGGCGAGCTGCTGGTGCCCGCTGCGCAATGCCAGCGCCTGCGCCGCCTGGACGAAGCCCTGCGCGCGCTCGGTATACTTCTTGAAGTCCATGGGACCTTCACTCCCTCGGCTAGCGGCCGGATCAGCGTCCCGCATGGGCCCGCCCCGGCCATGATCCACGTCAAAGTGCGATCCTGGGGATGCATCGGGAGATGTGGGACGCCCCGGCCGGCCGCGCAAGGGAGCGGACGGGGACCGCGGGGCATCCGAAGGACCGCGGCAGGCCCCGCGTTGACAGGACCGGACCGCCCGGCCATAAGCTTGGGACATGTCCCAGACGTCCGGCCCGGCGCGCATCGCCGCCATCCATTATTATCCGGTCAAGGGCCTGTCGGCCCAGTCGCTGCCGGCGGTGACACTGGCCCCGGGAATGGGCCTGCCGCACGACCGGCGCTTCGCCATCCTGCACGGGGCCAGCAGCTACGACCCCGAGGACCCCGTCTGGCGGCCGAAGACGAACTATCTGACCCTGATGCGGGACGAGAAGCTGGCCACGCTGGAGGCCCGCTACGACCCTGAAACCTGCATGCTGGTGCTGAACCGCGCCGGCAAGCCGGTGGCGCGCGGCCGGATCGACACGGCCACGGGCCGGCTGCTGATCGACCAGTTCCTGGCCGCCTACATGAAGGGCAGCGCCGCGCCGGGTCCCTACAAGCTGATCGATTCGCCGCCGCCCGCGGCCGGGACGCCGCACGGTCACATGTTCTCCGACATCCAGGACCGGGCGGTGTCGCTGATCAACCTCGCCAGCGTCCACGACCTGGAGCGGGTGACCCAGCGGCCGGTGAACCCGCTGCGCTTCCGCGGGAACCTGCACCTGGAGGGGCTGGAACCCTGGGCCGAGGCGGCCTGGGTGGGGCGGCGGGTCCGCGTCGGCACGGCCCTGCTTGAGGTGTTCAAGACCATCACCCGCTGCGCCGCCACCGAGGTGGACCCGGAGACGGGGGAGCGCGACCTGCCGGTGGTCAAGTCGCTGCAACGCGGCTTCGGCCACGTCACCTGCGGCATCTATGCCCGCGTCCTGGCGGGCGGCACGGTGACGGTGGGCGACACGATCGGACCGGTCGAGGCCTGATCCGGGGACTCGTCCCGGCGAAGCCCCAGACTGGCGGGACGTGTCCCGCCGCGCCGGGCGGCGGCCGGATGCCGCCGCCGCGGGGAACGGGTCAGGCCGGCTGGTCAGGCCGTCAGCGGCTCGCGGTCGTCCTCGCCGCCCTCGGCATCGTCGCCATCGTCGTCGTCACCGTCCATGCCGTTGCCCTGGGCATGGCCGTTGCCGTCGCCGCGGGCACCGCCCTGACGCTGGCGGCTTTCCTGCTCGTTGATCTGGCAGATGATGCGGTAATAGTGCTCGGCGTGCTGGAGATAGTTCTCCGCCGCGACGCGGTCGCCCGAGGCCTGCGCGTCGCGGGCCAGGGCCTGGTACTTCTCATAGATCTGGAAGGCATTGCCCCGGATACGCACATCCGGGCCGTTGCTGTCGAACGTCTGGTGACGCAGCGGTACGTTCTGACGGCGGCCCTGGTTGTTGTTGTTACCACCCCGGCCGCGCGAACGCCTCGAGTTCGGTCCCTGTCTCATTCGGATTTTGCTCTAGCCCCAGATGTTGGCTGCCCTCCGGACACCGCCTGCGCATTCCGCGTCAGGCCTTCGGCGTCACCGTTGCCGGCTTCCGCCCCCTGCCCCTGTCCGGGAGTCGTGACGCAGGACCGCGCCGGAGCGTCGGAGTCCGCGTGTGGCTGCGACCCTAAACGCAGCAGGGCGCCATTCCAACAGGTTTTTTCGCGTACAATGAAACGTCATTCCAGGGAAACGTCATTCCCGGGAAACGGCCTCACTCCGGACCGGCGGCCGATGCGACCGCGGCCCGGTCGCGGCCGGCGAGGTCGCGCACCGTCGCCACGGCCCCCAGTCCCGCCGCGTCCAGCAGCGCGGCCACGGCGGCGCCCTGGTCGGCCCCGTGCTCCAGCACGGCCAGCCCGCCCGGCGGCAGCAGCCGCGGCAGCTCCGCCGCGATGGTGCGGTAGCAGTCCAGCCCGTCCGCCCCGCCCGCGAGCGCCCGGCGCGGTTCGTGCCGCGCCACCTCCGGCTCCAGCCCGTCGATCTCGCCATCGGGGATGTAGGGCGGGTTGCCGACGACGACGTCGAAGCGCGCGGCGTCCCCCAACGCCGCGGCCCAGCTCCCGACCAGGAAGCAGGCGCGGCCGGACAGGCCCAGCCGGCGGGCGTTCAGGGCGGCGGTGGCCGCCGCCGCCGGGCTGAGATCGATGCCCAGCCCCGTCGCCCGCGGATACTCGCTGAGCAGGGCCAGCAGGATGGCGCCGCTGCCGGTGCCGAGGTCGAGCAGGCGCAGCGCCGCCGCGCGGTCGGGCCGGCGGCGCAGCACGGCCTCCACCACCGTCTCGGTGTCCGGACGGGGGATCAGCGTGTCCGGCGCCAGGGTCAGGTCCAGGCCCCAGAACTCCCAGCTTCCCAGCAGGCGTTGCAGCGGCTCGCGCGCCGCGCGCCGCGCCACCAGGGCCGCGAAGCGGGAGGCGGCGCCGGCATCGGGACTGTCGGAACCGTGCCGGCGCAGGGACGCGCGCGGCAGGCCGAAAGCGGCCTCGGCCAGGTACTCGGCATCCAGGCGCGGGCTGTCCACCCCCGCCGCCGCCAGCCGGGCCGCGGCCTCGCGCAGCAGGTCGGACAGCGTCGCCATGGCCGCTACTGCAACTCCGCCAGCCGCTCGGCCTCGTCGCTGGCGACCAGGGCGTCCACCAGCTCGTCCAGCGCCTCGCCCGCCATCACCTTGTCGATCTTGTAGAGGGTCAGGTTGATGCGGTGGTCGGTGACGCGGCCCTGCGGGAAATTGTAGGTGCGGATGCGCTCGGAGCGGTCGCCGGAACCGACCTGGGTCCGGCGGCTGGCGGCGCGCTCGCTGTCGCGCCGCTGCCGCTCGATCTCGTAGAGCCGGGCGCGCAGCACCTTCAGCGCCTTGGCCTTGTTCTTGTGCTGGCTCTTCTCGTCCTGGCACTGCACGACGATGTTGGTCGGCAGGTGGGTGATGCGCACGGCGCTGTCGGTGGTGTTGACCGACTGCCCGCCCGAGCCCTGGGAGCGGAAAACGTCGATGCGCAGGTCCTTCTCCTCGATATGGATGTCCACCTCCTCCGCCTCGGGCAGCACGGCGACGGTGGCGGCCGAGGTGTGGATGCGGCCGCCGGCCTCGGTCTCCGGCACGCGCTGGACGCGGTGGACGCCGCTCTCGAACTTCAGCCGGCGGAAGACGTTGCGCCCGGTGATGCTGGCCGACGCCTCCTTGTAGCCGCCCAGCCCGGTCTCGTTCACCTCGATCGTCTCGAAGCGCCAGCCCTGGATGCCGGCATAGCGGCGGTACATCTCGAACAGCTCGGCGGCGAACAGGGCGGCCTCGTCGCCGCCGGTGCCGGCGCGCACCTCCAGGATGGCGTTCTTCTCGTCCGCCTCGTCCTTCGGCAGCAGCGCCAGCATGATGCGGTGCTCCAGCTCGGGGATGCGGCGCCCGGCCTCCGTCAGCTCGTCGCGGGCGAGCGCCGCCATCTCGGCGTCCTCCCCCTCGGCCATGGCCTGGAGATCGGCCATGTCGGCGCGCGCCCTGCGCAGCTCCGCGATGGCCGTGGCGACCGGCTCCAGCTCCGCATACTCCTGGCTGGAGCGGACGAAGACCTCGCCCGACAGCGTGCCCGAGGCAAGCTGGTCGCGCAGCTCGTCATAGCGGAGCATCACCCGGGCCAGGGGCTCACCGAAGCGGGTTTCGAAGTCGGACATCAGATCGCTGGTCGTGTCGGGGCGGTCCAAACCGCTGGATATAGGCGATCCACGTATCCCGGTCACGCGCGAAGCTCATTCCTCCGGGAACGGCACGGCCTCCCCCTCCGGGGCGATCCGCCGCGGGATGTCGGCCCTGTCGTAGAGCACGTTGGTCACGACCGGGCGGCCGCTGGCGGTGGAGTAGGCGAACCAGTAGCGGTGGACCCTGAACCAGCGGAGTCCCCGACCCGAAAGCCGGGTCCAGGCGCCAGGGTGCGGTCGCCCGGCGGGAGGTCCCGCCTCCATCGCGGCCATGGCCTCCCTGACCGCGTCGATCAGCCGGAGGGCAGCGTCCGGCCTGTCCTTGGCCAGATAGAACCGGAACAGCGAGCGGATCTGGTCTGCGGCTGTCCGGGTGTACCAGGCCATGGCCTAGCGGATATCCCCGGCTCGGCGGGAGCCGAAGGCCCGTTCGTATCCGGCCGTCAGCTCCGCGACCAGATCGTCGCCCCGGACCAGCCGGCCGTTGGCCGCATCGTCAAGGCTGTCCTGGATGTCGCGCTCGATGGCCGCGAGACCGTCCGCCGCGGCAGACCGCAGATGCAGGGCGGGCTCTCCGTCCACGGTGATGACGAAGTCCTCGCCGGCCTCCGCGCGGTCGAGCAGTTCGCCGATCCGCGCGGCCGCCTCCTGCTTGCTGATCCAGATGCCCATCGCGCCCTCCGTCCCCGCCACCAGGGGCTGTCCTGCTGCAAGTGTCGATGCTGCGCCGACCGCGGTCAAGGACCCGCCCGACCTGCCGCGTCACGCCCCCTGGCAGGCCGTGATCTGGCTCGGCACCGGGCGGCAGTGGCGGGTCAGGTTGCCGGGCATGACGACCTGCCGGTCCATGTAGACCGTGTGCGGCGTCCAGCTGGGGGCGCCGTAGTCCTCCCGCATCGCCGGGGTGACGGCATCGCTGCACAGGATCAGGAACTCGTGGCCGCGCCCGTCATCGTCGGTGGCGACGCCGACCATCTCGCCACAGCCGCGCACGCCGCGGGAAGCGACGATGCGGCCGACCCGGAGGTCGTCCTGCGGCGAAAGCGGACCGATGGCGCGGGCCGTGATCGCCCGCACCCGCTCCGCGGCCTCGTCCTCCCCGCCGCAACCGGCCAGCAGCGGCAGGACCACCAGCAGCGCCGCCAGGGCGGCGGCGCGCGCGACGACGGACCTACTCCGCCGCAACGGCAGCCTCGTCCTTCTTCGCCGCCTCGATCTCGGCGGCCTTCTGCTCGACCAGCCCGACCAGATGCTCGACGATGCCCTCGTCCTTCAGCCGGTGCGCCGGCACGCCGCCGAGATAGACCTGATGGGTGCCCTTGCCGCCGCCGGTGAAGCCGATGTCGGTCATGGTCGCCTCCCCCGGGCCGTTCACGACGCAGCCGATGACGCTGACCGTCAGCGGCGTCGTGATGTGGGAGAGCCGCTCCTCCAGCACCTCCACGGTCTTGATCACGTCGAAGCGCTGCCGGGCGCAGGACGGGCAGGAGATGACGGTGACGCCGCGGCGGCGCAGGCCGAGGCTCTTCAGCATCTCGTAGGCGACCTTCACCTCCTCCACCGGGTCGGCGGAGAGCGAGACGCGGATCGTGTCGCCGATGCCCGACCAGAGCAGCATGCCCAGGCCGATGGAGGACTTCACGGTGCCGGCGCGCAGGCCGCCGGCCTCGGTGATGCCGATGTGCAGGGGATAGTCGCAGGCCTCCGCCAGCCCCTGATAGGCGGCGACGGCCAGGAACACGTCCGACGCCTTGACGCTGATCTTGAAGTTCCGGAAGTCGTGGTCCTCCAGGATGCGCGCATGGTCCAGCGCGCTTTCGACCAGCGCCTCCGGGCAGGGTTCGCCGTACTTCTCCAGCAGGCTCTGCTCCAGACTGCCGGCGTTCACGCCGATGCGGATGGAGCAGCCATGGTCCTTCGCGGCCTTCACCACCTCGGCCACGCGGTCGGCACTGCCGATGTTGCCCGGATTGATGCGCAGGCAGGAGGCGCCGGCCTCCGCCGCCTCGATGGCGCGGCGGTAATGGAAATGGATGTCGGCGACGATCGGGATGCGCGCCGCCTTCACGATCTCCTTCAGCGCCTCCGTGCTCTCCTGGTCGGGGCAGGAGACGCGGACGATGTCGGCCCCGGCCTCCTCGACCCGGCGGATCTGCTCGATGGTCGCCTTGGCATCGGCCGTGACCGTGTTGGTCATGGTCTGGACGCTGATCGGCGCGTCGCCGCCGACGGGCATGGTGCCGACCATGATCTGGCGGCTCTTGCGGCGCTGGATCTGGCGCCAGGGGCGGATGGCAGCGGTCATGGCTCGATCGGGTCCGGTTTCCGGTTGCAGCCCCGGGACGCAGCGTCGCGGGGGACGAACGACTGCCCCGCGGAGCGGCTCACCGCCCCCGCGGAGGTGAAGAGAAAGTGCGGCCGGCGCGCACCGGGATCAAGGGCGCAAACCAGCGCGGCAGAGCCCGCACGCCGGCATCACCCGATGCGCACCGCGCGCCGCGTCACCGTTGCGCGCGCCCGGCCAGATCCTGGGGCGTCAGGCGGATGTCGCGCATCACCTGGGCGCGGCCGCCGAGCGGCGGCAGATCCTGCCCGTCCAGGCTGACGACAAGGCCGCCGGCATTGCCCGTGTTCATCACCAGCCCCGGCACGTCCGGGGCGCGGAAACTGTCACCCGGGCGCAGCACGCGCGACGCCCAGAGGGTGCCCTTGCCGTCGCGGACCTGGATCCAGCTGTCCTCCGTGGCGCGGATGACGACGCGGACGGTCCCGTCGGTCTGGCCGAAGACGCGGCCCGGGGGTGGCGCGGCCGGCGCCGGTGCCGGTGCGGCCGGCTCCTGCTGGGCCTCGGCGACCTCGGCCGGGGCTTCCGGCTCCTCCGCGGCGGAGGGCGGCACGGCGGGGCTGCCCAGATCGGGGAGCTGCGGCACCTCGCTCTCCTCCACCTCGCCCTGCGGCTCGGCGGCCGTGGTCTGGGAGGGGACGGAAGGCGGGGCGGTCTGCGGGCCGGCCGGCTGGGCCGGCGGGGTCTGGACGGCCGGGGTTGCCGCGGACTGGGAAGGCCCGGGCTGGGCCGGTGTGGCCTGGGAGGGTGAGGACTGCGCCGGGGCGGACTGGTCCACGGAGGCGCCGACCTCCGGCGCCGTCGGCTGCGACTGCCCGACCAGGGCCTCGACCTGACCCGGCGGCAGCACGGCGGCCGGGGCGGGGTCCTCTTCCGGGGCCGAGTCGCCGTAGATCAGGCCGGCCAGCCGGTCGGGCAGGGCCGGCACCATGTCCGAGAGGCTGCGGTCGGAGGCGGACAGCATGTACCAGCCGCCATAGACCACCAGCCCGGCCAGCAGCGCGATCAGGATCAGGGCGCCGCCAGGGACCCGGCTCTCGTTCACAGGCTCGGGAAAATAGAGTTCGGCCGGAGGCGGCGCCCCGGCCGTATCCTCCTTGTAGCGGCGCAGGACGGGGCCGGGCTCCAGCTCCATGGCCGTGGCGTAGCTGCGCAGGAAGCCGGTGACATAGGCCTGTCCGGGCAGATCGGCCCAGCGGCCCTGCTCGATCGCCTCCAGGTAGTTGAGGCGGATGCGCAGCATCTCGGAGAGCTGCGGCAGGTCATAGCCAAGCTCCAGGCGGCGCTGCCGCAACATCTCGCCGACATGGCGGATATCATGGCGGGGAGCCGGGCCCGGCTCGTGGGAGCCCTGCCCGGCCTGTGCCGGATCACCCTCGATCACGTCGAAATACCTGCGCTTCTGTTCGGGCATGGGTCCCGCCGGCACTGTCTGGCGCTGCACGTCCATGGCGCTGCCCTGTCGGGCATCGCACGCACCGGCCCTGCATCGACTGGCACCTCCGGCCGGGGTCGTGCCTGCGCCCTGTCCCTCACGTCGCTCGTCCGGTTTCTTAGCAACCGGCGGACAGACTCGCAACGGCGGAGGACCCCGCGGGGTCCCGCCACCTTAAACTTTCACGCCGTGGTCGCGGGCATAGGCCCTGAGCTTCGGCCGCAGACTGTGGTCGCTGCCGTCCAGAAGACCGTCCAGATAGGCGGCGACACGCCGCAGCTCCAGCGAGCGCAGCATCCCCTTCACCTCGCCGAAAGCCGGCGGCGCCAGCGACAGGGTGCGGAAGCCCAGCCCGACCAGCGCCATGGCGTCCAGCGGCCGGCTGGCCATCTCGCCGCAGAGCGACAGCGGCACGCCGGCCGCGTCGCAGGCCCGGACCAGATCGCGCAGCAGCCGCAGCATGGGCGGGGAGAGCACGTCGTAGCGGTTGTTCAGGATCGGGTTGCCGCGGTCGCAGGCGAACAGGTACTGCAACAGGTCGTTGGACCCGACGGAGAGGAAGTCCACCCGCGGCAGCAGGGCCGGCAACTGGAACAGCAGCGACGGCACCTCCACCATCACGCCCACCAGCAGGCGGGCGGGCGGCGTGCCGCCGTCGGCCCGCAGCCGCGCCAGTTCCAGGTCCAGCACGCGGCGCGCCCGGTCCAGCTCGGCCACCTCGGCCACCATCGGGAACATCAGCCGCAGCTCGCGCCCCGCCGCGGCCCGCAGCATGGCGCGGAGCTGCTTGCGCAGCATGGCCGGCCGGTCCAGCCCGATGCGGATGGCCCGCCAGCCCAGCGCCGGATTCTCCTCCGACAGGTCGGGGAAGTAGGGCAGCGTCTTGTCGCCGCCGACATCCAGCGTGCGGAAGACGACGGGCCGGTCGCCGGCCGCGTCCAGCACCTTGGTGTAGGATTCCTGCTGGGCCGCGACCTCCGGATAGGAGGCGCGGACCATGAACGGGATCTCCGTGCGGTAGAGCCCGATGCCGTCGGCCCCGGTGGCGTGCAGGTGCGGCAGGTCGATGTGCAGCCCGCAGTTCAGCATGAGCTGCACCGCCACCCCGTCGCGCGTGACGGCGGGCAGGTCGCGCAGGGCGGCGAACTCGCGCTGGCGCTCCTCACGGACCAGCAGGCTCTTGGTGAAGGCGTCCTGGATATCCTCCGCCGGGCGGACGAAGACCTGGCCGTTGTCGCCGTCCACGATCAGGTAGTCCAGCGGCTCCACCCGCCCCAGCACCTCGTGGCACTGGCCGACCACGGGGATGTCCATGGCGCGGGCGACGATGGAGACATGGCTGTTGCTGGAGCCCTCCTCCAGCACCAGCCCCTTCAGCCGGCGGCGGTCGTAGTCCAGCAGCTCGGCCGGGCCCAGGTTGCGGGCGACCAGCACGAATTCGTCCGGCAGGGTGCCGCCCTGCACGTCGTCGCCACGGCCGGCCAGATGCTGGAGCAGGCGGTTGGTGACATCGTCCAGGTCCAGCAGCCGGTCGCGGATATAGGGGTCGGCGGCCTGGGACATGCGGGCGCGGTTGTCGTTCTGCACCCGCTGCACCGCCGCCTCGGCCGTCAGGCCGGAGCGGATCGCCTCGCGGATGCGGCTCAGCCAGCCGCGGTCGTTGGCGAACATGCGGTAGGTCTGCATGATCTCGGCATGCTCGCCGTCGCGCTCGCCCAGGGCGATCAGGATCTGGTCGATGGCCAGATGCATGCCGTCCACCGCCTCCTGGAGGCGGCGCAGCTCGTGCTCGGGATCGTCGGCCACCATGTGCCGGATGGTGAGCTGCGGCCGGTGCAGCACGGCCAGCCCCATGCCGACGCCGCGGTTCAGGCTGGTGCCGTCCAGGCGGGAGGGCAGCAGGATCAGGTCGTCGGCGATCGACAGCTCCCGCCCGTCCACCAGCTCGCCGGCGGCGACCAGTTCGGCCACCACCATGGCGACGGTCTGGAGCGTCTCCACCTCCTGCTCGTCATAGTCGCGGCGGTCGATGTGCTGGATCGCCAGAACGCCGCGCACCCGGCCGCCGCGCAGGATGGGCACGGCCATGAAGCTGTTGAACGGGTCCTCGCCCGTTTCCGGGCGGTAGGCGAAGTTGGGATGCGTCGGCGCGTTGCCCAGGGCGATCGGCCGGGCGTGCGCCGCGACGTCGCCGACCAGCCCCTCGCCCACCCGCAGGCGGGTGCGGTGGACGGCCGAGGGGTTCAGGCCGATGGTGGCGAACAGCTCCAGCACCTCGCCCGCCCGCATGACGTAGCAGGAACAGACGTCGGCGCCCATCTCGTGGGCGATGGTCTTGACGATCTTGTCGAGGCGGTCCTGTGCCGTGCCGCTGCCGGCCATGACGTCGCGCAGACGCGCCAGCAGCCGGCGTCCGGCGGCGGCCAGGTCCGGAGCGTGGCGCGGTCCCACGGTTCCCAGCGGAAGCGTCATCTCGATCCTGGTCCCTGTCGGCCGGACAAGCCGGACCCTTGCCTCTCGCGTTGCTCAGACGGCGCATCATCGCACGGACCGCTGCCGCTGCCCATGCCGGAACGCCCCCTTCCCCGCGGCCCCCGCCCCGTCGGTTCTATAGGCCGCGCGGCCGGAGCGGAAGGGGGTAAAGGGATGCCCCGCCCGCCGGTGGCCTGCCGGGGCGGCTGTCCGGCGCGGTCGGGGTGCGTTATTCGGAGGCGGGACCGCGGCGGCGCAGGGCGGCGAGGGCCTGGTCGACCAGGTCGGCGATGATCTCGGCCGTGGGCTGCTCCCGCGTCACCATGCCGACCGACTGGCCCGCCATCAGCGAGCCGGTCTCCACGTCGCCCTCGACCACGGCGCGGCGCAGGGCGCCGGCCCAGAAGTGCTCGATCTCAAGCTGGGCCTCCTTCTGGTCCAGCTCGCCGCGCTCGAAGCGCGCGATCACCTCGTGCTGCTTCTCCTGGAAGCGGCGGGTGCCCTCGTTCTGCAAGGCGCGCACGGGGATCACGGGGAAGCGGGTGTCCACCGCGGTGGAGAGCACGGCGTCGCGCGCACCGGCCCGGATGAAGGCCTGCTTGAAGCGCGGATGCGCGCGGCATTCCGTGGCGCAGACGAAACGGGTGCCGAGCTGCACCCCGGCGGCCCCCATCTCCAGATAGCTCAGGATGGCCTCGCCGCGGCCGATGCCGCCGGCGACGAAGACGGGAACCTCGTGCCCGACCTCCGGCAGGATCTCCTGCGCCAGCACCGAGGTGCTGACCGGGCCGATATGGCCGCCGGCCTCCGCCCCTTCGATCACCAGGGCGTCCACGCCGCTGCGGATCAGCTTCTTCGCCAGCACCAGCGCCGGCGCGAAGCACATCACCCGCGCTCCGCCCTCCTTCAGCGTCCGGATGGCGCCGCCCGGCGGCAGGCCGCCGGCCAGCACGACATGCCCGACCTTCTCCTCCAGGCAGACGCGCATCAGCGCGTCGAGCTGCGGGTGCAGCGTGATCAGGTTGACGCCGAACGGCCGGTCCGTGAGCGCGCGGGTGGCGCGGATCTCCTCCCGCAGCACCTCGGGCGGCATGGAGCCCGAGGCGATGACGCCGAAGCCGCCCGCGTTGGAGATGGCGGAGACGAGGGTGCGCTCGGACACCCAGGCCATGGCGCCGCCCATCACGGCGACGTCGCTGCCCAGGAACTCCCGCCCGCGCTGCCAGAGCCGGTCCAGGTGCTGGCGATGCGCCGTCATCGCGGCCCCCCGACAGGCGGGAGGGCCGGGCGGGCGGCGGCGCGGGCCGCGGTCACGGACACCGGCATGGTCACGCCTGGTCCAGGCCGTAGACGGTGTGCAGGGCGCGCAGGGCCAGCTCGGTGTACTCCTCGGCCACCAGGACGCTGACCTTGATCTCGCTGGTCGAGATGACCTGGATGTTGATGCCGCGGTCGGCCAGCGCCTTGAACATGCGCTGCGCCACGCCGGCGTGGCTGCGCATGCCGACGCCGATGACGCTGATCTTCACCACGTCGCTGTCGGCGACGATGCGGCGGTAGCACAGCTCGTCCTTCGACTTCTCCAGCACCTGCACGGCGCGGTCCAGGTCGGCCTTGCCGACCGTGAAGGTCATGTCGGTGGTGGTGCCGTCCTCCGACACGTTCTGCACGATCATGTCGACGTTGATGGCCGCGTCGGCGAGCGGCCCGAAGATGCGGGCGGCCACGCCGGGGCGGTCGGCGACCCCGACCAGGGTGACCTTCGCTTCGTCGCGGCTGTAGGCGATGC
Organism: Rhodocista pekingensis; assembly: GCF_042665545.1. NCBI lineage: Bacteria > Pseudomonadati > Pseudomonadota > Alphaproteobacteria > Rhodospirillales > Azospirillaceae > Rhodocista > Rhodocista pekingensis. The sequence goes on along the minus strand of NZ_JBHTCM010000006.1, from coordinate 256,182 downwards.
CGCTGACCAGTTCCTGTTCCACGATTTCGTCCTCGTCAACGACCAGTGTTCCCGGCAGGTCGCTGCCGGGGGCCTCCTCGAAGGTGGAGAGCACCTGCACCCGCACCCGGTGTTTCATCGCCATCTCGACCGACCGGGTCTGCAAGACCTTGGCGCCCAGGCTCGCCATCTCCAGCATCTCCTCATAGGTGATGCGGGAGAGCTTGCGGGCCTTCGCCACGATGCGCGGGTCGGTGGTGTAGACGCCGTCCACGTCGGTGTAGATGTCGCACCGCTCCGCGCCCAGCGCCGCGGCGAGCGCCACCGCCGAGGTGTCGGAGCCGCCGCGGCCCAGCGTGCTGATCCGGTTGCGCTGGGACACGCCCTGGAAGCCGGCGACCACCGCGACCTCGCCGGTCTTCATGCGGCGGTCCAGCTCGGCGGTGTCGATCCGCTCGATCCGGGCCTTGGCATGGACATCGTCGGTCAGGATCGGGATCTGCCAGCCCTGCCAGGAGCGGGCGGTGATGCCCAGCTCCTGAAGCGCGATCGCCAGCAGGCCGCTGGTCACCTGCTCGCCGGAGGCGACCACCGCGTCGTACTCGCGCGCATCGTAGATACGGCTGATGCTGCGGCAGTACTCGACGAGCTGGTTCGTCACGCCGGACATGGCGGAGACGACGACGGCCACCTCATGCCCGGCATCGACCTCCTGCTTCACCTTGCGGGCGACGTTGCGGATGCGTTCGATGTCGCCGACCGAGGTGCCGCCGAATTTGAGGACGAGTCGCGCCATAATCTGTCCGCCGAAGGTCCTGACCGCCGAAGCGCTTGTCCAGGGGACCCGCGACGCCGGGCCGCATTGGGCCGGCACCGGGGGCCGTGGTCCGATCGGGCCGCCGCGGCGACCCGGTTCCGTGCGGAACCGGACGGGCGCCCGGCCCCCGCCCCCGGAACGGATGAAGTTGGCGCGCGGAAGCCGCGCCAGCCTTGCCGTCAAGGGGCGGGCTATCCATACTCGCTTGGCCGGGGTGGCGCAAGCCGGGCCCGGACCGGCGGGCATCCCTGCCAAATCTTGTTGCCACCCAGGAAGGATGCCGCCATGAAACGGCCCATCCGACGCCCCCCGTTGAACGTGAGGATTCCCCCGATGAACGCCGCGGCCAACGCGCCCCGCTCCACCCCCGGTTCCGGTGCGACCCCCGGTCCCCGCACCACCGTGGACCCCGGCGAGGTCGAGCGCTTCTCCGCCATGGCGGCGGAATGGTGGGACCCGCGCGGCAAGTTCAGCCCGCTGCACAAGTTCAACCCGGTCCGTCTGGCCTATATCCGCGACGCCCTGTGCGACCGCTGGGGCCGCGACCCGATGGCGGAGCGCCCGCTGGAAGGCATCCGCATCCTGGACGTGGGCTGCGGCGGCGGCCTGATCGCCGAACCGCTGGCCCGGCTGGGGGCGGAGGTGGTCGGCATCGACGCCTCCGAACGCAACGTGAAGACGGCCGCCACCCACGCGCTGGAGACCGGCACGGCGGTGGACTACCGCGTCGGCACGGCGGAGGCGCTGGCCGCCACCGGCGAGCGCTTCGACGTGGTGCTGGCGCTGGAGATCGTGGAGCACGTCGCCGACGTGGATCTGCTGCTGACCGCCATCACCACCCTGACGAAGCAGGACGGCCTGCTGTTCATGGCGACCGTGAACCGCACGGCGAAGTCCTTCGTCATGGCGATCGTCGGCGCCGAGTACGTGCTGCGCTGGCTGCCGCGGGGCACGCACGACTGGCGCAAGTTCATCCGCCCGTCGGAGCTGGCGACCGGCCTGCGCCAGCTCGGCTTCGGCATCAAGAACCTGACCGGACTGGTCTACAACCCGATGACCGACCGCTTCTCGCTCGCGGAACGGGACGTGGACGTGAACTACATGCTGTATGCCGCGCGGGACTGATGGCCTGTTCCCGGCTACGTGGTAGAGTAGCGCGCTTCTGCTGACGGGAACGCCACCACGACCATGGACGCCCAGCCCCCCCGGCCGGCTCTGCCCGGAACCCGCCCGGCATCGGGGTCCGCCGCGGCACAGGCCGCCGGCGCGACCCCCGCCGCGCACGGGACGGCGGGTCCGGACGGGATGGCGGGCCGGGACGGGAAGAGCGGGCCGGACGGGAAGGACAGCCTGTCGGCGACCACCCTGGTCGGCGTGGCGGCCGGCGTGGTGCTGCTGTTCGTGCTGGCGATCCTGCTGCTGGTCGCGCGCGAGGACCGGCGGGAGATGGTCGCCCATGCCGGCCGGCTGGCCGCCAACACCGCCCTGCTGCTGGCGGAGCAGGCCGGACAGCTTGTCGCCGCCAGCGAGGTGGTGCTGGACGAGGCCGCACTTCTGGCCGGCCCGCCAGACGCCCCGATCCCGGCGACGCAAGCGGTCCACCAGGAACTGCGCCGGCTGGTCGAAACCTGGGAGCACGCCAATTCGGTCTATCTGCTGGACCCGACGGGGCGCAGCGTCGTCAGCAGCCGCGAGTTCCCCGTCCGCCCCGCCGACTCCTCCGGCCGCCTCTATGTGCAGCGCCAGATCGGACGCACCGCGGCTGGTCTGCCCCCGGCGCTGGTGATCGACCGGGTCGAACGCAGCGTCTTCACCGGCACCAACCTGCTGATCCTGTGCAAGCCGCTGCCGGGAGCGGACGGCAGCCTGCGCGGCATCGTCGGCCTGGCCGTGCGGGAGGAGTTCTTCCGGAATTTCTACCAGCAGGTGGATGTCGGCTTCGGGCTGGCCATCCTGCTGCTGGGTGCGGACCGGCAGGTGCTGGTGCGGCATGTCCAGGGCGCCGATGCGGGAGCGGAAGAGAGAACGGCCCCGGAAGAGAGCCCGGCACCGCCGGCACCGCCGCCCGGCGGCATGCTGCGCCTGTCCACGCTCGGCGAGGGCGACCGCATCTATGCCGAGGCCCCGGTCCGCGGCCGGGACCTGCGCGTCATGGTCGGACTGGACGCGACGGCGCTGGAGGCGCGCTGGCGCGAGCGGCTGCGCGTCTATCTGCTGATCGCCGCCATCGCGGCCATCGGCGTGTCGGGGCTGGGTCTCCTGGCGCTGCGCTGGGCACGGCGCGAGGCGGAGGTCCGCGACCGGCTGGAGGAGGCCAACCACCTGCTGGAGCAGCGCGTCGGCGAGCGCACGGCCGAACTGTCGGAGAGCAACGGGAAGCTGGCGCTGGCGCTGAGGGACAAGGAGGTGCTGTTCCGCGAGGTCCACCACCGGGTCAAGAACAACCTCCAGCTCGTCTCCAGCCTGCTGCGGCTCCAGGCCATGCGGTTGCCGGCGGAGCTGCGGCAGGGCTTCGAGGACAGCCTGTCCCGCATCCAGTCCATGAGTCTCGTCCACGAACTGCTGTACCGCACCAACCAGCCCTCGCGGGTGGATTTCGCGGACTATCTGCGCCGGCTGGCGCCGACCCTGGCCGAGTGCTTCCTGCCCGATCCCGACCGGATCGCCATCGAGGTGGTGGCGGAACCGCTGGACCTGGAGCTGGACACCGCCATCCCGCTGGGCCTGCTGGCCGGGGAGCTGATCACCAACGCCCTGAAGCACGCCTTCCCCGACTGGCGCGCCGGCTGCATCACGGTCCGGCTGGAGCGCGTGGCCGAGGCCGACGGGGTGCTGCTGACGATCATGGACGACGGCGTCGGGCTGCGGCCCGGGCCGACGGACGCCCCCGCCGACGGCGGCGGGCTCGGCATGGTGCTGGTGCAGTCGCTGGCCGCCCAGGTCCAGGCCACGCTTTCGACCAGGCCCGGCGCGCCCGGCACGCGCCACCACGTCCTGCTTCCCGCCGCCGTGACGGGCGCGGACTGACCGCGTTCCCGGCCGCCGCCGGGGACGATCCGCCCCTCCCGCTGTTGCAGGCCCGGCAACGGCGAAGGACGGAGGAGCGGCATGAAGGCCCTGTGCTGGCACGGCAAGGAGGATGTCCGGGTGGAGCGGGTGCCCGACCCCCGCATCGCGGAACCCGGCGACATCATCGTCAAGGTCACCTCCACCGCCATCTGCGGGTCCGACCTGCACCTCTATGACGGCTACATCCCGACCATGCGCCAGGGCGACATCCTGGGGCACGAATTCATGGGCGAGGTGGTGGAGACCGGCCGCGAGGTGAAGACCCTCAAGGTCGGCGACCGGGTGATCGTACCCTTCACCATCGCCTGCGGCGGCTGCTTCTTCTGCAACCGCCAGCTCTGGTCGCTGTGCGACAACAGCAATCCCAACGCCGGGCTGGCCGAGACGATCTACGGCAAGTCACCGTCCGGGCTGTTCGGCTATTCCTTCCTGATGGGCGGCTTCGCCGGCGGGCAGGCGGAATATGTCCGCGTGCCCTTCGCCGATGTCGGCCCCCTGAAGATCCCGCATGTCCGCGACGGCGGGCCGGAGGACGAGAAGGTCCTGTTCCTGACCGACATCTTCCCCACCGGCTGGATGGCGGCGGAGAACTGCGCCATCCAGGACGGCGACGTGGTGGCCGTCTGGGGCTGCGGCCCGGTCGGCCAGTTCGCCATCCGCAGCGCGCAGTTGCAGGGCGCGGCCAAGGTGGTCGCCATCGACCGCGTGCCGGAGCGGCTGCGGCTGGCGGCCGAGGCGGGGGCGGAGACGATCGACTTCGACCGCGACGACGTGCGCGCCCGCCTGGAAGAGCTGACCGGCGGCCGTGGCCCGGATTCCTGCATCGACGCCGTGGGGATCGAGGCGCACGGGACGGGCAGCGTGGATGCCGTGCTGGACCGGGCCAAGGCCGCGGTGGGGCTGGCGACGGACCGCGGGCATGTGCTGCGCCAGGCGATCATGGCCTGCCGCAAGGGCGGCACCATCTCCATCCCCGGCGTCTACGGCGGCGTGCTGGACAAGGTCCCGTTCGGCGCCGCCTTCAACAAGGGGCTGAGCTTCCGCATGGGCCAGACGCACATGATGCGCTACATGCGGCCGCTGCTGGAGCGGATCGAGAAGGGGGAGATCGACCCGTCCTTCCTGATCACCCACCGGCTGGGCCTGGAGGACGGGCCGGAGGCGTACCGCACCTTCCGCGACAAGCAGGACGGCTGCATCAAGGTGGTGATGCGGCCGGGTGGTTGAGCCGACGGGGGCTCACGCTCCCGGTGCGGTCGCCGCCCCCGGGACGATGGCGGCACCGGCCAGCCCGTCGGGGTCGAGCACGGCACCGTCGAACTGGCAGTGCTCGAACCGGGCGTCGGTGAGCCGGGTCCGCAGCATGCCCCCCGTCGCCAGCGGCAGGCCGGACAGATCCGCCGTCTCGAAGCTGCTGTACATCGCCTCGGCCCCCGTCAGGTTGGCACCGCGCAGGTCGGTGCCCGACAGGTCGGTATAGTGCAGCGTCGCCCCCGAGAGGTCGGCGGCGGCCAGCTTCGCATGCGCCAGCTTCGCCCCGGTCAGGTCGGCGCCGCGGAAGGAGACGGCGGACAGCTCCCGGCCGCGCAGGTCCACGCCCTTCAGCGAGCGCCCGGCGAAGTCGGCGCGGCGGCCGGCCTTGCCGCGCGCCTCCACCCAGTCCTCGTGCCCGGCGGCGATGGCCTCCACCTCCTTCAGGTTGCTCAGATGCTCCTCGAAGGCGGGCAGGCCGCGGAACATGCGGCGGGTCGTGTCGTCCAGATCGAAGACGGCGCCCGCGACCTCGGCCCCGAAGACATTGGCGCCGTTCAGATGCGCCCCCAGCAGCACGCTGCCGCTGAGGTCCGAGCCGGACAGATCGGCGCCGCGCAGGTCGGCATTGCGGAGGTTGGCCCCGACCAGCTTCACGTTGCGCATCACCGCCCCCTCCAGGGTCGCGTCCTGGAGATTGCAGTGCGACAGGTCGGAGCGGTACTCCCGCGCCACCAGATCGGGCGCGCCCGGCCGGGCGCCGGCCCGGTGGATGGCGACGGAGCCGACCCGCAGGTCCGACCCGTCCAGCCGGACGTCCTGAAGGTCCGCCTTGTAGAAACGCACCCCGCGCAGGATGGCGCGGGACAGGTCGCAATGGCGCAGGCTGGCCGACAGGAACAGGCTGTTGGACAGGTCCGCCTCGTGGAACCGGCAGTTCTCCAGCACCGCATGCGACAGGTTGCAGGCGAACAGCGTGGCGCGCGACAGGTTGAGGCCGCTGAGCCGCAGGCCGCTGAGATTGCTCAACCGCAGGTCCAGACGCGTACCGCCCCGGCCGCGGAGATAGAGGCTGTGCAGCGCGAAGGGCTTGGTGAGATCGGCGGCGGCGGATGCGCCGGGAGCCTGGGAGGGCAGCATGGGGATATGGACCGACGACTGTCATGCGGACGTCATATCGAAAAGTCATACGTCCGGATGGTATCGTCGGCGCAAGATCGAAATGCGCGCAGGCCGCCATGACGCACCCCCGGACGGGCCGGTGACTTCGATAGGTCGGGCGGATACGAACGGATAGATGGTTCCGGACGCGCCGCGGCCCCACCCTTGGAAGACCCGCGCCGCACGCCCCGCATCATGGCCCGCCACCGATCGACCCGCCTCCAGATCTCCCAGCTTCCGTTCGTCGCCCTGCGCGCCGACGGGCGGCTGGGATTCTGGGTCGTGCCGGAACCGGGCAGCGCGTCCGACCCGCGCCTTCTGGGCCGTACCTTTGCCGGCTGGTTCCTGCTGTTCGAGGAAGCGAACGGGGCCGCGGCGGCCGACGATCTGCTGACCCGCATCGGCCGCGAGATGCCCTCCGCCCGGCCGGAGGTGGATGCCGCCTTCCAAGCGGCGCTCGCCGCCCGCGCCGCGCCGCGCCCGGGCGGCCCGGGAGCCGCGGCGGTCAGAGCACCGACAGATGGAAGTGGTAGGACAGCAGGTCCTTGAACTGCCTGACGCTGCGCAGGGCGTCGCGCAGCCCGTCCCGGTCCGCGGCGGACAGCCGGGCCGGGGTCACCAGAGTGTCCGGCACCGCCCCGCCGCCGCCCCGACCCTCCCCCTGGGCGCCCCCCTCCAGCCGGGTCCGCAGCCGCAGCCCGACCAGGAAGTCGAAGGCCCGCCGCAGCTCCGCCGCGGTGACCTCGTCCAGCTTTCCCGCCTCGACCAGCAGGTCGATCCGGTCCAGCGTGTTGGTGGCCCGCTCCAGCCGCGCCTCCAGCGCCAGCGAGCGGACGCCGTGGACGATGGGGAAGAGGCCGCCCTTCTTGAGATCGAGCTGCCCCCTGTGCTCCCCGCCCTCGGTCACCAGATGGCCGAACCAGCCGAGCGGCGTGTCGAACTGCAAGACGATGCGGGCGAACTGCCAGAGGAAGGGCGCGTGGCCGCGGATCAGTTCCAGCAGCACGGCCCGGGTGCGGGCCAGCAGGGCCGCGTCGCCCGCCACGGCGGCGGCATCGGCGAAGATGGCGACCGCCATGACGCCGTCCTCCCCCGGGCTGCGCACCCAGTGGCGGACGGCGTCCTGCCACTGGCGTTCCGGCATCACCCAGGCGGGGTTGGTGACCATCACCCGCCCCGGACAGGGCGGCCAGCCCAGCCGGGCCAGCCCGGCGGAGAAGGCCGCCAGCCGCCCGGGCAGGTCGGGCCAGTCGGCCCCGTCGGGGAGGATCAGCCCGTTGTCCTGGTCGGTCTTGAGAAGCTGCTCGCCCCGCCCCTCGCTGCCCATGACGATCAGGCAGCAGGAGCGCGCCTGGGCAGGGGTCAGGACCAGACGGTAGAGCCGCTCCATCACCCGGTCGTTCAGGAGCGCCACGGCCCGGGATACCGCCGTCACCGGGGCGCCGGCAGCGACCAGGGTCCGCACCAGCCGGTCATGTCCGCCCCCCTCCGACCCGGTTCCGTCAGAACCTGTTCCGTCCGCGCCGAGGGCGGCGGCAAGGTCGTCGAGGCTGGCGGCATCCGCCACACGGCGGAGCAGATCCGGAGCGTGCGTCTCCAGCAGCGCCTGCGGGGACGGCAACCCGGCATCGCCCCCGCCCGGACCCTGCCGCCCGTCCTGCCGCCTGGTCATGGGTCCCCTCCGTCACAGCCGCGCCGGTCACGCCCGGAACGCCGGGGGGCGGCTCCGGCGCCGAGGACAGACGCTCCGGCGGGAAGGGGCGGGGTCCCCGGCCGGAGACCCCGCCCGCCGCCCCTTGTCCGGACCGCGGTCAGTGCGCCGCCGCCCCTTCCGCGCCCAGGCCCGTCTGCGAGCGGACGAACTGCGCCGCATAGGCCCGCTCCTCGTCCCGCGCCGCGGCACTCCGGTCGGTCACCGAGAACAGCCAGGTGCCGAGGAAGGCCAGCGACATGGAGAACAGCGCCGGGTTCTCATAGGGGAAGATCGGGGTGGCGTTGCCCAGCACCTTGACCCAGACGACCGGGCCCAGGATGACCCCGACCACCGCCGAAACCAGCCCCAGGAAACCGCCGACGACGGCGCCCCGGGTGGTCAGGCGCGACCAGTACATGGAGAGCAGGATGATCGGGAAGTTCGCCGACGCCGCCACGGCGAAGGCGAGACCGACCATGTAGGCCACGTTCTGCTTCTCGAAGGTGATGCCCAGCAGGATGGCGATGATGCCCAGCGCCACCGTGGCGATCCGGGAGACGCGGATCTCGTCCCGCTCGTTGACCCGGCCGCGCCGGAACACGGAGGCGTAGAGATCGTGGCTGACGGCCGAGGCGCCGGCCAGCGTCAGGCCCGACACCACGGCCAGGATGGTGGCGAAGGCCACGGCAGAGATGAAGCCCTTGAAGTAGTCGCCGCCCACCGCATCGGACAGGTGGATGGCCGCCATGTTGCCGCCGCCGATCAGCCCGCCGGCCGGGTCCACATAGGCCGGGTTGCCGGTCAGGTAGATGATGGCGCCGAAGCCGATGATGAAGGTCAGGATGTAGAAGTAGCCGATGAAGCCGGTGGCGTAGAACACCGACTTCCGTGCCTCCTTGGCATCGGCCACGGTGAAGAAGCGCATCAGGATGTGCGGCAGGCCGGCCGTACCGAACATCAGCGCCAGCCCCAGGCTGATGGCCGAGACCGGGTCCTTGATCAGCGCCCCCGGTTCCATGATGGAGGCGCCCTTGGGATGCACCTCGACCGCCTTCTGGAACATGGCCTCGGGGCTGAAGCCGAAGGCGAACAGCACGGCCACCGCCATGAAGGTGGCGCCGGACAGCAGCATCACCGCCTTGATGATCTGCACCCAGGTCGTCGCCAGCATGCCGCCGAAGGTGACGTAGCCGATGATCAGCGCCCCGACCACCACCTCGGCCACCCAGTACTCCCAGCCGAACAGCAGCTTGATGAGCTGGCCCGCGCCGACCATCTGCGCGATCAGGTAGAAGGCCACGGTGACCAGCGAACCGCAGGCCGACAGCGTGCGCACCGGCGTCTGCTGGAGACGGTAGCTGGCCACGTCGGCGAAGGTGTACTTGCCGAGGTTGCGGAGCTGTTCGGCGATCAGGAACAGGATGATCGGCCAGCCGACCAGCCAGCCGATCGAATAGATCAGCCCGTCGAAGCCCGAGGTGAAGACCAGCGCCGAGATGCCCAGGAAGCTGGCCGCCGACATGTAGTCGCCGGCGATGGCGAGGCCGTTCTGGAAACCGGTGATGCCGCCGCCGGCGGCGTAGAAATCCTTGGCCGACTTGGTGCGCCGCGCGGCCCAGTAGGTCACGCCCAGGGTCAGGGCGACGAACACCAGGAACATGCTGATGGCGTGCCAGTTGGTCGCCTGGCGCTCGGTCTGGCCGGCGATGGCGTCGGCGAGGGCCGCACCGGGCAGCAGCACCGCCCCGGCAAGGGCGCCGGCGGTGCCGGCCGCGGCCCTGGCCAGGGTCCCGGGCACGGCGGCCGGAAGCGTCATGGGGAGGGCGGGCATCAGACGGTGTCCTCGATGATCTGGCGGTTGAGCTCGTCGAACTCCGCGTTGGCGCGGCGCACATAGATGCCGGTCAGCAGGAACGCCGTCACGATGATCAGGATGCCGATGGGGATGCCGATGGTGGTGACCCCGCCCGCCAGCGAGGCGCCCAGCGCCTTGGGGGCGAAGGCCACCGCCAGGATGAAGGCGAAATAGATCGCCATGACGAGAAGGGAGAGGATGAGGCCGAGACGGGTCCGCCTCGTGACAAGCTCCACGAACTTCGGGTGCGAGCTTATCCTCTGGGTTGTATCCTGTTGCATGCTCCGCGCTTCTCCCTGATCGGCCGCTCTGGCGCAGGGGAACCGAGTCCCCGGATGCGCCCACGGCCTGTTCTGCCACGGTGCATAGGGTTTTTGTCCAGCGCAACCGCCGCGAAAGGAAATGGACCACGCACAAGTATGAGAACGCTGTTCATTTCGCAAATCATCAAAATCATGGAATTTTATTCCAGATTGCGGCGCATCCGCGCACCATCGCCGACCGGACGGGCATCCCGCTCCGGCTCTCCGGCAGCACGGAGACGCGAATCGGTTCCGCACTGCAAGCAGCGCGGGCGCGCACCCGCAAAAGCAGCAGACAGGCCGAAGGTAATGTATTTCTGCGGGAACGACCGTCAGGCGTCGTGACCGGGAACCCAGGGGATGCGGCTGACGGCGACGCCCTCCTCGCGCAGTTCCTCCGCCTGCTGCGGGCTGGCCTCGCCATAGATGGCGCGGCTCTCCACCTCGCCGTAATGGATGCGCCGGGCCTCCTCGGCGAAGCGGTCGCCGACATAGTCGGCATTGGCCTCGACATGCCGGCGCAGGGCGCGGAGCTGCTGCATCAGTTCGGCCATGGGGGCGCTGGCCGCGGCCGGGGTGCCGCCGGTGCCGGGGGCGGCTTCGGGGGCGACCTCGGGAACACCTGCGGGCGTGGCTGCCGTGTCGCGGCCCCGGCCCTTCGTGATGCTGGGCGCCATCGGCGCCTTGCTGATGCCGCGGTCGCCACAGACGGGGCAGCAGACTTCGCCCGCCGCCGCCTGCTGGTCGTAGGCTGCGCCGCTGCGGAACCACCCTTCGAAGGAATGGCCGGCACTGCACTGAAGCTGGTAAAGGATCATCGTCCCCTGCCCGCGGCCGACCTGCCGGCCGCCCTGCAACCGTGGTGTCATATACGATCGCCCGGGGAATGCTCAATCCCCGGACGGCCGGCGGGTCATGATCCGTCCGGTCCGGACCGGGGCAGCCGGACACCCCCCTATTGCTTCCGCCAGGGCGATCCTATGACCCTTGTCGGGTTGACGCCCTCCCATCGGTCTGCGACTGAACCGAATCCCTGAACCGTCCGGCCGGCCTTGAACTGCTCTGGCACGGATGCGCCAGTATTTCGGAGTACGGATCGATGGATCTGTTTCGGCTGCTGTTCGATCCGGCGCCCTTCATGCCCCATGGCATGTGCCTTCTCTGGCATCCGGCCCTGATCTGGACGCATCTCGTCTCGGACCTTCTGACGGCTGCCGCGTATTTCACGATCCCGGCCGCCCTGGTCTATTTCGTCCGTCGTCGTACCGACATCGTGTTCGGCTGGATCTTCGTGCTGTTCAGCCTGTTCATCTTCGCCTGCGGCACCACCCACCTGTTCGGCGCCATCACCCTCTGGTATCCGTCCTATGTGCTGGAGGGGGCCGTGAAGGCGGTCACGGCGCTGGCTTCGGTGGCGACCGCCATCGTCATCTGGCCGCTGCTGCCGCGCGCGCTGGCCCTGCCCAGCCCGGCCCAGCTCCGTCTCATCAACACGGCGCTGAGCGCCGAGGTGGGGGAGCGGATGCGGGCCGAGCGCGCCGTGCGCGAGGCCAACACCCGGCTGGAGGAGCGCGTGGCCGCCCGTACCGCGGAGCTGGCCGCCGCCAACGAGGCCCTGCGCGAGGCGAACGAGACGCTGGAACGCCGGGTCGCCGAGCGCACTGCCGAGCTGGAGGCCGTGGTCAGGGCCCTGCGGGAGAGCGAAGCGCGCTATGCCGGCATCGTGCAGCACGCGGCGGACGCCATCTTCGTCGTGGATGTCGGCAGCGACGGCAGCTTCCGCTATGCCGCCGTGAATCCCGCCCTGGTGCGGGAGACGGGGCTGACCGAGGCGGTCCTGATCGGGCGCACCCCGGAGGAGGCGCTGGGCGGGAGCTACGGCGCCGAGGTCAGGGGCTGGTTCACGACCTGCGTCGAGACCCGGGCGCCGCAGCAGGTGGAGCATGTCGTCGAGCGCAACGGCAGCCGCACCGTCTGGCTGACGGCCCTGGTTCCTGTGTTCGATCCCGAGAACGGACGGGTGATCCAGCTTGTCGGCACCGCGCGCAACCTGACGGAATACCGCCAGCTCCAGGAGGAACTGGCGCAGGCGGCGAAGCTGGCGACCCTGGGCACCATGGCGGCCGGCGTGGCGCACGAGGTCAGCCAGCCGCTGAACGCCATCCGCATCACCGCCACCGACTGCGCCCTGCTGCTGGACGAGGAGGGGCCGCCCGACCTGGACTATGTGCGCAGCGGCCTCGCCACCATCCGCGACCAGTCGGCCCGGATGGGCGGGATCGTGGACCAGATGCGCCAGTTCGGCCGCCGCGCCCCGGAACGGCCGCAGCGCTTCGATCCGGCGGAACCGGTGCGCCGGGCGGCGGGACTGCTGGAGCGCCACTTCGCCAGCGCGGACATCGCCCTCTGCCTGGAGATCGAGGAGCCGCTGCCGGCGGTGACGGGCCATGCGGTGAAGCTGGAACAGGTGGTGCTGAACCTGCTGACCAATGCCCGCGACGCCATCGAGGAGGCGCGGGCACACCCGCCGGCGGACAGCGCCGACGGCCCCCCGCCGGGCCGCATCGGGCTGCACGCCGCCGCTGCCCCCGGTCGCGCCGCGGTGACGATTTCGGTGGAGGATGACGGTGCCGGCTTGCCCGCCGGGATGGCGGACCGCATCTTCGATCCGTTCTTCACCACCAAGGCGTCGGAGAAGGGAATGGGGCTGGGCCTGTCCATCTGTGCCAGCATCGTCGCCGCCATGGGGGGCCGGATCGAGGCGGTGCCCCTGCCGCGCGGCACCCGCTTCGTCGTCACCCTGCCCGTGCCGGCAGCCCTGGAGAGTGCGGCATGATCGGAATCGACAGCATGACCGGCGGCAGCGCCGCCACCACGGACGGCGCCACGGCGCCGCATATCCTGGTGGTGGACGACGAGGTCGTCGCCACCATGGCGCTGGAGCGTTTCCTGGAGCGCCGGGGCTTCCGCGTCACCACCGCCTTCGACGGGCGGCAGGCGCTGGACGCCCACGCCCGCGACGCGGCCGACGTGGTGGTCACCGACATGCGCATGCCCCGGCTGGGCGGGCGGGAGCTGATCCAGGCCCTGCGCGGGCCGCAGCCGGAACTGCCGGTGGTGGTGGTCACGGGCTTCCTGTCCAGCGACGACGAGGCCGCCGCCCTGGTCGGACCGCACACGGCGGTGATGACCAAGCCGCTGGACCCCGAGGCGCTGCTGCGCACCCTGAAGGGGCTGCTGGGCGGCTAGGAACGGCCGGGTTCAGGGCCCCTGGAAGCCGCGGTCGTGGCCGAGTGCGGGCACCATGCGCCGCGCCTCGTCCACCTCGGCAAGGTCGAGATCGGCGACGGCGAAGCCCGGCTCCTCCCCCGCATCGGCCAGCACCTCCCCCCAGGGCCCCACGATCAGGGCGTGGCCGTAGGTGCGGCGGCCCTCGTCATGGCTGCCGGTCTGCGCCGGGGCCAGCACGAAGGCGCCGGTCTCGATGGCGCGGGCGCGCAGGAGAACATGCCAGTGGGCGCGGCCCGTGGGCACGGTGAAGGCGGCCGGCACCGTGATCAGCCGCGCCCCGCCCTGGGCCAGGGCGCGGAAGAGATAGGCGAAGCGGACATCGTAGCAGATGGTCAGCCCCAGCCCGCCCCAGGGGGTGGGGGCAATGACCGCGCGGTCCCCCGGGCGGTAGGTGGCGCTCTCCCGGTAGCTCTCGCCGCCCGGCAGGTCCACGTCGAACATGTGGATCTTGTCGTAGCGGGCGACGACGACGCCGGCCGGGTCCACCACGAAGGCGCGGTTGGCGACGCGCCCGTCCTCCAGCAGGCAGGCCAGCGTCCCCGTCATCAGCCACGCCCCCGTCTCCCGCGCCAGATCCTGGAAGAAGGGCAGGCCGGGATGCTCCGCCTCGGGCTTCGCGCGGGCCAGCACCTTCTGCCGGCCCTGCACCATCATGGCGACGTTCTCCGGCAGGCAGATCAGCTCCGCCCCGGCGTCCCGGGCACGGCGGACCAGGGTGCCGGCCGCCTCCAGGTTGGGGCCGATCCCGGGGCCGGCATTGACCTGTACCACGGCGGCACGGAGGGTTGCGGTCATGGTCCTTCTGTCCTTGCGTTGAGGCCCCGCCTGCGCTGGCGGGCAGAACCGCGGCGGCCGGGCGGGGCGGCTCCGACGGAAAACGGGAAGAACGGCCCGGGGTTCAGCCGGCGAGGCCCAGGAGGGAGTCGAGCCGCCCCTCCCGGTCCAGGGCGTGGATGTCGTCGCAGCCGCCCAGGCCGCGGCCGTCCACGAAGATCTGCGGCACCGTGGTGCGGCCGTCGGCCCGCCGGGTCATCTCCGACCGGCGGCCGGGCTGCTCCATCACGTCGATCTCCTCATAGGCGACGCCCTTGGCGTCCAGCAGGCGCTTGGCGCGGACGCAGTAGGGGCAGAAGGGGCTGGTGTAGATCTCGACCTTGGGCATGGCGGGACGGCGTGCGGTTGGCGGGACCCCCACTATGACCGCCCTGCCCCGCCCCGCCAACCCCTGCCGGGCAGGCCCGGTGCGGGCGGGGCGGCGTCAGGGCTGGCCCGTCAGGGCGTGAGGTCGCCCAGCCCCGTCAGCCGGACCACGCCCTTGCCAGGAAGCTCCACCCGCAGTTCCAGGGTACCACCCGCCGCCTCGACGAAGCGGCGCAGCGTCGAGAGATAGAGATCCGCCTGATGCTCGATCCGGTGGACCGAGGGCTGCCTGATCCCGAGGTTGCGGGCTATCTCGGCCTGGCTGCGCTCGGCCAGAATGCGCAGGGCCTGCAGGCCCTCGACATCGGCCATCAGTTCCTGCGCCCTGGCATCGACAGCGGCCCGCTCCTCCTCCGGCAGTCCGGCCATGACCTCGTCCAGCGTGCGTGGCATGTCCGCTCCTTTCAGGTGTTGCGGTCCGTGAGATACCGGGAAAAGCGATCATCGGCCCGTCGGATCAGGCCGGCATAGAAACGGTCCTGTGGCTGGCCCCGCTTGTTCCCCGCCACCAGCAGGATGGCGGACCGGGATGGATCGAAGGCGAAGGCGACGCGCCAGACACCGCCGGCTGCCTCGAACCGGAGTTCCTTCATGTTGGGGAACCGCGATCCATACAGCGTATCCACCAGGGGCCGCCCCAGGGTCGGCCCGTAGAGGGACAGAACCTTCGACGATGCCAGAAGGGCGATCCTGACCTCCCGATCCAGGGCAAGGACTTCCGCCTCGAAATCATCGTGAAAGAGAACCGTCCACGTCATCCGATAATAGCCTCCAGGCTATTTCCCGACAAGCGCCCCCTCACGACACGTCCACCGGCCTGACCACGCGGGCGAGCGTCAGCACGTCCACGCGGGCGGCGCCGGCGCGCTTCAGGACGCGGGCGCATTCCTCCACCGTGGCGCCGGTGGTGAAGACATCGTCCAGCAGCACGATGCGGGCGCCGCGCACCCGCTCACGGCAGGTCGCGCGCACGGCGAAGGCACCGGCGACGTTGCGGGCGCGACCGCTGCGCGAGAGGCCGCCCTGGCTGGGTGTGCGGCGGCGGCGCAGCAGCAGGTCGGGGCAGGCCGGCAGGCCGCAGCGCCGGGCCACGGCCAGGGCCAGCAGCGCCGCCTGGTTGTAGCGGCGGGCGAACAGGCGCCAGCGGTGCAGCGGCACGGCCGCGACCAGATCGGCATCCGCCAGCAGCTCCGCCCCGGCCCGCGCCAGCCAGGCGCCGAAGCCCTCGGCCACGTCGGTGCGGTCGGCATGCTTGAAGGCCAGGACCAGACCGCGGCTGCCCTCGTCATAGACCAGGGCGGAGCGGCAGCGGTCGAAGCGCGGCGGGGCGGCGATACAGGCCCCGCAGAGGCTGCGGTCCGGCGCGGCGTAGTCGAACGGCCGGCCGCAGCAGGCGCAGAGCGGCGGGCCGATGAAGGTGACACGGCTCCAGCACGCCGGGCAGAGGGTCCCCGGCGCCTCCACATCCGTCCCGCAGGCGAGGCAGCGCGGCGGCAGCAGCAGGTTCAGCACCCGGCCGCGCCAGTCGCGCAAGGCGCGCACCGCCTGTCGCCATTGCCGCCCTTGGGTCGTATCCTCTAGGGTCTTCATGCCGCCCAGGGTAGCGGAAGCCGCCGGCCGGGGCGAGCGGTGCCACCAGACACCGGCGGCGGAAACAGCGGCCGCGGGCCGTGGCGGGGGTTGTCCAGCGCCGCCGACGGTTATACCAACGCCGCGGAACCGGACCGTGGCGGCAGACCGCGGGAGGGGCGGTAGTCCGCGGGAGGGGCGGCCGGCCGCGGAAGGGTCCGGCCGCGGGAGGGTCCGGCCGCGGAAGAGTAAGGAGACGCCGAGGATGCCCGACGCCGATACGATGACCGTGTTCGACCGGCGGATCGTCCGCCGGCACCGGGACCGGGCGGCCCCCGGCCTGGGCCTGCACGACTTCCTGCTGACGGAGGTGGCGCAGCGTCTGGCCGAACGGCTGGACGGGCTGCGCCGGCAGTTCCCGCTGGTCCTGGACCTGGGCTGTCACGGCGGCGAAATGGCCCCGGTCCTGAAGGGCCGTTCCGGTATCGAAACGATCATCCATGCCGATCTGTCGCCCGCCATGGCGCGGCTGGCGGCAACGCGGACGGGCGGCCCCGCCCTGGCCGCGGACGAGGAGTTCCTGCCGCTGGCCCCGGCCAGCCTGGATCTGGTGGTCAGCAACCTGTCCCTGCACTGGGTCAACGACCTGCCCGGCGCCTTCCTCCAGATCCGCCGCGCCCTGCGGCCGGACGGGCTGTTCCTGGCGGCCATGCTGGGCGGCGACACGCTGATCGAGCTGCGCCGGGCGCTGCTGGAGGCGGAGGCCGAGACGGCGGGCGGCGTCAGCCCGCGGGTCAGCCCCATGGCCGGGCTGCGCGACGCCGCCGGCCTGTTGCAGCGGGCCGGCTTCGCCCTGCCGGTGGCGGACAGCGACACGCTGACGGTCTCCTACCCGGACCCGCTGCGCCTGATCCGCGACCTGCGCGGCATGGGCGAGACGAACGCGGTGCTGGACCGGCTGAAGCGGCCGACCCGGCCGGCCGTGCTGGCGCGCGCGTTGGACCGCTACGGCGAGCTGTTCCGGGAGCCGGACGGCACCGTGCCGGCGACCTTCCAGGTGCTGTATCTGGCCGGCTGGGCGCCCGATCCGGGCGTGCAGCAGCAGCCGGCCCGCCGCGGCAGCGCCGACGCCCGGCTGGCCGACGCCCTGCGCACGGAGGAGATCGGCACCGGCGTCAGGCCGGACGGGACCTGACGGGGCCGCACTACGGCAAGGGCGGCGCTACCGCCGGAGCCGCGCTACAGCAGGTCGCGCAGCATCGCCACCAGCGGCAGGTCGGCCGGCGGCATCGGATAGTCGCGCATCCGCGCCGGCCGCACCCAGGCCAGCGCCTGCCCCTCCTGCGGCGTCGGCTCGCCCTTCCAGACGCGGCAGGCATAGAGCGGCATCAGCAGGTGGAAGCTGTCGTAGCGGTGGCTGGCGAAGGTCAGCGGGGCGAGGCAGCTCGACGCCGTGTCGATGCCCAGCTCCTCCCGCAGCTCGCGGACCAGGGCCTGCTCCGGCGTCTCGCCCTCGTGCACCTTGCCGCCGGGAAACTCCCAGAGCCCGGCGAGCGACTTGCCGGGCGGGCGCTGGGCCAGCAGCACGCGGCCGTCCACATCCACCAGGGCGGCGGCGACGACCAGCACCGTCCGCACCGGCGGCAGCGACCGCACCTCCTCCTGCCAGCAGGGGGTATCGCCCTCAGCCGCCATGCCCGCTCTCCCATTCCGTCCGCGTGATCCGCCACAGATTGGCCGGCCCCGGCGGGCCGCGCAGCCCGCGGTCGTGCGCCGGATCGACCCGCTCCAGGGTCAGCCCCGCCTTGGCCAGCACCCGGTTGGAGGCGGTGTTGCCCGGTTCCGCCGCCGCCCGCACCACGCTCAGGCCGAGGTCGCGGAAGCCGGCAGCGACAAGGGCCGAGGCCATCTCCGTGCCGTAGCCGCGGCCCCAGACCTCCGGCGCCAGCCAGTAGCCCAGTTCGGCCTCCGGCGCGTCGGCCCGGCTGCGGATCAGACTGGCGGCGCCGACGATGCGGTCGCCCCCGCGCGGCAGCGCCACCCGGTGCAGCAGCGTCCCGCCCGCGGCCGCGGTGGTGCAGACGCGCAGCCAGGCGCGGGCCTCGGCCTCCCCGTAGGGGTGCGGCACCCGGATCAGCCAGCGCGCCACCTCCCAGCGGCCGACGCCGTCGATCAGCGCCGGCAGGTCCGCCTCGACGAGCGGCCGCAGCGACAGCCGCGCCGTCTCCAGCACGCCGGCATGCCCGCGGGGCGGGTCCCTGTCCGAAGGGCCGGGCGCGGCCACGCCGTCAGCTCCGGTAGCTGCCGTTGATGTCGATGTAGCCGTGCGTCAGGTCGCAGGTCCAGACCTGGGCCTCGCCCTGGCCGACGCCCAGGTCGATGTCGATCTCGATCTCCGTGCCCTTCATGTGGGCGGCGACCGGAGCCTCGTCGTAGCCGGGCACCTCCATGCCGTCGCGGCAGATCGGAACGCCGCCGATGGCGATGACCAGCCGGTCGCGCTCGGCCCGTTCGCCGGCGCGGCCGACGGCGGCGACGATGCGGCCCCAGTTGGCGTCCTCGCCGGCCACGGCGGTCTTCACCAGCGGCGAGTTGGCCACCGTCAGGGCCACCCGCTTCGCCGCCGCATGGCTCTCCGCCCCGGTGACGCGCAGGGTGACGAACTTGGTCGCGCCCTCGCCATCGCGCACGATCTGCTGCGCGAGATCGAGGCAGACCGCCTCCAGCGCGGCGCGGAAGCCGTCCAGGCGCGGGTCGCTGGCCTCGGCCACCGGGGCATGGCCGGCCTTGCCGGTGGCGGCCAGGATCACCGTGTCGGAGGTGGAGGTGTCGCCGTCCACCGTGATGGAATTGAAGCTCCGCTCCGTCGCCCGCGTCAGCAGGCGCTGCAACGCCGCCGGGGCGATGGCCGCGTCGGTGAAGAGGAAGCCCAGCATGGTCGCCATGTCGGGCGCGATCATGCCGCTGCCCTTGGCGAAGCCGGCCACGGTCACCGGCACCCCGTCGATCTCCGCCACCGCGAAGGCGCCCTTGGGGAAGGTGTCCGTCGTCATGATGGCGCGGGCCGCCGTCTCCCAGGCGGCCCCCTGGGCCGGCCCCAGGGACGGCCAGATCGCCGGCAGGTGGCGGGCGATCAGGTCGGCCGGCATGGGCTGGCCGATCACGCCGGTGGAGGCGGTGAACACCTCCGACGGGTCGCAGCCCGCAAGCTGCGCCGCCGCCGCGACGGTGGCATCCACGAACGCCTCCCCGGCCTTGCCGGTGAAGGCGTTGGAGTTGCCGGCATTGACCACCAGCGCCCGGATGCTGCCGCCGGCCAGCGAGCGCCGGCAGCGATGGACCGGCGCCGACGCCGTCAGCGAGCGGGTCAGCACGCCGGCCACGGTCGTGCCCGGCTCGAACAGGGCGACCATGGTCTCGTCCCGCGGGGTCTTGTAGCGGATGCCACATCGCCCGGCGGCCAGACGGACCCCCGCCACGGGGGGAAGCTGCGGAAAGGAAGCGGGCGCCAGCGGCGAAACCTTGGACGACATGGAACGGCTCCGATCTCGGGAAGCGCGGCCATCAAGCCGATGGGGCGGGAAGAGGTCAAGGGCCGGGTGCCCGGCCGCTTCCGGCACCATTTCCCGAGAGCATCCGATGGAGTATGATCAAAGCCTATCTATGATTGAACAAAGGGAGGATCGCATGGGGACCGTGGGGCGGATGCGGATACCGGCGGGCGGTCGCGGGTTGTGTGTCGTGCCGGTCCTGCTGTCCCTCGTCGTCTGCATGCCGGGTGCGACCCGTGCGCAGGACAACACCCCGCCCCCGCCGTCTCCCCCACCGTCTCCCCCGGCGTCCGATGCCCTGCCGCCGGCACCGGCGCCGCTGCTGGCTGCCGACCGGCCGGTGCCCTGGTGGGTGGCGTTCAAGTTCAACGCCGCCAGCTTCCCGCACTGCGCGGGCGCCGCACAGCGCCGCTGTCCGTTCGGCGGGACGGTGCAGGATTACCGGCTGTTCAGCCAGCAGTACCTTTTCACCGCCGCCGGCGGCCCGCCGCTGGGCATGGGGGCCGACTGCCTGGGCGACGACACGGCCGATCCGCTGGGCGCCACCTTCGGGCAGGTCTATGACGGTGGCGGGGCCTATTACGTGATCTGGAACGACCAGTTCTACGATGCCCCGGCGATCCGCGGCTGCGACGGTTCCTGCGGGGCGCCCTGGGGTCATGCCAAGGGGATGCTGGCCTGGAACGACCAGGGACAGGGGGTCGTGCTCCAGGTCAGCACCCCTTCCTGGCCCGCCGCCGGCAGCAGCGCGACCCCGCGCCAGGGCGACGGCAACAGCCTGGGCTGCATCAAGGACGACGATGTGGAGGTCAGCCAGCACTTCTTCGCCCTGGCGCTGGGGCCGGGCGACGTGGCCGTGGTGCTGAAGGCGCTGGCGAATGCCAGCGTCGTGACCGATCCCGGCAATCCCCAGATCGTGCGCAACGGCGGCCCGGCCGACATCCAGGCCCTGGTGCAGTCCCTGGGCCGCACGGTCGCCGGCACCGCCGTCACCGACGACAGGCTGTCCGGCGGGGTGCGGCTGATCTCCAAGCCGTCGGCCCTGCATGTGCCGCCCTGGCAGCTCGTCTCCGCCACCCTGGGCGGGGTGCCGCTGCGGGTGGCGTCCTGGTGGGCGGAACCGGAGATCCCCAGTGCCCCGGCCGGCGCCCCCGCCTGCTGGGCGGACGGGCTGGGCACGCCCGGCGCGGTGGAGATCGCCACCACCGGCACCTGGGGACAGACCGTGCTGGGCCTGAAGGGCGGCGAGGGCGCGGACTTCAACCACGCCAAGATCGGCGTTTCCACCGACCCGGCGCGGCCCGTCACCGTCTTCGGCGACATGAACCAGCAGGGCGCCCTGTCCGGGAACTGCGGCAGCAGCCAGAACGGCCGCGGCGGCCTGTTCTTCGTGCTGGAGGACACGGCCCTGCACGCCGGCTTCTCGGCCCTGCTGCAAGGGGCCGGCGCCCCCGGCGGTCCCTGACCCGGCCGGCCCTTCCTGAAACGGACAGGGCGGGCACGGTCGCCCGTGTCCGCCCTGTCGTCTCTGTCGCCCGAAGGCCGGTCAGCCTGAAGGACTGTCGGCCCGAAAGACTGTCAGCCCGGCCTACTTGCCGTCCTTGCCGGCCGGCTTGGCCGCACCGTTGCCGGCGGGCGGGGCCGGCGGCGGCGGCATCGGGCCGCCGTCGATGCCGAACATCTCCACCTTCGCCTGCTTGCGCAGGCCCTCCACCACGTCGCCGGCGATGTCCTGCGCCACCACCTGCCGCAGCTCCGGCGCCGCTTCCTCATAGGTCGGCGGGGTCTGCTTGCGCTTGTCCTCGACCTTGATGACGTGCCAGCCGAACTGCGTCTCGACCGGGGTCTGGCTGACGTCGCCCGACTTCATGGCGAAGGCGGCCTTGGCGAAGGGCTCCACCATCTGGTCCTTGGTGAAGTAGCCCAGATCGCCCTGCTGCTGCGCGGCGGCGGTGTCGATCTTCTGCTCCGCGGCCAGCTTGTTGAAGTCGGCGCCGCCCTTGATCTGCTTGATCAGGGCCTCGGCCTCTTCCTTGGTCTGGACCAGGATGTGGCGGGCGCGCACCTCATCCTGCGGCGGATTTTCCTTCAGCCACTCGTCGAACTTCTTCTTGACCAGGGCGTCGGACATCTTCGCGTCGATGGCCTTCTTCAGGAAGGCTTCCTGGACGAAGCGCTCCTCCGCGGCCTTGAGGCGCTGCTTCACCTCGGTGGTGTCCTGAAGCTTGTCCTTGTAGCCGGCCTGGGTCACGAGGTGGGCGTTGACCACCTGCTCCAGCACGGCCGGGTAGACCATGGGGAGCGGGAGCTGCTGCACCTGCGGCGGGAGCTGCTGCAACGCGGCCAGCACCTCGGTCCGGCGGATCTCCTTGCCGTTGACGCGGGCGACGACCGGGTTGTCGTCAGCCTGTCCGGCGGGGGCCTGGGCGGCCGGCTTCGCCTCCTGGGCCAGGAGGGGGCTCGGGCCCATCGCCACCGTCGCCACGGTGCCCAGTGCCGCGGCGGCGATCGCGGCGCGCACCTTCTTCGAAATCATGCCTTGGCGTTCCTTCGCGCGAGTTCTTGCTGACCAACCGGGTTGACGGACGCCCGGGTCGCGCCCGGGATGCGCGCCAGCGGTTAAAGCATGCCGGCCCGCCCCGGGCAAGCGGCGCCACCGGGCAGCGGCATCAAGGCAATTGGAAAATGGCGCGATCATGGTATGGTCCGCGCCCGTACCGTCCCCCCTGTGCCGCCCGGCATCCGGGGCGCTGTCGTGCGCGTTGACCGGGCGCGCGTTGACCGGGACGGCGCGCGGCCCCATGTGACAGCCACGCGCGGCCGGTCCCGCGCGCAGCGTCTTCCAGAGTCCCGAGGTCTTCATGTTCGGTGCCATTGCCCGCACGCTGTTCGGCAACGCGAACGACCGCGTGGTGAAGGGCCTGCGTAAGCAGGTCGAGGCCATCAACGCGATCGAGCCCAAGCTGACCGGCCTGTCCGACGCGGAACTGCAAATGCGCACCGACTGGCTGCGCGACCGGCTGGCGAAGGGCGAAACGCTCGACGACATCCTGCCCGACGCCTTCGCCACGGTGCGCGAGGCGGCCAAGCGCACCCTGGGCCAGCGGCACTTCGACGTGCAGCTCATGGGCGGCATGGTGCTGCATTCGGGCAAGATCGCCGAGATGCGCACCGGTGAGGGCAAGACCCTGGTCGCCACGCTGGCGGTCTACCTGAACGCGCTGGAGGGCAAGGGCGTCCACGTCGTCACCGTGAACGACTATCTGGCCAAGCGTGACAGCGGCTGGATGGGCCAGATCTACCGCTTCCTGGGCCTGTCCGTCGGCTGCATCGTCCACGGGCTGGACGATGCCGAACGGCGCGCCGCCTATGCCGCGGACATCACCTACGGCACGAACAACGAGTTCGGCTTCGACTATCTGCGCGACAACATGAAGTACCGGCTGGCCGACATGGTCCAGCGGCCCTTCAACTTCGCCATCGTGGACGAGGTCGACTCGATCCTGATCGACGAGGCGCGCACCCCGCTGATCATCAGCGGCCCCTCCACCGACAGCTCCGAACTCTACATCGCCCTGGACAAGGTGGTGCGGGAGACGGTGCAGGACGGCGACTTCGAGAAGGACGAGAAGGCGCGCGCCGTCAGCCTGACCGAGGGCGGCACCGAGAAGGTGGCGCAGCGCCTGATCGAGATCGGGCTGCTGAAGACCGGCGACCTGTACGACATCCACAACGTCACCCTGGTCCACCACGTCAATCAGGCGCTGCGGGCGCACAAGCTGTTCACCCGCGACGTGGACTACATCGTCAAGGACGACAAGGTCGTCATCATCGACGAGTTCACCGGCCGCATGATGGAGGGCCGCCGCTATTCCGAGGGGCTGCACCAGGCCCTGGAGGCGAAGGAAGGCGTGACCATCCAGCGCGAGAACCAGACGCTGGCCTCCATCACCTTCCAGAACTATTTCCGCCTCTACCCCAAGCTGGCCGGCATGACCGGCACCGCCATGACCGAGGCGGCGGAGTTCATGGAGATCTACGGCCTGTCCGTCGTGGACATGCCGACCAACCTGCCGGTCAAGCGCAAGGACCAGGACGACGAGGTCTACCGCACGGCGGACGAGAAGTACGCGGCCATCATCACCCTGATCGAGGAGTGCCGCGCCCGGCAGCAGCCGGTGCTGGTCGGCACCGTCTCCATCGAGAAGTCGGAGCTGCTGTCCGAGCTGCTGAAGAAGAAGAAGGTCCCGCACAACGTCCTGAATGCCCGCTACCATGAGCAGGAGGCGTATATCGTCGCCCAGGCCGGCCGGCCGGGCGCGGTGACCATCGCCACCAACATGGCCGGCCGCGGCACGGACATCCAGCTCGGCGGCAATCTTGAAATGCGCATCGAGCACGAGCTGTCCGACCTGCCCGAGGGTCCGGAGCGCGAGGCGGCCATCGCCCGCATCCGCGACGAGATCGCGGCGGCGAAGGAGGTGGTGCTGAAGGCCGGCGGTCTCTATGTCGTCGGCACCGAGCGGCACGAGAGCCGCCGCATCGACAACCAGCTCCGCGGCCGCTCCGGCCGTCAGGGCGACCCCGGCGCCTCGAAGTTCTTCCTGTCGCTGGAAGACGACCTGATGCGCATCTTCGGCAGCCAGCGCCTGGACGGCATGCTCCAGAAGCTGGGCTTGCAGGAGGGCGAGGCGATCATCCACCCCTGGATCAACAAGGCGCTGGAGAAGGCGCAGACCAAGGTGGAGGCGCACAACTTCGACATCCGCAAGAACCTGCTCAAGTACGACAACGTGATGAACGACCAGCGCAAGGTCGTCTACGAGCAGCGCCGCGACGTCATGGATGCCGAGGATGTCCAGGACACCGTCGTGTCCATGCGGCACGAGGTGATCCAGGAGATGGTGTCCAAGGCCATCCCGCCCAACGCCTATGCCGAGCAGTGGGACACCGACCAGCTGCACGAGGAGGTGATGCGCGTCCTGGGCGCTGACCTGCCCGTCAAGGAGTGGGCCAAGGAAGAGGGCATCGCCGACGCCGAGATCGTCGAGCGCCTGACCCGCTTCGCCGACGAGACGATGGCGGAGAAGGAGGCGGCCTACGGCGCCACCCTGATGCGCTCCATCGAGAAGAGCCTGCTGTTGCAGATCCTGGATCAGCAGTGGAAGGACCACCTGCTGAACCTGGACCACCTGCGCCAGGGCATCAATCTGCGCGCCTATGCCCAGCGCGACCCGCTGAACGAGTACAAGCGCGAGGCCTTCGGGCTGTTCGAGTCGATGCTGGCGAGCCTGCGCGAGCAGGTCACCACCGTGCTGATGCATGTCCAGGTCCGGCAGGCCGACGCCGACCTGCCGGCGCCGCCGGAGCCCATGGGCGAGCCGACCCGTGAGGACCCGGCGCTGGCCCCGGCCGGGGCCGAGGCCCTGCCGCCGGGCATGGTGCGCCGGGCCGACGACCAGCGCCTGCGGCCCCAGGCCTATGGCGCCGGCGCCCTGCCGGTGGCCGAGACGCTGGAGCGCGACACGCCGGAGTCCTGGCGCAACACCCCGCGCAACGCCCCCTGCCCCTGCGGCAGCGGCAAGAAGTACAAGCACTGTCATGGCCAGGCGCGCTGACGGCGCGCCGGGGGGCACGGTCAGGCGCGCTGACGGCGCGCCGGGGGAGCACGGTCAGGCGCGCTGAAAGCGCGCCGGGCCTGACGGACCGGGGCCGGAAAAGACGAAGGACCGAAAGAAGAAGGGCCGGAGCAGCGATGCTCCGGCCCTTCGTGCGTCAAGAGGGTGGCTCCGGCGAAGCAGGGGCTCCCGGCCCCTTCAACCAGCCGGGCTCAGCCCAGGCCCTTCTGGCCCATCTCCAGGAACTTCTGGCGGCGGTTCAGGCGCAGGGTGGCGCCGTCATGGGCGCGCAGATCGTCCAGCGCGTCCTCGATGGCGTTGCCGAGGGTGGCGATCATCTCTTCCCGGCGGCGGTGGGCGCCGCCCACCGGCTCCATCACCACGCGGTCGATGACGCCCAGTTCCTTCAGGTCCTGCGCCGTCAGCCGCAGCGCCTGCGCCGCGTCGGAGGCGTTGGCGGCGGAGCGCCAGAGGATGGAGGCGCAGCCTTCCGGGCTGATGACGCTGTAGATCGCGTGCTCCAGCATCAGCACCCGGTCCGCCGTGGCGATGGCGATGGCGCCGCCCGACCCGCCCTCGCCGATCACGGCGGAGACCAGCGGCACCTTCAGCCGCAGGCAGGTCTCGATGGACTTGGCGATGGCCTCGGCCTGGCCGCGCTCCTCCGCACTGACGCCGGGGAAGGCGCCGGCCGTGTCCACCAGCGTGACGACGGGCAGCCGGAAGCGGTCCGCGAGCTGCAACAGGCGCTGCGCCTTGCGGTAGCCCTCCGGCTTCGCCATGCCGAAATTGTGCCGCACGCGGCTTTCGGTGTCGTGGCCGCGCTCCTGCCCGATGACGACGACGCTGCGGCCGCGGAAGCGGCCCAGCCCGCCGACGATGGCGCGGTCCTCGGCGAACAGCCGGTCGCCTGCCAGCGGCGTGAAGTCGGTGAACAGGCGCTGGATGTAGTCCAGGCAGTGCGGCCGTTCAGGGTGCCGGGCGACCTGCACCTTCTGGGCGGGAGTGAGCTTCGCATAGGTCGAGCGCAGGAGCTTGTCGACCTTCTCCTGCAACTTCTTGACCTCGTCGGCGATGTTGATGTCGCCGCCGTCGGTCAGGGTGCGAAGTTCCTCGATCTTACCCTCGAGGTCCGCGATCGGCTTCTCGAATTCCAGAAAGTGCATCGGTCGGGAGTGGTAGGGGGACCAAGGCGCGGTGCTTACCACAGCCCATCCCCCGGTGCCAGAACGGAGTGTGCCGCAGCCGCATCGCCCGACCTGCGTCGCGTTGCCTGCTTCCGGCGGAGGCGGGAGGCGGCGGGGGATCAGAGGAACGGCAGCAGCCGCAGCAGCCGCCCCAGCGCCGGGACGTCCTCGGCCAGCCGCTCCAGCCCCGGCGCGACAAGGGCGCCCAGGATGGCGGCGAACGTGCCCGCCGCGACCAGCCCGGCCAGCAGCCAGGGCCGCGGCGGCGGCGAGCCCAGCGCCTCCGCCGGGCCTGCTGGCCCGTCGCCGCCTGCCCCGCCATCCGCGACCATGCCCCGGACGGCCGTGCCGTAGGCGATCTGCGCCACCATGCCGGTGCCCAGCCGCACATCCGTCAGCCGCACGCCCAGCACGGCCGTGGCGCCCCGGGCGTGCGCCGCCTCACGCAGGCGCAGCAGCACCTCGCGCCGGGTCCGGTCGGCCAGCCGGTGGCGCACCTCGACCCGGCCGCCGATCAGGCGGCGGACCAGCACCTGGAGCTGGCCCAGGGGGGAGGGCGACAGGGTGACGCAGGCCGAGACGAGTCCCAGCTCCTCCGGCCGGTCGCCGCCTGCCGCCCCGTCCGCGAAGAGGCCGACCGTCCAGGCGTCGCTGCGGGTGGCGAGGCGGCGGTACTGGCGCAGCTCGATCATGGCCCCGACCGCCAGCAGCGGCAGGGCGAGCGCCAGCGCGATGAGGGCGGCGGTCAGGAAATCAAGCGACGGGATCGGCATGGGCCGCGCCCTGCGCGGCCGGCTCCACCACCACGGCGGTGCCGTAGACCAGGATCTCGGCCGCCCCGTCCGCGATGGAGGTGGAGCCGAAGCGCATCCCCACCACGGCGTTCGCCCCGGCCTGCCGCGCCGCGATCTCAAGCCGCTCCACCGCCTCGGCCCGGGCCTCGTTCAGCAGTTCGGTGTAGCCGACCAGCTCGCCCCCCACGAGGGTCTTCAGTCCGGCCATCAGGTCGCGGCCGAGATGCTTGGAGCGGACCGTGGAGCCCTGCACGAGGCCGAGCTGGCGCACGATGCGGAAGCCGGTGAGGTGGTCGAGGGTGGTGAGATGCATGGTCCTGGCCCGCTGACCCTGTCGTGTGGGGATCGAGCTTACCGGCGGCTGCCGGCGGCAGCAACGGGCGGCGGCGATGCGTCCCGGTCCTTACCGGCCGGGGCATCGGCCGGGGGCTCTGCGGGAGCGGGAGCGGGATCGGCGCCGGAACCGGGGCCGGTGTAGAACTCCGGCCAGCGCTGCTTCACCACCGGGCCGTCGCTGGCGAAGGCGTGGCAGGTGTCCAGCAGGGGCGGGCGCCGGCGCGGTGCCGTCTCGGCTCCCGGCGGCCGCTCCGGCGCCAGCCGGGAGAGATAGGGGTAGATGGTCTGGAAGGCGGTGGTGGCGACGGGACCCAGCAGCTCGACCAGATGGGTGCAGCCCTTGACCCCGCCCAGCCGCTCCTTCACCGCCTGGGTCCAGCCGCTGGCGATGCGCAGCCCGACCAGCCGCTGGAAATCGGGGGCGATGGCGGGACAGACCTCGAACGGGCTGGCGTCGGTCGTCACCTCCACCGCGCGCACCTGCATCCCGTCATCCACGGTCAGCCGCACCCACATCTCATGCACCGGCATGCCCGGCTCCAGCCGGCCGCGCCAGGCATTGTCGAAGGCATAGCTCTTGGTATCGACCAGATGGCCTTCGATGTCCCAGAGGCCGTCCGTCCGGCGGTAGCCGCGGCAGGTGACGGTGCGGGTGTGGATCGGTTCGCGCTCGGCGGGCGGGGACAGCGGCATCGGGTCTCACCGGATTGCGGGAGCGGATAATATCGGCGGCCCGCCCGGACCGGGCAAGCCGGGTCGCCGCGACTCGGCCGTGCGCGACCGCTCAGCGGATGCCGTGACGGTTGCCGCGGCGGCCGGTTGTCGGGGCGTCGCCCCGCGCCGCCCGCCCCCGCGAAAGGCCCGGCCGCAGCCAGGAGCCCGCCCCGTGCAGACCCTCGACCGCACCCCGGCCCCCGTGGACGATGCGCCCCATGTCGTGATCGTCGGCGCCGGCTTCGCCGGGCTGGCCTGCGCCGCCGCGCTGGGCGGCACGCCGGTGCGCGTCACCGTGATCGACCGCAACAACTACCACCTGTTCGTGCCGCTGCTGTACCAGGTGGCGACGGCAGCCCTGTCACCGGCGGACATCGCCGAGCCGATCCGCCGCGTGCTGGGCCGCCACCGCAACATCGACGTCGTGCTGGGCGAGGTGACGGGCGTGGACCGGGAGCGGCGGCGGGTGCTGCTGGCCGACGGCAGCCATGTTCCCTACGGCCGGCTGGTGCTGGCGACCGGCTCCGCCTACAGCTATTTCGGGCACGACGACTGGGCTGCGCTGGCGCCGGGGCTGAAGAGCATCGAGAACGCCCGGCGCATCCGCGCCCGCCTGCTGACCTGCTTCGAGCAGGCGGAGATGTCGCCCGACCCGGCGCAGCAGAAGACATTGATGACCAGCGTCATCGTCGGCGGCGGCCCCACGGGGGTGGAGATGGCGGGCGCCGTCGCCGAACTGGCCCGCTTCGCCCTGGCCCGCGACTTCCGCCGCATCGACCCGCGCGCTGCCTGCATCGTGCTGGTGGAGGCCGGGCCGCGGCTGCTGGGCGGTTTCCCCGAGGACCTGTCGGACTATGCCCGGACCGAGCTGGAGAAGAAGGGCGTCACCGTGCTGACCGGGCAGGCGGTGGAGGCGGTGACGGCGGCGGGCGTCACCGTCGCCGGCCGCTTCATTCCGGCCGGCACCATCGTCTGGGGGGCCGGGGTCACGGCATCGCCGGCGGCCGGCTGGCTGGGGGTGGAGGGGGACCGCGCCGGCCGCATCAGGGTCGCCCCCGACCTGTCCGTGCCGGGGCTGGAGCATGTCTACGCCCTGGGCGACACGGCCCTGACCCTGGGCGACGACGGCAAGCCGCTGCCGGGGCTGGCGCAGGTGGCGAAGCAGCAGGGCCGCCATCTCGGGCGCGCCCTGGCAGGCGCCCTGCTGCACGGGCGGCCGCTGCCGCCCTTCCGCTTCCGCAGCCGCGGCAACACGGCCATCATCGGCCGCAGCGCCGCCGTGTTCGACTTCGGCGGCCGGCACCTGCGCGGCCGGCTGGCCTGGGTGCTGTGGGCCATCGTCCATGTCTATCTGCTGCTGAACTTCCAGAAGCGGCTGCTGGTCAGCATGCAGTGGTTCTGGCGCTGGCTGACCTACCAGCGCGGGGCGCGCCTGATCACCGGCGGGACGGCCGCCGATCCGGTGGCCGCGGCCGCCGGCCGGAGCGACCCGCCGCCGGACCGCCCCGCCGATCCCGTCCAGGCCGACCGGCGGAACGCCGGGTAGCTTCCGTCAGGTCCGGCCGGCCACGCCTGTCCCGTCAGGCCGCTCGGCCGGCGGGGCCGGCGGGGGCACGGTCCGCGGCGGCGCCACCGGCGGCAGGTGCGGGCGCAGATGCTCCGGCGGGGTGATGCGCAGCGCCGTGATCTGGTGCCGGTGCCGGCGCAGGATCTCGAACTTGAAGCCGTGGAAGCTGAAGGCCTGCCCGACCTCGGGGATGCGCCGCGCCTCGTAGAGCACGAGGCCGGCGATGGTGGAGGCCTGCTCGTCCGGCAGGCCCCATTCGAATTCCCGGTTCAGGTCGCGGATCGTCACCCAGCCATCCACGATGTAGGTGCCGTTGGGCTGTGGCCGCACGCCGGCCACGGCCACGTCCAGCTCGTCGGTGATGTCGCCGACGATCTCCTCCAGGATGTCCTCCAGGGTGACGATGCCCATCAGGCTGCCGTACTCGTCCACCACCAGGGCGAAGTGCTCCCGCCGCTGACGGAACGCCTGGAGCTGGTCGAACAGGGTGGTGGTGTCGGGGATGAACCAGGGCGTGGCGGCGATGGCCTTCACGTCGATCCCGCCGGCCGAGCCGCCGCGGTTGCGCAGCTCCCGCAGCAGCGCCTTGACGTGCAGGACGCCGACGATGTTGTCCGGGTTCTCCTCCCACAGGGGCACGCGGGTGAAGGGGCATTCCAGCACCTCCTCCGCGATGCGCTCGGCCGGCTGGCTGGCGTCCACCATGACCAGGTTGCGCCGGTGGGTCATGATCTCCAGCACCTCGACATCGGCGAGTTCGAGGATGGAGCGCAGCATGGCGCGCTCGTGCCGCACCTCTTCCTCCGGGCCGCGGTGCAGCTCGATGTAGCCGCGCAGCTCGTCCGCATGGTCGCCGACCGTGACGTTCTGCACGTCCGTGCCGAAGGCGCGCAGCACCAGCCGCACGATCGTCGTGACCGCCAGCGTCACCGGGGCCAGCAGCCGGAC
This sequence comes from Rhodocista pekingensis, assembly GCF_042665545.1. Lineage (NCBI taxonomy): Bacteria > Pseudomonadati > Pseudomonadota > Alphaproteobacteria > Rhodospirillales > Azospirillaceae > Rhodocista > Rhodocista pekingensis. The sequence continues at coordinate 225,280 of NZ_JBHTCM010000006.1, read as the reverse complement.
GACGATGCGCAGCGTCGGCGCTACGGCCAGGGCGGCGCGGTCGGCATAGTGCAGCGCATAGGTCTTCGGCAGCACCTCGGAGAAGATCAGGATCAGCAGGGTCATGGCCAGGGTGGCCACGGCCACCCCCGCCTCCCCCACCAGCACGATCAGCACCGAGGTGGCGAGCGAGGAGGCCAGGATGTTGACCAGATTGTTGCCCAGCAGAATGGCGCCGATCAGCCGGTCCTTGTGCTCGCGCAGGTCCTGCACCATGCGGGCACGGCGGTCGCCCTCCTGCGCGAGCTGGTGGACCCGGGCGCGCGAGGCGGCGGTGAGCGCCGTCTCCGACCCGGAGAAGAAGGCGGAGAGCACCAGCAGCACGAAGATACCGGCGACGGTGAGCCAGAGCGTCAGGTCCATGGAGCCCCTTCACGGCGGTGGCGGCGGAATGGCGGCGGAATGGCGGCGCCACTATCGCGGAGACGCGCGGGAAAGGGAACGCCGGACGGACGGGCAGGGCCTACCCGGCCAGACTCTCCGCCAGCACGGCGACGACGTCGGCTTCCGCCACGTCGCGGCAGCGGAAGGCGCGGCCGATGCCGCGGGCCAGGATGAAGGTCAGGCGGCCGTCGCGGACCTTCTTGTCCTTCGCCATGTGGGCGAGCAGGCGAGCCGGGCTCCAGTCCCCGCCGGGCAGGGCCGCCCGGAGCGGTGCCGCGGTCACCGGCAGCCCGGCGGCGGCCAGATGGTCGCGCAGGCGCCGGGCATCCGCCGCCGGGCAGAGCCCCATCCGCACCGACAGGTCGAAGGCCATCACCATGCCGATGGCGACCGCCTCCCCGTGCAGCAGCGTGCTGCCGTAGCCGGCCTCCGCCTCCAGCGCATGGCCGAAGCTGTGGCCCAGATTCAGCAGTTCGCGCAGGCCGCTTTCCGTCTCGTCCGCCGCCACGATGGCGGCCTTGGCCTCGCAGCTCACGCGGATGGCGTGGGCGCGCGCCACCGCGTCGCCGGCGACGACGGCGGACCCGTGCGCCTCCAGCCAGTCGAAGAAGTCCGACCGGTCGATCATCCCGTACTTCACCACCTCGGCATAGCCGGCCAGCAGCTCCCGCCGCGGCAGGGTGTCGAGCGCGGCCGTGTCGGCCAGCACCAGCCGGGGCTGGTGGAAGGCGCCGATCAGGTTCTTGCCGTGGCGGGAGTTCACCCCCGTCTTGCCGCCGACCGAGCTGTCCACCTGCGCCAGCAGCGTGGTCGGCACCTGCACGAAGTCGATGCCGCGCAGCGCGATGGCGGCGGCGAAACCACCCAGGTCGCCGACGACGCCGCCGCCCAGCGCCACCAGGACGGAGCGGCGCTCCACGCCGCGGTCGAGCAGCCCGTCCATCACCTCGGCCAGCCGGCCCATCTCCTTGCTGGCCTCGCCCGCCGGCACGACCAGCGGTTCCGCCACCGCGGCCCCGGCAGCGGCGAGCCCGTCCAGCAGGGGGCGGAGATGGTGCCCGGCCACGGTCGCGTCGGTCAGCACCAGGAGCGGCCGGCCGGGCAGCCGGTCCGCGATGTGGCGCCCGGCGCGGGCGATCAGGCCGGGGCCGATCAGGATGTCGTAGCTGCGCGCCCCGAGATCCACCCGCACGGTGGTTTCCGCCGCCCCGTTGTCCGACATGGTCATGCGTCCCGTTCCAGACCGTCCGGCCCGGCCGCGCCGTCCGCCGGCACGGCCGCCGCCGCGAGATGGTGGCGCAGCGCCGTCAGCACCCGCTCGGCCGTTTCCTCCGGCGGGCGTTCGTCGCTGTCCACGGTGATGTCCGCCTCGGCATAGACGGGATAGCGCTGCGCCATCAGGGCGGCCAGGATGTCGCGCGGGTTGCCCTGCTTCAGCAGCGGCCGGTTGTCGCGCCGGCCGGTGCGCGCCACCAGCAGGTCCAGAGGTGCGCGCAGCCAGACCGAGAGGCCGCGCCCGCGGATCAGGGCGCGCGTCTCCGGATGCATGAAGGCGCCGCCGCCGGTGGACAACACCCGCACCGGCCCCTCCAGCAGGCGCGCGATCACGCGCCGTTCGCCGTCGCGGAACTGGGCTTCGCCGAAGCGGTCGAAGATCTCCTGGATGGTGCAACCGGCGGCCGATTCGATCTCGTGGTCGGCATCGACGAAGGGCAGGTGCAGCTTTGCTGCCAGCCGCTTGCCGATGCTGGTCTTGCCGGCCCCCATCAGGCCGACGAGCACGAGGGTCCGGGGCGGGACGAAGGGCGGATGCTGCGCCATGCCCTCAGCCCTCCCGCCGGGCGCCGCCGGAGGTGGCGTTGCCACGCCGGAAGGCGGACGGTAGAGTGGGCGCGGGGCGAGGCATGCGGCGTCTCTCCGGTCGGGCTGCCAGATCCGGGCTTCGGGCTCCGGTCGGGGCCGCCGCGGAACCGCCACGGTCCCGGTCCAGGATGGCACCCCGGCTGCGATCCTTAAGCACCCGGCCGCGTTCTGTCCATCCCCGTGGCCGGGGTCCCCCGCACCGGGAACGGTGTCCGCGACCAACGTACCGAGTCATGAGCAAGCTGATCCAGATCCTCCTGCTGCTGGTGCTGATCCTCGTCATCGGCGGCGTCGTCTTCCTTGCGACCTGGGACATGCCGCCGCCCGCGGCGCCGGTCGAGCGGGTGATCCCCAATGAACGCTTCGGCGGCTGAGCCCCCCGCCCCCCGCGCGCGCCGGCTGGCCGCCCTGCTGCTTGCCGGTGCCGTGGCGCTGCCCGCTACGGCCATGGCACAGGTGCCGGCGTCCCGGCCGGCAACCCCGCCGCCCGGCGGGCCGATGCGGCTGGGGCCGCCCCAGGGGGACGGCTTCTTCCGGCCCGATCTGCCGGAGCCGGGACCGGAGGTCTCCGTCGGCCGCGCCCCCGCGGGCATCGAGGTGGAGACGCTGGGCACCCTGTCGGCCGATGGCGGCGGGGCGCTGGACCCCGCCTCGGGCGGGCTGCCCGCCGATCTCTGGGCGGCGACGCCACGGGCCACGGTGGAGCGGCTGCTGGCCGGCCTGCCCGACCGCCTGGCCTCGGGCGCCGCGCGCGACCTGGCCCGCCGCCTGCTGCTGAGCCGTGCCGTGCCGCCCCGGGGCGAGGGCGGGCCGCGCGGCCTGACCGCGCTGCGGCTGGAGGCGCTGGCCCGCACGGGCGATGCGGCCGCCGCCGCCGCCCTGGCCGATGCCGCCCCCGCCGCCCTGGAGGACGAGGATGCCGCCCGCGCCTGGATGCTGACGCAGCTCCTGGCCGGCGATGCCGCGGCCGCTGACGCCGCCTGTGCCAAGGCGCCGGACCTGCTGGCCCGCTTCCGCCATCCGGAATGGCAGAAGGTGCAGATCGCCTGTCAGGTCCGCGCCGGACAGGCGGGCGGCGTGACCCTGGGGATCGACCTGCTGCGCGAGCAGGGGGAGAAGGACGACCTGTTCTTCCGCCTTGCCGAGGGCGCGGCGGCCGGAACCAAGGCGCCCGTGAAGGGCATCGCCCAGCCGACGCTGCCGCAGCTCGCCCTGATCCGCGCCGCGGGGCGCGGCTTCGCCGGCGAGGTGACGGTGGACAGCCCCGCCGCTCTGGCCGCCGTGGCCCAGGCGACGGACACGCCCGTGCCCGTGCGGCTGGCGGCGGCGGAGCGGGCGGCGGCGCTGGGCGCGCTGTCCGGCCGCGACCTCGCCCAGGTCTACCGGGCCGTGAAGGTGACGCCGGAGGAGCTGAAGGACCCGGTGTCCGCCGCCGGCAAGCGCAAGGGCGCGGAGGCGCGGGCGCTGCTGATCCGCGCCCTGGAAGGGGAACCGGCCCCCGCCGACCGGCCGGGCCTGCTGGCCCGGGCCGCCGCGGCCGGCGACGTGACCCTGCTGTCCGGCGGCTATGGCGAGCTGCTGATGCAGCAGGTCGCGCTGCTGCCGCCCACGGCCGCCGCCCAGGCCGCCGCCCCGGCGGCGGCACGGCTTGCGCTGGTGCAGGGCCGTCCCGATCTCGCCCGGCCCTGGGTCGATCTGGTGCGCGCCGACGCAGCCTCCGGCAGGCCGGCGGCCCGGGCCGCCTGGGCGCTGCTCTGGCCGCTGGCCGCCGTCAACGGCCTGTCCGCACCGGGGGAGATGGACCTTGCCGGCTGGCTGGACCTGTTCCGGGTGGAGGAGGATGCCACCGCCCGGCGGCAGGCCGGGGCCGTGCTGACCCTGCTGGTGGCATCGGGCGTGGCGGTCGATCCGGCCCAGCGGCTGCGCACCCTGACCGCCCCCGGCGACGCGGCGGAGCGCGGCGTGCTGCCCGACCCGACGCTGTGGTACCGGCTGGAGGCCGCAGCCGCGGAGCGCCGGCCGGGGGAAGCGGCGCTGCTGGCGCTGCACCTGCTGGGCACCGACGGGCCGGCGGGCGTGCCGCCCCTGGTCGCCACCCATGCCGCCCTGCACCTGTCCGGGGCGGGGCTGGGCGAGGCCGGGCGCCGCGTCGCCACCGAGGCCGCCGCGGCGCTGCTGGGGCCGTGACCGCCATGGCGGGCGCCCCCGGCTCCCGGCCCGGCCCCCGTCCCGGCCGGCCGAAGGCGCCGCCGCGGCCGCTGCCGCCCGGGGTGGATGCCTTCCTGGCCATGCTGGTGGCGGAGCGCGGCGCCGCCGCCAACACGCGCGACGCCTATGCCCGCGACCTGCGCGACGTGGCCGCCTTCCTGGCGGCGCAGCGCGGCGGCACGGCGCTGGACCGGGCCTCCACCGACGATCTGCGCGCCTATCTGGAGCATCTGCACCGGGACACGGGCAAGGCGCCCTCGGCCGGGCGGACGGTGGCGCGGCGGCTGTCGGCGCTGCGCCAGTACTACCGTTTCCTGGTGTCGGAGGGGCTGCGGGCGGAGGACCCGGCCGCCGTGCTGGACGGGCCGAAGCCGGGCCGGCCCCTGCCGAAGATCCTGACGGAGGCGGACGTCGCCCTGCTGCTGGAGGGGGCGGCCCGGCGCGGCGGGCCGGAGGGGCGGCGGCTGACGGCCCTGCTGGAGCTGCTCTACGCCACCGGCCTGCGCGTCTCCGAGCTGGTGGGCCTGCCGCTGGCGGCGCTGACCCGCGACGGCCGCGCGCTGGTGGTCCGCGGCAAGGGCGGCAAGGAACGGATGGTGCCGCTGTCGCAGCCGGCCAAGGAGGCGCTGGCCGCCTGCCTGCCCGACCGGCCCTACTTCATGGTGCCGGGGCGCGAGGCGCGGCAGCAGGGGCTGCTGTTCCCCTCGCGCAGCGCCGCCGGCGTGCTGACCCGGCAGAGATTCGGGCAGTTGATGAAGGAACTGGCGCTGGAGGTCGGGCTGGACCCGGCCAAGGTCAGCCCGCACGTCCTGCGCCACTGCTTCGCCACCCACCTGCTGGACCACGGCGCCGACCTGCGCAGCGTGCAGAAGATGCTGGGCCATGCCGACATCGGCACGACCCAGATCTACACCCATGTCGCCGGCGACCGCCTGCGCCGCACGGTGGAGACGCACCACCCGCTGGCGAAGCGGCGGGGCGGCTGACCGGCCGCTACGGCAGCAGGGCCGCGACGACCTCGGCGGCGAGGTCGGCGGGGGGGCGCAGGGTGCCGTCGCGGACGGGGTGCAGCACGATCCAGCGGCCGAGCACGCCGCGCGCGGCGAGGTCGTGGTAGGTGGCCAGCACCCGCGCCTGGAGCGCGCGGTTCGCCTCCAGCGCGTCGAACGCCTTGTCCGTGTAGTCGCGGCCGCCCTTGCGGCGGATCAGGTCGGCCGCCGCCGTCTCCGGCGTCGCCACCAGCACCGTGGCGTCCGGCACCGGCAGGCCGTAGAGCCCCGTCTCCAGCTCCAGGATCCAGGCCTCCAGCCCCGGCCCCTCCGCCACGGGGGCGCGGGCGCGCTGGTAGGCGATGTTGGAGGCGATCCAGCGGTCGATCAGCACGACGTCGTGGCCCGCGCGCAGCCCGGCCAGCAGGCCGCGGCTCTCGAACCGGTCCAGCGCGTACCAGGCGGCGGCCTCGCGCGGTTCGATCCGGGCCAGCTCCTCCGGCCCCAGGTTCAGCAGCTCCTGGACCCCGCGCGCCGCACGGGTGCGGCCGTACTGCGGGAAGGAGGTGGCGGCGCAGGTCAGGCCGCGCCCGGCCAGCAGGCCGGCGATGGCTTCGGTCAGCGTCCGCTTGCCGGCACCGTCGATGCCTTCAATGGCGATCAGCATGGGTCGGTCAGCATGGGGAAATCGGCATGGAAGGTCGTCCGCTGCGGCAGATCCCGGGAAGGGCACCCAGGAATGGCGGCTCCGGCGGAGGATGGCAAGCCGGAAGGCGGCGCGCCGTCAGTCCGCGTCGGCCCGATCGGCGGCCTCACCGGCGGCATCCCGTTCAAGGTCCGCTTCCAGGCCCAGCCCCTCGTAGAGGCGGGCGAGCGGCAGCTCCAGCCCCGCCGTCTCCAGCCGCAGCACCGCCTCCTCCCCCGCCAGCAGGGCGGGCGCGGGCGGCCAGCCGCCATCGGGGGCGCGGCGGTGCAGTTCCGCCCGCACGGCCCGGCTGTCCAGGAACAGGATCTCCCGCACGGTCGGCAGGGCGGCGAACAGGTGCAGCTTGGCCCGCTGCTCCCGCTCCTGGCCGGGGGAGAGGATCTCCACGATCAGCACCGGCGCCTCGACCCAGGGCGGATCGTCGGGGCCGAACGGCTCGCAGGTCACGGCGATGTCCGCGACCCGGTAATTGTGCTCCGGGTCCAGGCGCGTGCGGATGCCCGCCTCGGTCACCGGCCGGCAGGGACCGGCCCGGCCGTGCCGGCCCTCCAGGGCATTGCCCAGATGGCGGACCAGGGCCCCTTGCAGGGCACCATGGCGCTTGTGCGGCGAAGCCTGGGAGACCGGCGCGCCGTCGATCAGCTCCCAGCGCCGTCCGGGGGCGAGCGGCGCGGCCAGGAATTCCGCCACCGTCATGCGGGGCGGGTCGTGCCGGGGGCTGCGGGCGGGCGCGGCCATGGGCGTCTCCAGACAGGCGTCCTGGGGTGCAGGCATCTCCGCGGTCCGCGATCCTACCACGCCGCAGCCGGCGCGCCCAGGACCGTCAGACCTCGCCCACCGCCACGTAGCTGCTGAGGCCGCGGATGTTCTCGTCCACCTCCAGCCGGTGGTTCAGCGGCGGGAAGGCGCGCTGGGTACAGTCCAGCCGGGGGCAGAGGCGGCAGTTGACGCCGATCGGCGTCGCCGCCGCCTTGTTGTGCAGGTCCACCCCGTCGGCATAGACGAGCTGGCCGGCATGGGCGATGTCGGTGCCCAGCGCGATGGCGAACTGCCGGGCCGGGTTCTTCCAGCCACCGCCGGCCTTCACCACGCGGCGCGAGACGGAGAAGTAGACGGTTCCGTCGGCAAGCTGCGCGAGCTGGGTCTGGATCGCGCCGGGCATGCGGAAGGCGTCGTGCACGTTCCAGCGCGGGCAGGCGCTGCCGAAACGGGCGAAGTGGAAGGCGGGCAGGGCGCTGAACCGCTTGGAGATGTTGCCGGCATTGTCGATGCGCAGGAAGAAGAAGGGCACGCCCTTCGCCCCCGGCCGTTGCAGCGTCGTCAGCCGGTGCGCCACCTGCTCGAAGCTGGCGACGAAGCGGTGCATCAGGATTTCCAGGTCGTAGCGCAGCGCCTTCGCCGCCTCCAGGAAGCGGCCGTAGGGCATCATCACCGCCGCGGCGAAATAGCTGGCCAGCCCGATCAGGGCCAGCCGCTTCGCCTCGTCGCTGGCGAAGGCGCCCTGCTCCACGATGCCGTCCAGCACGTCGCGGTGGCGCAGCAGGGCGAGCTGGGCGGCAAGCTGGAAGGTGCGCCCGGTCGGCGGCAGCATCTCCGAGACCAGCACCCGCTTGGAGTGCCGGTCGTAGCGCCGGACCGTGCCGCCCATCACCTCCACCGGCATCAGCTTCACCCGCACGCCGTGCCGCTTCTGGAGATGCGTCGCCAGACTGCCGTAGAGGTCGCCCGCATCCAGGTCGCCGTCGATCCAGAGGCTTTCGGCCATGATCTCCAGATCGGGGAAATGGTTGGCGTTGGCCTGGAAGAACTCCCCCACCTCCTCCTGCGGGAAGGCCTGCACGCTCTGGGTCTGGAGCTTGTCGCCGTCGGCCATGCTCTCGGCCAGGACAGAGAGGTCCTGCCGCGCCTCGCGGTAGGCGCGGTAGAGCTGCACCACCGCCTGCCCCAGGGTGGGGGCGACGGCCGCAAGCTCCTTCATGTCCTGGTTCTTGATGTCGCTGGTTTCGAACAGCGGATCGGCGAACACCTCCTTCAGCCCGGCGACGAGGCGGGTCTCGTCCGTCTCGGCGAAGGTGGAGAGGTCCACGTCGTAGATCTGGCCGATCTTCAGCAGCAGCGGCACGGTCAGGGGCCGCTGGTTCGATTCGATCAGGTTCAGATAGCTGGGGCTGATTCCCAGCTCGTCCGCCATCTGGGCCTGGGTCAGCTTCAGGTCGCGGCGCAGCCGGCGGACCTTGTGGCCCAGCATCGCTTTCTTCTCGGTCATCGGGAGTGCCTGAAGTTCAATGCGAAAGGCTGCGTGTCCCCGCTGCCGGAGCGGAAGTCCGGATTGATGGCGCCCTGCCGGCGCGCTATCTTTACGTGTCCCGGAACGATGCAGGATGGGAGGGTCGGATGAGTTCCTCGGTGAGCGACCTCAGGGAAAGGCTTCCCAGCCCGAAGGTATGGCTGTCCGGCATTCCGATCGCCGTCGCATTCGCACTGATGCTTTTCGATGTACCCGCCATCGTCCCGTGCGCTGCGATACCCGTTCTGCTCGCGGCGCAGATCTACTTCGCGGAGTTCCAGCAACAGCGCACTGGCGACGCCGATCCGGTCGTTTCCCGCAAGCAGGCGGTGAAGAGCGCAGCAATCACGGCTGGCCTGTCCATCCCCCTGGCGGTCGGTATCTACCATATTTCCCATTGGATTGCCTGAGGTGCGTCGGTCGGCGCCGTTCCCATCCCTGTTCATCCGTGCATGCCATCCGTGTTGACGTCCGTCGGCCGGCGTTCAAGGCGGCCAACCGTCAGAACTTCCGCGTGATCTCCCTGATCTCGTCCCGGTAGCGCAGGCGCAGGCGGCCCAGGCGTCATCGACCGACATCTGCGCGCCGGCCAGCAGGTCGGCCGCCCTAAGCGGCGTCCAGCCCTTGTCGCGGCTGATGTCGGTGCGGATGGTGCCGGTCTTCTTCGGGTGGGCGAACCACGGCAGCCCGCCTCGCCGGCAGCCCGGCAGCACCGCGCCTCCAGTGCCAGGCCGACGTCCGCGATGGCGCGCACGAAGGCGATGGTCAGGTCGGCGGGGTCGGGTGACGACCCGCCCTGTCATGCCGAACCTGAAGCCCAGCTTCTCCAGCGCTGTCTTCGCCATCAGCCCCCCGATCCCAGGATGATCGCGTTTACAACATTTACAGCTTTACAGATTGGGCGTCCACAAAAATGACGGAAACACAATTTTACGCCCCGGCCGGGACCGGAAAGAATTGAACGCTTCCCCGCCGCCAGCCTTATTACCGGGTGTGCGCCGCACCAATGGACCGCCGCTTCCTTCCGGGCCTGGAGGGGAACCGGCGGAGCGGCCGCCGACGACAGACGTAGCGGACAAAGCCCCCGCGACGGCATGAACGCGACGACAGCAACCGGACGACGGACAAGGAGTGAGATGATGTCACCGCTCGACCACGGCGCCCCCGCCAAGGCCGACCTTGAGGCGATCCACGCGAAGCGCTGGGACGGCATCAAGCGCGACTACACGATGGAGGACGTCCGTCGCCTGTCGGGCTCCGTCAAGATCGAGTACACCCTGGCCGAGATGGGTGCGCGCCGCCTGTGGGAGCTGCTGCACACCCGCCCCTATGTCCACACGCTGGGCGCCTTCACCGGCAATCAGGCGGTGCAGCATGTGAAGGCCGGGCTGGAAGCCATCTACCTGTCCGGCTGGCAGGTCGCCGCCGACGCCAATCTGGCCGGCCAGATGTATCCCGACCAGAGCCTCTATCCGGCCAACTCGGTCCCGGCGGTGGTCAAGCGCATCAACAACGCGCTGCAACGCGCCGACCAGATCCAGACGGCCGAGGGCAAGGGCGACACCTACTGGTTCGCGCCCATCATCGCCGACGCCGAGGCCGGCTTCGGCGGCCCGCTGAACGCCTTCGAGCTGATGAAGGCGATGATCGAGGCGGGCGCCGCCGGCGTCCATTTCGAGGACCAGCTCGCGTCGGAGAAGAAGTGCGGCCATCTGGGCGGCAAGGTGCTGATCCCGATCCAGCAGTTCATCCGCACGCTGAACGCCGCCCGCCTGGGCGCCGACGTCTGCGGCACCAGCACGCTGGTGATCGCCCGCACCGACGCCGAGTCGGCGCAGCTCATCACCTCCGACGTGGATGAGCGCGACCATCCCTTCATCGACCGCAACGACCGCACGCCGGAAGGCTTCTTCCGGATCAAGAAGGGCGTCGGCGTCGATTACTGCATCGCCCGCGCGCTGGAGTACGCGCCCTATTCCGACCTGATGTGGTGGGAGACGTCCAAGCCGAACCTGGACGACGCCCGCCGCTTCGCGGAGGCCGTCCACAAGAAGTTCCCCGGCAAGATGCTGGCCTACAACTGCTCGCCCTCCTTCAACTGGAAGGCCAACCTGGACGAGGCGACCATCGCCAGGTACCAGGCCGAGCTGGGCGCCATGGGCTACAAGTACCAGTTCGTCACGCTGGCCGGCTTCCACTCGCTGAACCTCGCCACCTTCGAGCTGGCGAAGGGCTACAAGGAGCGCGGCATGGCCGCCTACTCCGAGATGCAGCAGCGCGAGTTCGCGGCCGTGGACAAGGGCTTCACCGCGGTGAAGCACCAGCGCGAGGTCGGCACCGGCTACTTCGACCAGGTCAGCCTGGCGATCTCCGGCGGCCTGTCCTCCACCACCGCCATGAAGGACTCGACCGAGACCGACCAGTTCCACTGATCGCTTCCCTCCGGGACCGCCGGCCGCGCTGAAGCGGGCGGCGGTTCCGGAGCCGGCGGGGGTGCGCTGGACCGCCCCCGCCCCGTACCAAGGACCCCGCCACGGGGATTGCACCGGGACCGCCCCGTTCTGCTGAAGGAACGCCGGCGGCGCCCGACCGGAAACCGGCGCACTGGATCGCCGTGGACCGGCAAGCCCCGTGCGGGTCACTTGTTCCCTCCGACCGGCCGGCGTCCGCAGCCGCGGGGGCCGGGAACCCAAGAAAGGTGGCGCGATGGATCGCTACGTTGACCATGGTTCCAATGGCAGGACTGAGACCACCCGCCCGACGGCCCCGATGGACGGGCACCGGGCACGACCCGAACCCACGCCGTGGATGGCATTCTGCTCCGTCGGGGGCTTCGCTGCGGTGCTGACGCACTGGAAGGAGCCGGACCCCGCCCCTGCCGGCGGTCTCTAGCCCCCGGCGCAGATCGCTCTCCCGGGGCCGCCCGTCCGGCGGCTGCCGGGAGTTCCATGCCCTCCGCCACCGGGCCGTCCGCCGGTTCCGGTCGGGCGGAGCGTTCGCCGTTCCCCGACCCGTCGCGCCTTCCATTACCCCCCGCAGGCCGTTTCCACCCGCAGCACGACCGTCCCCGTTCCCGCCTGCCGCCCCGGCGGCCGGCGCATCCCGATCCGGGCTCGACAGCCAGGGCCGCAGCCGCCATATCGGCGGCAGCGCCGGCCGTCACCCGGCCCGATCCAGACCAGCCGCGGCACCACCGGACCGCGGACCGAACCAACCGGACAGAGACCACCAGGAGGATGTGAGCGATGACCACCCTGCCCGCCGGCGTCACCTTGAAGGGCGCCGTGCAGCCCGGCTTCGAGCAGATCCTGACCCCCGAGGCGATCGCCTTCGTGGTCGAGCTTGAGCGCCGTTTCGGGGCCCGCCGGCTTGAGCTGCTGGCCGCCCGCGAGGCGCGGCAGGCGCGGCTGGACCGGGGCGAGAAGCCGGACTTCCTGGCGGAGACGGCCGCCGTGCGCGCCGGCGACTGGACCATCGCCCCGCTGCCGCAGGACCTCCAGGACCGCCGGGTGGAGATCACCGGCCCGGTCGACCGCAAGATGATCATCAACGCCCTGAACAGCGGCGCGCGCCTGTTCATGGCGGATTTCGAGGACAGCAACACCCCGACCTGGGCCAACCAGATCGAGGGCCAGATCAACCTGCGCGACGCCGTCCGCCGCACCATCGAGTTCACCGATCCGGCCAGCGGCAAGCACTACCGGCTGAACGAGAAGCCGGCCGTGCTGAAGGTCCGGCCGCGCGGCTGGCACCTGGAGGAGCGGCACCTGCTGGTGGACGGCAGGCCGATGTCCGGCGGCCTGTTCGACTTCGGCCTGTTCTTCTTCCACAACGCCAAGGAGCTGCTGGCCCGCGGCAGCGGCCCCTACTTCTACCTGCCGAAGATGGAGGGCCATCTGGAGGCGCGGCTCTGGAACGACGCCTTCACCTACGCCGAGCAGGCGCTGGGCGTGCCGCACGGCTCGATCAAGGCCACCGTGCTGATCGAGACGATCCTGGCCGCCTTCGAGATGGACGAGATCCTGTACGAGCTGCGCGACCACTCGGCCGGCCTGAACTGCGGGCGCTGGGACTACATCTTCAGCTTCATCAAGAAGTTCCGCACCGACCCCGGCGCCGTGCTGCCGGACCGGGCGGAGGTGACGATGGCCACCCACATGATGAACAGCTACAGCCTGCTGGCCATCAAGACCTGCCACCGCCGCAACGCCCCCGCCATCGGCGGCATGGCCGCCTTCATCCCGATCAAGGGCGACGAGGAGGCCAACAGGGCCGCCTTCGCCAAGGTGAAGGCGGACAAGGAGCGCGAGGCGTCCAACGGCCATGACGGCACCTGGGTCGCGCATCCGGGGCTGGTCCCGGTGGCGCTGGAGGTGTTCGACCGGCTGATGCCGGGGCCGAACCAGATCGCGCGCCAGCGCGACGACGTGACGGTCACCGCCGCCGACCTGCTGCGCGTGCCCGACGGGCACAAGACGGAGGCCGGGCTGCGCATGAACGTCTCCGTCTCCATCGGCTATCTGGAGGCGTGGCTGCGCGGGCTGGGCTGCGTGCCGCTGTTCAACCTGATGGAGGACGCGGCCACGGCGGAGATCAGCCGCACCCAGATCTGGCAGTGGCTGCACAACGGCTCCACCCTGGACGACGGCCGCACGGTGGACCGCGCCATGGTGGAGACGGTCATCGCCGAGGAGCTGGCCGCCTGGAAGGAGCGCGTCGGCGCCGACCGCTATGCCGCCGGCAAGTACGAGGACGCCGGGCGGATGCTGGCCGATCTGGTCTTCACCGACCGCTTCGTCGAGTTCCTGACCCTGCCGGCCTATGAGCGCATCGTCGCCGAAGGCGCGTGAGAAGACCGTCGCCGAAGGCGCGTGAGAAGATCGTCGCCGAAGGCGCGTGAGAAGACCGTCGCCGAAGGCGCGTGAGAAGACCGCCGAAGGCGCGTGAGAAGACCGCCGACGGCGGCTGACGCGAAAACCCGCCCGTCCCGGACCCTCCGGGGCGGGCGGTGCCGTATCCAGGGAAGGCCGCGGGCCGTCAGGTGCTGGCGGGCACCGGCTTCGCCGGGGTGCCGTGCAGGCGGGGATCGACCTGACCCAGCTCCGGCGCCTCCCCCATGGGCTTGGGATCGGCGACATATTCCAGATCGGCGCGCCCGTCCGGCGCGCGGCCCCGGGCCCAGCGCCCCTGGGCGCTTTCCGTCCCCTCCGAGAAGTTCATGAACTGGTAGGCGACCTGCCCCAGCTCCCGCTCCTGCGGGAAGCTGGAGGGGCAGGGCGTCGATTCCAGCCCGTCGGCCTCCAGCTCCTGGATGGCGGCCAGCCACTGGTTCTGGTGCATGGTGTCGCGGGCGATCAGGAAGGACAGCAGGTCCCGCACGCCGTGATCCTCCGTCAGGGCATAGAGGCGGGTCGCCTGGAGGCGGCCCTGGCTCTCGGCCGTGACGTTGAAGCGGAAGTCGGCCAGCAGGTTGCCGCTGGAGACGATGTAGCGCGACGACCAGGGATTGCCGTTGCTGTCCGACGGGGCCGCCCCGCCGCCGTTGACGATGGCGTGCTGCGGGTTCATGCCGGCCAGGATGACGTCCTCGACCCGGCTGCCGCCCAGCACGGCCCCGACGATGGAGTCCTTGGCGGCATCCTCCTGCGCCTCGACGGGCGAGCTTTCCAGCAGCCGCGCGACCATCGTCGCCAGCATCTCGACATGGCCGATCTCCTCGGTGCCGATGTCCAGGATCATGTCGCGGTACTTGGCGGGGCCGCGGCAGTTCCAGCCCTGGAACAGATAGCCGAGCATGACCGACATCTCGCCCCACTGGCCGCCGATCAGTTCCTGGAGCTTGCGGGCATAGAGCGGGTCGGGCTTCGACGGCCGGGCGTGGTACTGAAGCCGGTTCTGGTGGATGAACATCGGGGCGGGCCTCCGTGCAGGGCGGTCCGGCGGGATGCCGGGCCGGCGATGCCGCGCGCCCCCTATCGTCGGGCACCCGGCATCGGCGGAGGCAACAGCGCGCGGCCCGGCCGGTCACCCGGCAGGCCGTCGCTTTCCGGGGTTTCCCCCCTGCAAAGACGGGGCACCGCCTCCCCGAAGGCGGGTCCCGCCCGGGACCGTCCCCGGGACCCGTCCCCGCGGGCGCCTACGCCCCGTCATCCTCCTCCACCCGGCGGCAGGAGGGGCACCAGCGGTCGGGGTTCTTGAGAAAGCGGTCGATCTCGTCCAGCGCGTCCTGCGGCAGGTAGGCGCCCTCCCGCGCCACCTCCAGCAGGTCCCACCAGGTCGCCAGCGCGTGCAGCCGCACGCCCAGCGGCGACAGGTTCTCGTGGATGCGGTCGAAGACGCCGTACTGGAACAGCACGAACAGCTCCTGCACGTTCGCGCCGGCCTCCTGGAGCGGGGCGATCAGGCGCGCCTTGCGGTGGCCGTCGGTGGCGAGCTGCTCCACCAGCATCACCCGCCAGCCCGGCTCGACCCGGCTTTCCACCACAGACTTGTGCGGGTCGTCGCTGGGACCGCGGCGGACGAAGAGCAGCGGCAGGTCCAGCCGGTCCGCGATCAGGGTGGCGAAGGGCACCCCCTGCCCCTCCGTGCAGGCGGCGATGGCGTCCAGCCCGTCGCCGCCGACATCGCGCTCGATCGCCTCCACCGCCAGATCGATCAGCCGGTTGCGCGGCCCCGGCCAGGCCAGCACGCGGCGGGCGTCCACATGCAGGGGGCTTTCCACCCCGTCGCCGATCCTGAAGGTCGTGCCCGTGTCGAACCGCACGGCCCCGCAGTCCAGCAGCAGCCGGGCCGTGGCCATGGCCTCCTTGCGCAGTTCCATGTCGGCATAGTCGGGAACCATGGCGTGCCTCCCCCCTGATGGTGTCGGTTTCACGTCCAAACCCACCCCAACAGTAGCAGCACCCGCCCCATGCCGGGGTGAGACAGATCAATCCCCCGTTGAGCGTCCGCCGCCGCGCCACCCCCTACGATCGGACTAGGCCATAGGGTCGGCCCGGTCCCTGCCGGCGCCGTTCCCCCGTCAGCGGCCCTTGAAGGCGGGCCTGCGCTTCTCCAGGAAGGCGGTCATGCCCTCGCGGAAGTCGGCGGTGGCGAACAGCGTCAGCAGTTGCAGATAGACATGGTGGACATGGTCCGGAAAGGTCTGGTTCTGACCCATCCGCATCATGCGCTTGGCCGCCTGCACGGCGAGCGGCGCGTTGTCCGCGATCTCCCGCGCCAGCGCCGCGACGGCGGCGGGCAGCTCGGCATCCGGGACGACGCGGCCGACCAGCCCCAGCGCCTTCGCCTCCTCCGCCGGCAGGACGCGGCCGGTGAAGATCAGCTCGGCCGCCGTCTCCCAGCCGACCATGCGCGGCAGCAGCCAGGTCGAGCCGGACTCCGGCAGCACGCCGCGCCGGCAGAAGGCGGCCGAGAGCTTGGCCGAGGCCGCCATCACCCGCAGGTCGCAGCCCAGCGCCAGATCCATGCCGTAACCCGCCGCCGCCCCGTTCACGGCGCAGATCGTCGGCTTGTCCATGGCGTGCAGCACGGTCGGCGGGCTGCGCGACAGGTCGATGCTGGTGGGGGTGGCGGACGGGGCGACGGGGCCGTCGCCCGCCTCGAACTGGAGGCCGGTGCGCAGGTCGAGCCCGGCGCAGAAGGCCCGGCCGCTGCCGGTCAGCACCACCACCCGCACGGCCGGGTCGCGGTCGGCCCGCAGCAGCAGCTCGGCCAGCCGGTCCAGCATGGGGCCGGAGATGGTGTTCATCCGGTCCGGCCGGTTCAGGGTGATGGTGGCGATGCCGTCCGCCTGGGCGTACAGCACCTCCTCGTCCGCGCCGGCCTCCGCCCGCTCCGCCCCGGTCTGCATGGCCTTTTTCTCCCACCGCCTGTTGCCGCCACCTGTTGGCCGCCGCCTGTTGGCCGCCGCCTGTTGCGGCGGCAGTGTCGCCAGGGCCGGGGCCGCGGGCAAGGCACACCGGGGCCCTGCCCGCGGGCCGGTCAGCCGGCGCGGGCGCGGGCGTCGGCGCGGGCCCCGGTCCGGCCGCCGGCATCGGCCAGCAGACGGATGAGGGCCAGCGCCTCGGCCGGCGGCTGCCGCTCCACCCGCCGGTAGGCGCTGCAATCGACGGCGCGCACCATCATCCCGTGATCGACCAGTTCCCGCCGCAGCAGCGCGTGGTCGCCGAAATCGTGGTTCTCCGTCAGCAGGGCGTTGACCTCCCGCTCCGTGAAGGTGCGGCGGGCCGGGATGCGCGACCACAGCACCCAGAGGCAGGGCTCCTGGTGGCTGAACTTCGACGGCCAGCGGGCCAGCCGGGCCTGCGGCCCGAAACAGCGCAGGATCTGCGTCAGCCGGACATGATCCACCGCCGGCGCCGGCAGGGGCGGGCGGGCCAGCCGGTCGCGCGCCTCGATCTGGGCGCGGTAGTGCTGGAAGTTGCGGTAGCCGGCGGAGCGCGCCAGCATGTTCAGCATCTCGCAATGGCCGGGCGGCTGCCCGGCGGCGCCGAGCTGGACGCGCAGCGACTTCGCCACGGCGGAGATGTCATCGGCAAGGAAGGGTATGTCGAGCTTGGTCATGGCGTATCCCCGGACGTGCCTGTCCTGCGGCGGGTCTGCCCACCGATGGGACCTGTCGGGGTCGCCCTTGCGACGCGGCACGGGTCAAGGATGGCCGTGGAAGCGCGTGTCCGTCGAAGCGGATGATGGCAGGTTCAGCATTCCCTTTCGGGATGGCGACGCCTGGGTGAACTGCCGACCGGGGCGGAGCATAGCGCGGCGGGCGGCCGGATTCAACCGGCGGCGACGGCCGCGGCCGCCGCCCCCCTGTTCCCGCCCGCCTGATCCCGCCCGCCTCAACTGATGGCCGAGAGCGCCTCTTCCAGCTCGTTGAAGTCCGGCATGTAGTCGCTGGGCACCTTCTTGCGCGCCGCCTCGATCGAGACCTGCGGCGCGTAGCCGGCGAGGTGGGCGGTGATGGCCGCCTGGATGACCATGTAGAACTGCATCTCCTCCTCCGTGATGGCCTTCAGCCGCGAGGCGATGGGCGCCACGATGCAGTAGGAGAGGAAGATGCCCATGAAGGTGCCGACCAGGGCGCCGCCGATCAGCTTGCCCAGCACCTCCGGCGGCTCGTTGATCGATGCCATGGTCTTGATGACGCCCAGCACCGCCGCGACGATCCCGAGCGCCGGCATGGCGTCCGCCATGGTCTGGAGCGCGTGGGAGGAGTGCAGATCCTCGTGCTTCGCCTTCTCGATCTCCTGCTCCATCAGGGACTCCATCTCGTGCGGATTGTCCACACCGATGGAGAACATGCGCAGGTAATCGGCAATGAATTTGACCGTGAAGGGGTCCTTCATGATGCTGGGATAAGCATTGAAGATGTTGCTCTCCATCGGCTTTTCGATGTGCTGCTCGATGGCGAGAACACCCTTGGTCTTCATCGTCTTGAGAATCTGGTACAGGAGCGACAGAAGCTCCATGTATTCTTTCTTGTGAAAACGCGCGCCGCCGAAGATGCGCTTGATGTCCGCCATCGACTTCTTGATGACGTGCGAGCTGTTCGCGATCAGGAAGGACGACACGGCGGAGCCGCCGATGATCATCACCTCCTTCGGCAGGGCCTCCACGATGATGCCGATCTTGCCGCCGAAGATGATGTATCCGCCGAAGACGCAGAAGAAGACGCCGAACAGGCCGATGGCGGGAAACATGGACTACCCCGGGTGGCTGCATCACTCCCGGTCTAAAGGTCGATGGTAAAGGAAGGGTTTGTCAAATCCCATCTATCGGGGTGCGGCGGTGAGAATCCGGTTCCCGCTCCCCGTCCGCCTTCCCGGCCCCCCGCGGCCCGCCGGGCCGCACCCGTGCAGCGGACAGGCCGGTCCCGGTCCGGCGCCGCCCCTGGCCGCCGTGCGCTACACTGCCCCGACCGCCACCAGAGCGGGACAACGATAATCGGTCAGGGAGGAAACGGATGCAGGCCGGACTGGTCAGCGGCGACCGCGCGCTGTCGCTGCAAGAGCTTCGGCTGCGCGCCTTGCGCGCGGCCCGCGGGTTCGATGCGCTGGGGGTGGGACGCGGCGACGCGGTGGCACTGATGCTGCGCAACGACTTCCCGCTGCTGGAGGCGTCGCTGGCGGCGGGCGACCTGGGCGCCTATGCCACGCCCGTCAATTTCCACTACCGGGCCGACGAGGCGGCCCACATCCTGCAGGACTGCGGCGCCAAGGCGCTGGTGATCCATGCCGACCTGATCCCGCAGATCGGAACCGCCCTGCCGGCCGACATCCCCGTGCTGGTGGTGCCGACACCGCCGGAGATCCAGGCCGCGCACGGCGTGGCGCCGGTAGAGGCCGCCGTGCCGCCGGGCATGACGGGGTGGGAGGACTTCCTGGCCGCGCACGCCCCCTGGGACCGGCCGCCGCAACTGCCGCCGGCCAGCCTGATCTACACCAGCGGCACCACCGGCAGGCCCAAGGGCGTGCGCCGGCTGCCGCCGACGCCGGCGCAATACGAGCTGGTCAACCGCATGCGGGTGCTGGTGTTCGGCATCGACGGCCCGGTGCGCAGCGTGATGGCGGCCCCGCTCTACCACACGGCGCCGAACGCCTATGGCCTGTCGGTGCTGCGCGAGGGCGGGCTGCTGGTGTTGCAGCCCCGCTTCGACCCGGAGGATCTGCTGCGGCTGATCGAGCGGCACCGGATCACGCATCTCTATCTGGTGCCGACCATGTTCGTGCGGCTGCTGAAGCTGCCCGACGAGGTGCGGCGGCGCTACGATGTCAGCTCGCTGCGCTTCGTGCTGCACGCCGCCGCGCCCTGCCCGCCCGACGTGAAGCGGGCGATGATCGCGTGGTGGGGGCCGGTCATCAACGAGTTCTACGCCTCGACCGAGGCGGCGACGGTCACCTTCGTCACCGCGGAAGAATGGCTGCGCCACCCCGGCACCGTGGGCAAGCCGCCGCCCGACGTGGAGGTCCGCATCCTGGACGACCAGAGGCGGCCGGTGCCGCCCGGCACGCCGGGGGAGATCTACAGCCGGCACCGGCACATGCCCGACTTCACCTATCACGGGCTGGAGGAGCGCCGCCGCGAGGTGGAACATGACGGGCTGATCACCTCGGGCGATGTCGGGTACTTCGATGCCGAGGGCTATCTCTATCTCTGCGACCGCAAGCGCGACATGGTCATCTCCGGCGGGGTGAACCTCTATCCGGCGGAGATCGAGCATGCCCTGATCACCATGCCCGGCGTGCAGGACTGCGCCTGCTTCGGCATCCCCGACGACGATCTGGGAGAGGCGATGATGGCCGTGGTGCAGGCCGAGGACGGCGTGGACCTGACGGCGGAGGACATCCGCACCTGGCTGCGCGAGCGGCTGGCCGGAGTGAAGGTGCCGAAGCGGATCGAGCTACGCGACAGCCTGCCCCGGGAGGACAGCGGCAAGATCTTCAAGCGCAAGCTGCGCGAACCCTACTGGCGCGGGACCGGCCGGGCGATCTGACCCCGGATGCAGGGCGGCGTGCCGCCACCCGATCAGGCCGCGGCGCGCAGCCCGAGATAGGCTTTCCACTTCTCCGGCGTCATGGCGGCGGTGTAGGCGGCCTGCATCTCCGGTGTCAGCAGTTCGATCAGGAAGCGGTTGTCGATCCACAGCTCGATCACCTGGAAGACGCCGCCGCGGTCGCAGACCCGGCCGGACCAGCCTGCCCGCGTCAGCACGGCCTCCACCTCCGCCCGCGACAGCGGCACGCCCAGGGCGAGGTGGACCTCGTTCAGCTCGGCCGGTTCCACCGCCTCGGTCACGGCCCCGGTCCGGGTGGGCTTCAGTGCGGCCCCGGAGGGATAGACCTCCAGCAGGTGCCCGCCGCCTTCGCCGCAGAAGACGACGAAGCCCCCCGGCACCGACGGGAAGGGAAAGGAGCGGCCGCGGGTCAGACTGGCCAGCACGCCGGCGGCCAGGGCGGGATCGTCCGCGGGAATCGAGGCGTGGAACAGCATCGCGTGTCCTCTTCACTGATGGCGCCCTGTCTCCGGCGCAGCCCGGACCTTGCGGAAAGGCGGTTTCCCGCCGATGCCGCCGGGCTTCCGCGACGGAACATGCCTGGCGCGCAGGAGATGGGCGTGGTGCGTCGCCGCAGCCCAGACTGATCACTTGATGACGACCAAGGGGTTAATCCTTCATCAACCTATACTATCGAGAGTCGTGCGAAACGGCGGTCCGCTGCCGTGACGGGAAAGGAGCACAGCCATGGTTCGCACGCTCAACAATCTTCCCCTGCTCGGAAAACTGGCGATCCCCATGATCGTCCTGGTTGCCGTGCTGGTCGCCGTCGGCTGGCAGGGTCATGCCGGGGTGCGCCAGCTCAACACGGCCTCCAATGCCGCGATCGAGGGTGTGGCCAAACGGCAGGCCCTGGCCCTGATCGTGGTCGCCCGCCTGAACGAAGCGACCGTGGCCGAGAAGAACGTCATCATCGAGTCGGAGATCGCCGCCAAGCAGGCGGCGCGGCAGAGTTTCGAAACCGCCTCCAAGGCCGCCCTGGACGCCGCCGAGGAACTGGTGGCGATGAGCAGCACGCCGCAGCGCCGGGTCGGCAACGAGGCCCTGCGCGACGCGGTCGCCGCCTTCCGGGATGGCGCGGCGCGGACCGTGACCCTTGCCATGGAAAACCGTGATGCAGAGGCCGCGACCCAGTCCGCCACCGTCGTCCGGATGCTGCGGCTGAAGGCCGAGGAACTGGCCGACACGGTCGTGGGCCTGACCACCGCCGACATGGACCGCACGGTGGCCGAGACGAACGCCCTGGCGGACACCGTCGCGTCGCGTGTCATGCTGGTTTCCGGTTTCGGCCTCGTGATCGGGCTGGGCATGATGGCCTGGATCGTCCTGGTCTTCGTGGTCGGGCCGCTGGCGCGGATGGCCGCCGCCATGCAGACCATCGCCGGCGGCGTGCTGACGCTGGAGGTGGTGGGCACCGAACGCCGCGACGAGGTCGGCACGCTGGCCCGCGCGCTCCAGGTGTTCAAGGAGAACGGCCTTGCCATGCGCCGGATGGAGGCGGAAGCCGCGGAGCAGAAGGCGGCCGCCGAACGGCAGCGGCGCGAGGCCCTGCTGCGCATGGCCGGCGAGTTCGAGCGCAGCGTGAAGGGCGTGGTCGAGGCCGTCGCCGCCGCCGCCACGGAGATGGAGGCCGCCGCCCAGGCCATGGGCGCCACCGCCGAGGAGACGACGCGGCAGGCGACGGCCGTCGCCAGCGCCGCGGAACAGGCCAGCGTCAACGTCAACACGGTCGCCAGCGCGACGGAGGAACTGTCCACCTCCATCCACGAGATCGCCCGGCAGGTCGCCAGCTCCAGCCAGATCGCCGATCAGGCGGTGCGGGAAGCGAAGCTGACCGACGAAACGATGCACACCCTGGCCGACACGGCCCAGCGCATCGGCGCCGTGGTGGAGCTGATCAACACCATCGCGCAGCAGACCAACCTGCTGGCGCTGAACGCCACCATCGAGGCGGCGCGCGCCGGGGAGGCGGGCAAGGGCTTCGCCGTCGTGGCGAGCGAGGTCAAGGCGCTGGCCTTGCAGACCCAGAAGGCGACGGAGGAGATCGGATCGCAGGTCGACGGCATCCAGAGTTCGACCGATCAGGCGGTGAAGTCGATCCAGGCGATCTTCAGGACCATCGGCCGGATGAGCGAGATCTCCACCATCATCGCCAGCGCGGTGGAGCAGCAGCAGGCCGCGGCCCGCGACATCGCCAACAACGTGGCCCAGGCGGCGGCCGGCACCTCGGAAGTCTCCAGCAACATCTCCGGCGTCACCCACGCCGCCGAGGAGACCGGCTCCGCCGCCACCCAGGTGCAGGGCACGGCCGGCGGGCTGGCCCGCGAGTCGGAGATCCTGCGCCGACAGGTCGACGGCTTCCTCGGCACCGTGCGCGCGGCCTGACACCTCCGAGTCAGTCGCCCTCCGCGTCAGTCGTCCGACCCTTCCGCCGCGCCCGACCCCCAGGCGCGGCGGAAGGCGTTCGCGGCTTCGTGGGCGCGGCGGGTCGGTTCCGGCAGGCGGTAGCGCCCGCCCAGCCGCAGGGTCCAGTCCACCGCCGTCTCCCCGTCGATCCGATGCCCGGTGCTGACATAGAGCGGCGCCACCCTGTCCTTGCTGCGCAGCACGGTGGCGATCGTCCGCCCCTGCCAGACCAGCGGCACCCGGCTGCCCCGCCCCGGACCCGGCTCGCCCGCCGGGGCGCCGACCAGGATGCTCTTGGCGACGCCGATGGCGGGCAGGTCGAGCAGCACGCCGAGATGGGCGGCGATGCCCAGGCCCCGCGGGTGGCTGATGCCGTGCCCGTCCACCAGCACCAGATCGGGTGGGCGCGAAAGCGCCTGGAACGCCGCCAGCAGCGCCGGCACCTCGCGGAAGCCCAGGAAGCCGGGCACGTAGGGGATCGGCGCCACCCGCATCGCCGTGCCCACCTCCAGCGTCTCCCGCGTCGCGGCGTCCAGCAGGACGACGGCGGCGAAGACACGGCCCGAGGGGTCGCGGCCGAACTGGCTGACATCCACCCCGGCGACGGTGCGGACCGGCCCGTCCGGGCCGTGCGGCACCACCCGCCCGGCCAGCTCGCGCTGGACCCGGGCAGCGGTGGCGAGATCGGGCGGGGTGAGCCAGTCGGCAGGAATCTCGGGCAGGTCCATACGGGCTGAACGGGCGGCGGGCGGGGTCCGCCCAGTCTGGCCCGGAAACCGCCGGAGGGGGAAGGACGGAGAAGAAGGGGGAGAACCCCGGCGGGCGGTGACCTTCACCGGGCTTTCATGCCGGCGCCGTAGTCTCGCCGCTTTCGCCTGCCACCTCTGCCGGGCGGACGCTGCGGCAGCCGCGCCACAGTGTCGCCGGCATTTGCGGCCGAGGCTTCCGCCGGCACCGCCGCGACCCTATCGTTCAGCAGCGTTCAGCCCCGGCGCCCGCCTGCACGGAACCCGACCCGCCCGTGAGCACACCCGTCCCTCCCCTCCGCCCGCCGCCCCGCCCCGCCCCGCCGCCGCCGCAACGGCCGGTGCCGCGCCGGCCCGGACGGCGCTGGCCCGGCATCCTGCTGCGGACCGCCGTGGTGGCGTCGATCTGGGTCTTCATGGCCGGCCTGTTCACCGTGGCCTGGTTCGCGCACGACCTGCCGGACGTGAGCGGCGCCGTGCAGGTGGAGCGGCGGCCGGCCGTGACCCTGGTGGCGGCGGACGGCGCGCCCTTCGCCCGCTTCGGCGACCTGCGCGGCGCCACGGTGGACGTGACGCAGCTTCCGCCGCATCTGGTCAATGCCGTGATCGCCACGGAGGACCGGCGGTTCTGGAGCCATTTCGGGCTGGACCCGATCGGCATCGCCCGCGCCGCGGTGACCAACTACCGCGCCGGGCGGGTGGTGCAGGGCGGTTCGACGCTCACCCAGCAGCTTGCCAAGAACCTGTTCCTGACGCCGGACCAGACCCTGAAGCGCAAGGTGCAGGAGGCGCTGCTGGCCGTCTGGCTGGAGCGCCGCTACAGCAAGCAGGAAATCCTGACCGCCTATCTGAACCGGGTCTATCTGGGGGCCGGCACCTATGGCGTGGACGCCGCCGCCCGGACCTACTTCAACAAGCCGGCGACGGAACTGACGCTGCGCGAATCCGCCGTGATCGCCGGCCTTCTCAAGGCGCCGTCGCGCTATACGCCCGCCGCCAACCCCGACCGCGCCCTGGAGCGGGCGGAGGTGGTGCTGCGCGCCATGCTGGACCAGGGCTACATCAACGAGGCGGAGATGCGGGCGGCCCTGGACATCCCGCCGGTGCCGCGGCGCAAGCCGGGCAGCGAGGGCGAGGGCCGCTACTTCGCCGCCTGGGTCGCCGACCAGGTGGCCGCCTTCGTCGGCCCCGACCATGGCGATCTGGTCGTCTACACCTCGTTCGATCCGGCCATCCAGCGCGCCGCGGAAAGCCATGTGGCCGCCCTGCTGCGCGGTCCGGGGGCCGAGGCGCGGGTCGGGCAGGCGGCCGTGGTGGTGATGACGCCGGAGGGGGCCGTGAAGGCCCTGGTAGGCGGCCGCGACTACGGCGAGAGCCAGTTCAACCGCGCCACCCAGGCCCTGCGCCAGCCGGGATCGGCGTTCAAGCCGGTGGTCTTCCTCTCCGCCCTGGAGATGGGCTGGACAGAGACCTCGACGGTGATGGACGCGCCCTACCGCAAGGGCAAGTGGGCGCCGGAGAACTATGACGGCAAGTACCGCGGCGAGATCACCCTGCGCGACGCCCTGGCCCATTCGGTGAACACGGCGACCGTGCGCCTGCTGGAAGCGTCGGGCGTGGACAACGCCATCAGCGTGGCCCGCCGGCTGGGCCTGACCTCGACCATGCGGCGCGACCTGTCGCTGGCGCTGGGCACCAGCGAGGTGACGCTGCTGGAGCTGACCGGCGCCTATGCCACCTTCGCCAACCGCGGCCGGGCGGTGATGCCCTACGCCATCCTGGAGATCCGCGACGCCAACGGCCAGCTCTTGTACCAGCGCCGCGGCTCCGGCGCGGGCTATGCCGTCTCCGGGCCGGAAGTGGCGGCGATGACCCGGCTGCTGCTGGCGCCCATCGCCTACGGCACGGGCGGCGCCGCCCGGCTGGACCGCATGGCCGCCGGCAAGACCGGCACGACGCAGGACTACCGCGACGCCTGGTTCGTCGGCTTCACCGCCGATCTGGTGGCCGGGGTCTGGATGGGCAACGACGACGGCGCGCCGATGAAGCGGATCACCGGCGGCACCCTGCCGGCGCGGCTCTGGCACGACGTCATGATGGCCGCCCACACCGGGCTGCCGCCGCGCGATCTGCCGGGGCTGGACGGCGGCCCGGGCCGGGCCGTGCCGGAACCGATGGTGGCGGAGCGCACGCCGGAGGAAGCGGTTGCCCCCGCCCCGCCCGCCCGGTCCATCGGTGAGCTGCTGGAGCGCCTGACCGGCGGCCGCTGAGGGCCGCCGGACATTCCGCCACCGGCGGCCGCTGAGGGCCGCCGGTTGACGGTCGGGTCGGCGGGCCTCAGGCCGTCTGGAGCTGCGACAGGAACGGATAGTCCGTGTAGCCCTTCTCCCCGCCACCGTAGAAGGTCGCGGGATCGGCCTCGTTCAGCGGCGCGTCCAGGCGGTAGCGCTCGACCAGGTCCGGGTTGGCGATGAAGGGCACGCCGAAGGCGACCGCATCGGCCTGCCCGTCCGCCAGGGCGCGCGTGGCCGTCGCCTTGTCGTAGCCGCCATTGACGATGAACGGCCCGGTGAAGGCCTGCCGGAGCTGCCGGCAGACGCGGGCGGTGCCCTTCGGGCTCATCGGGTGGTCGTCGCGCAGCGGCTCGATGACATGCAGATAGGCCAGCCCGAAACGGTTCAGCGCCGCGGCGGCATGGCCGAAGGTGGCCGCCGGGTCGGCGTCCGACATGCCGTTGACGGTATTGGTGGGCGAGAGGCGCACGCCCACCCGGTCGCCGCCCAGCACGTCCGTCACCGCGGCCGTCACCTCCAGCAGGAGGCGGGCGCGGTTCTCGACACTGCCGCCATAGGCATCGGTGCGGGCGTTGGAGCCGCTGCGCAGGAACTGGTCGATCAGGTAGCCGTTGGCGGCGTGGATCTCCACCCCGTCGAAGCCGGCCTCGCGGGCGCGGGCGGCGGCGGCGGCGAACTTCCCGACGATGCCGGGGATCTCGTCGATCTCCAGGGCGCGCGGGGTGGGGGCCTCGACCAGCCCCTGGTGGGTGTAGAGCTTGATGCCGGGGCTGATGGCGCTGGGCGCCACCGGCAGGGCGCCGCCGGGCTGGTAGCTCTGGTGCGAGACGCGGCCGACATGCCAGAGCTGCACGACGATGCGGCCGCCGGCCTTGTGGACGGCGTCGGTCACGGCGCGCCAGCCGGCGACCTGCGCGTCAGTGTAGAGGCCGGGCGTGTCGGGATAGCCCTGGCCCTCGGGCGTGACCTGCGTCGCCTCCGCGATGATCAGGCCGGCCGTCGCGCGCTGGCGGTAGTAGGTCACCGCCAAGGGGTTCGGCACGTTGCCCGCGACGGCCCGGGAGCGGGTCAGCGGCGCCATCACGAAGCGGTTGGGCAGGTCCAGCGCGCCCAGGCGCACGGGCGTGAACAGGGTGGTGTCGCTCATGGTCGGTTCCGGTTCGGGGACGGGGGTCCGGTGGGGTCCGGCAGGGTAAGATCGCGGGTCCGCGTGCGGGACCGGGGACGGCACCCGCGCGCCAGGATTTAATGTACCGATCGGTAAAGTAAAGGGGGACGCCGACCCGCGTCCCCCGTCTTCCCCACAGGCGCGCCCCTCAGGCGGCGTCAGGCCGCCAGCAGGCCGCGGAGCTGGCGCACCGCCACCGCCAGCATGGCGAGGTCCACGCTGGCCGAGGTGTGCAGTTCCTGCAACAGCCCGTGCAGCCGTTCCATCGGGCCGGGGCAGGTGGCGGCGAAGGCGTCCATCAGGGCGTCGCGGCCGCCGCCGTCGCCGCCGCCGGCCAGCACGCGGGCCGCCAGCCGGGCCTGCAACGACCAGAGGTCGTCCACGATGGCGGCCACGGCCTGACGCTGCCAGTGGTTGGCGGCGACGATCCCGGCGGCGCGGTCGCGCAGCCAGTCGAAGCCCAGCCGTTCGCCCAGGGCGAAGTAGACGGCCGCCACCTCGCGCACCACCGGCCGGCCGCTCTCCGCCGCGATCTGCGCGATGTCCGGCGCGCTGGCCAGCACCGGCAGGGCCGCGATGCGCGCGGCCAGGGCGGCCGGCACGCCCTCGGCCGCCAGCGCCGCCTGCCGCTTCGCCAGATCGTCGCCCCCCAGCACCTCGGCCAGACACCCGGCCAGGTCCTCCACCACCGGGGCCAGCCGCTCCACCTCGGCGCGGATGTCCAGCGGATGGTGGCCGTTCAGCAGCAGCCAGGGCACGGCCCGGCGCATCAGC
The DNA here is from genome assembly GCF_042665545.1 of Rhodocista pekingensis. Lineage (NCBI taxonomy): Bacteria > Pseudomonadati > Pseudomonadota > Alphaproteobacteria > Rhodospirillales > Azospirillaceae > Rhodocista > Rhodocista pekingensis. The sequence goes on along the minus strand of NZ_JBHTCM010000006.1, from coordinate 197,862 downwards.
CGGTGCGTCTCCAGCACCATGGCCGTCTGCACCTGGGCCGGGACGCGGGTGTCCAGCGCCTCGATCCCCTCCCAGGCGGCGCGCAGGGCGAAGGCGTCGCGCACGGCGATGTAGGCCCGGGCCACGTCGCCCTCGCGCTGGCCGGTCTGCTCCGTCATCTCCCAGACGAAGGACGGGCCGACGCGGTTGACCATGGCGTTGGTCGCCACGGTGCAGATGATCTCCCGCCGCAGCCGGTGGCGCTCGATGGCGTCGGGGAAGCGGTCGCGCAGGGCGCTGGGGAAATAGCGCTCCAGGTCGCGGACCATGCGCGGATCGTCCGGCAGCTCGGACGCCAGCAGCTTGTCGTACAGGTCGATCTTGGCATAGGCCAGCAGCACGGCCAGTTCCGGCCGGGTCAGCCCCAGCCTGCGCTGGGCACGGGCCGCCACCTCGTCGTCGTCGGGCAGGAACTCGATGGCCCGGTGCAGCCGCCCGGCCTTCTCCAGATGGCGGGCGAAGCGGGCATGGTCCTCCAGCGTCTCCGCCGCCCGGGCCTGGGCCACGGTCAGCGCCTGGGTCTGCTTGTAGTTGTCGTCCAGCACCAGCCGCGCCACCTCGTCCGTCATGCCGGACAGCAGCGTGTCGCGCTCCGGGAGGTCCATGCCGGTGCGGTCGATCACGTCGCGCAGCAGGATCTTGATGTTCACCTCATGGTCGGAGGTGTCCACGCCGGCGGAATTGTCGATGGCGTCGGTGTTGATCCGCACGCCGGCCAGCGCCGCCTCGATGCGGCCGCGCTGGGTGACGCCCAGGTTCGCCCCCTCGCCCACCACCTTGGCGCGCAGCTCGCGGGCGCTGACGCGCAGGGCGTCGTTCGCCTTGTCGCCGACATCGGCGTTCGTCTCGTCGGCGGACTTCACATAGGTGCCGATGCCGCCGAACCAGAGCAGGTCCACCGGCGCGCGCAGCATCGCCTGCATCAGCTCCGCCGGGGTCAGCCGGTCCACGGTCAGGCCCAGCAGCGCCTTGATCTGCGGCGTCAGCCCGATGGACTTGGCGCTGCGCTCGAAGACGCCGCCGCCCTCGCTGATGAGGGAGCGGTCGTAGTCGGCCCAGCTCGACCGCGGCAGTTCGAACAGGCGCCGGCGCTCCTCCCAGCCCCGCGCCGCGTCGGGATCGGGGTCCAGGAAGATGTGCCGGTGGTCGAAGGCGCCGACCAGCCGGATGTGGCGCGACAGCAGCATGCCGTTGCCGAACACGTCGCCCGACATGTCGCCCACGCCCATGACGGTGAAGTCCTCCGCCTGGGTGTCCGTCCCCAGTTCGCGGAAGTGGCGCTTCACGCTTTCCCAGGCGCCGCGGGCGGTGATGCCCATCTTCTTGTGGTCGTAGCCGGCGGAGCCGCCGCTGGCGAAGGCATCGTCCAGCCAGAAGCCGTAGTCGCGGCTGACGGCGTTGGCGATGTCGGAGAAGGTGGCCGTGCCCTTGTCGGCGGCGACCACCAGATAGGGGTCGTCACCGTCCAGCCGGACCACGTCCACCGGCGGCACCACCTCCCCCGCCACCAGATTGTCGGTGAGGTCCAGCAGGCCGCGCATCATGGTCCGGTAGCACTCGACCACCTCGGCCATCAGGGCCTCGCGGCCGGCCGCGGCGGGCGGCGGATTCTTGACGACGAAGCCGCCCTTGGAGCCGACCGGCACGATCACCGCGTTCTTGACCATCTGGGCCTTCAGCAGGCCCAGGATCTCGGTGCGGAAATCCTCCTTGCGGTCGGACCAGCGGATGCCGCCGCGGGCGACCTTGCCGCCGCGCAGGTGGATCGCCTCCGTCCGCGGGCTGTAGACCCAGATCTCCACCCAGGGCCGCGGCAGCGGCAGGTCGTCGATCGACCGGCTGTCCAGCTTGAAGGAGATGTAGGATTTCGGCTGCCCGTCCGGCCCCTTCTGGAAGAAGTTGGTGCGCAGGGTGGCGCGGATCAGGTTCAGCAGCCGGCGCAGGATGCGGTCCTGGTCCAGGTTCGTCACCCGGTCCAGGGCATGGTCGATCTCCAGGATCAGGCCCATGCGCCGGCTGTCCACCTCGGCCACGCCGACCGTGGCGCGCAAGGCCGGATCGTGGGTGGTGCGGAACAGGTCGAACAGCCGGCGGGTGATGTCGGCGTGCGCCGCCAGCGTCTCTTCGATGTATTCCTGGGTGAAGTCGAAGCGGGCCTGCTTCAGGTACTTCACATAGCCGCGGAAGACCGCCACCTCGCGCCAGGTCAGCCCGGCGCCCAGCACCAGCCGGTTCAGCCCGTCGGACTGGGCCTCGCCGGTCCAGGCATGCAGGAAGGCATCCTCGAAGGCGGTCTTCGTCTTCTCCAGATCGACGGCGCGGCCGTCGGCCGTGCGCATCTGGAAGTCCTGGATCACCAGCGGGCGGGCAGGGGCGCCCTCCGGCCGGTCGGCGGGGGCCAGTTCGAACGGACCGCCCTCGGCCAGGATGCGCAGGCCCAGATCCTCCAGCACCGGCAGGATGCGCGACAGCTCCACCGGCGTGTCGCGCTGGTAGACCTTGAAGCACAGCTCGTCCGGCTCCGCCGCCACCGGACGGTAGAGGTTGAGGGCGACGGGATCGCCGGCCATCACCTGCTCGAACCGGTCGATGTCGGCCACCGCCTCGGCGGCGCTGTAGGTTTCGCGGTAGCTGGCGGGCAGGACCGGGGCGTAGCGGCGGCAGAGCTGGATGCCGACGGCCTCCCCCTTCGCCTCCACCAGGGCGTGCTGCAAGCGGTCCTGCCAGCCGCGCGCCGCCTCGATGAGCTGGCGCTCCAGCTCCGCCGGGTCCACCTCGGGCACCTGCCCGGGCGTGGTGCTGACGATGAAATGGACCCGCGCCAGCACGCTTTCCGCCAGGGTCACGTTGACCTTGGTCGCACTGCCGCCATAGGCGCGCTCGATCAGCGCCTGCATGCGCCGGCGCAGGTCGGTGTCGTAGCGGTCGCGCGGAACGTAGACGAGGCAGGAGACGAAGCGGCCGAACGGGTCCTTGCGCACGAACAGGGCGACGCGCTGGCGTTCCTGGAGATGCAGGACGCCCAGCGCGATCTCGTACAGCTCGTCCTCGCCGATCTGGAACAGCTCGTCGCGGGGGAAGGTCTCCAGGATGTGGACCAGCGCCTTGCCGTCATGGCCGCGCGGATCGAAGCCGGAGCGTTCGACCGTGCGGGCCACCTTCTGGCGCAGGAAGGGGATGTCGCGGGCGGAGCGGTTGTAGGCGGTGCTGGTCAGCAGACCGCAGAAGAGGCGCTCCCCCACCTCCTTCCCTTCGGCGTCGAACAGCTTGACCATCACGGCGTCGAGCGGGGTCGAGCGGTGGACCGTGGAGAGCCGGTTCGACTTGCTGACCATCAGCAGGCGCGGCTGCCGCACGAAGGCCCGGACCTCCGGCGGTAGATGGGAGAAGTTGCGCAGCCCGTCGAACACGGAGATGTCGTCGTCGCGCAGGATGCCGAGCCCGGCGCCGCGCTGCACGTCCAGCGTCTGCTCGCCGCCGTCCTCGCCGAAGCGGTATTCGCGCGCGCCCAGGAAGATGAAGTGGTCCTCCTCCATCCAGCGCAGGAAGGACAGGCCCTCGCGCACCTCGTCCGCCGGCAGGGGCGGCGGGTTCGCCTGCGCCTCGGCCAGGGTATCGCGCACCCGCGCGCGCATCGCCGCCCAGTCGGCCACGGCGGCGCGCACGTCGGCCAGCACGCGGGCGATGCCGTCGCGCAACGTCTCCAGAAGCTCGGGACCGGACTGCTGGTCCACCTCGATATGCATGTAGCTCTCGGCCACCGCGTCGGTCGGGGCGGCGTGCGGCTCGTACAGCTCCAGCAGGCGGCCGTCGGCATCGCGCCCGACCCGGACCACCGGATGGATGACCAGATGCACGGCAAGACCGTGCCGGTTCAGCTCGGCGGAGACACTGTCCACCAGGAACGGCATGTCGTCGTTGACGATCTCCACCACCGTATGGGCGGTGTGCCAGCCGTCGGCGTCCACCCGCGGGTTCAGCACCCGCACCAGGGCCTCGCCCGGGCGGCGGCGCGCGCCGAACTGCCAGATCGCCAGCGCGGCCCCGTACAGTTCGTCGGCGCTGCTGCGCAGGATGTCGTCCGGCGGCACGTTCGCATAGAACTGCCGGACGAAGCGCTCGGCGGTGGCGGCCTTCTCCCGCGCCAGCCGGTCGCGCACCCGCCCCACCACCTGTTCCGTCAGCTCCACCTTGCGCTGCTCCAGTCTGAGCGCCATGGCATCACTCCCTTGTCAGGCCCGCATTCTTGGCCGGCGGACCTTGATGTAAGCTGTGACCACCATTACAGGAATCGGCGCGGCCGCGTAGTATCCTGTGGGCGGGGTCGGTACGAACGCAACGGACATGCCGGCGGCGGCGGCCGGGGGTTGCGGCATTTCCGCCCGGTCCCGCCGGCGATAATTTTCCGTCCCTCCCGACGGCCGGTCCGGCTCCGCGGCGTCACCGCCGGCCGCGACGCGGGCGGAAGACGCGGACGGAAGCCCCGGACGGGGAGGCCCTCCTGGAGAGGGTTGGCCGCGGCGGGGGCGCGCTCCCATATGGCGCTCACCCCGTCCCCGTCCGGCCGAGGCCTGCCGCCCGTGACCAGCCTGTCCCTGAGCCCCGCCGCCGACCGCGGCCACCCCCCCGCGCCGCGCGCCGTCGCCGTCTGGCTGCTGGTCTGCGCCGGCATGGTCTTCGCCATGGCGATCATCGGCGCCATCACCCGGCTGACCGAGAGCGGGCTGTCCATCACCGAATGGAAGCCCGTGACCGGCGCCCTGCCGCCCCTGAGCGAGGCACAGTGGCTGGCCGAGTTCGAGAAGTACCGCCAGATCCCCGAATACCAGCTTCTGAAGCGCGGCATGTCGCTGGAGGAGTTCAAGGGCATCTATTTCTGGGAGTGGCTGCACCGCCTCTGGGGCCGGCTGATCGGGGTCGTCTTCCTGCTGCCGCTCGTCTGGTTCTGGGTCCGCGGACAGGTGTCGCGGGCGCTGGTGCCGACGCTGGTCGGCCTGTTCCTGCTGGGCGGGCTGCAAGGCTTCATCGGCTGGTTCATGGTGCAGTCCGGCCTGACGGAACGCACCGACGTGAGCCACTACCGGCTGGCGCTGCATCTGGGCATGGCCTTCCTGATCTATGCCGCGCTGCTGAAGGTGGCGCTGGGCCTGCTGGACCCGGCGCCGACGCCGCAGCCGGCCGCACGGCGGCTGCGGCCGCACGCCTGGGCGGCGCTGGCGCTGCTGGGCGTCACCGTCGTCTGGGGTGCCTTCGTCGCCGGCATCAATGCCGGCTTGGCCTACAACACCTGGCCGCTGATGGGCGGCACCCTGGCCCCGGCGGAGATGTGGACCCTGACGCCGGCCTGGCTGAACCTGCTGGAGAACACGGCCGCCGTGCAGTTCGTCCACCGCTGGGTGGCCGTGGTCACGGCGCTGGTCGTGCTGGCCCTGGCGTGGCGGGCATGGCGGACGGGAGGCGGAACGCGGCTGCGCGGCGTCGCCGCCGGGCTGGCCGCGGCCACCGTGGCGCAGGTCGGGCTGGGCATCGCCACGCTGCTGAGCGTCGTCTGGATTCCCCTGGCGACGGCGCACCAGGGGGGTGCCCTGGTGCTGACGGGGCTGCTGGTCTGGACCCTGCACCTGCTGCGGCCCCAACCAGAGATGCCCCGGCCGGACACGTCCCTGCCGGAGATGCCGGCGCCCCGCTGAGCGCCGGCCCCCTGCGGGTCCGCTACCACCACGCCTCGATCTGGGCGCCGAAGGTGATGTCGTGCGTGTCGCCGTCGCCGGCGCCGACCAGCCCCGCGTCCCGCGCCGCCCGGTTCCAGTCGGCGTAGGTGACGAACAGGCGGAGCTGCGGCCGGTCGAAGAACTCGCCCCCCGCCGTCAGCATGGGGGCGAGGGTGACCTTGGTCAGGGTCTGGGTGCTGCCGATCTCCGGCATCACCCGGTCGTGGCCGATCTCCAGCGCCACGGCCACGTTCTCGTTGTAGTGCCAGGTCGGGCGGCCGCCGATGCTGAACCAGTCGCGCCGGCTCTCCTCCGCGGCCCCGGCCTGATGCTCGTAGAGCACCACCGCCTGGGCCGAGAAGGCGCCCAGCCGGGACAGGTTGAACTGGTCGATCACCCGGTACGTCTTCACGCCGGCCCCCAGCGTGTCGTCGGGGATGTTGGAGAGCGTGGCGCCCGCCCCCTGGCCGTACTGCAAGGTCAGGGCGTTGCTGCCGCCCAGGACGCCCGTCTGGTTGTGCTGCACGTTGAGGAAGAAGCCGCCCTTGCCGTCGAAGCCGTCGCGGCTTTCCTCCGAGACGCGGACATCGCCGCCGACCATCAGCGTGCCGCCGGGATTGACCTTGATGTCGGTCAGCCGCAGGTCGTGGCGGCTGACGGCCCGGTCCACCACCTGGATGCGGGCGTCGGTGATGGTGCGGATGCTGCCCAGGCTGTCGCGGATGTCGAAGCTGTCGAAATCGTCCTCGGAATTGCGGAACCAGGCATAGGAGAGCTTGCCCCAGCCGAGGTCGATGTCCTCCACCCCCGCCCCCATGCCGGTGGCGTCCCAGTAGTAGAAGTCGATGATGTGGACATCGTTGCGCTTGTAGAAGCGCTTGCCGCCCCAGAAGATGGCGTTCTCCCAGGCGCCGCCGAAAAGGTTCTGCGCCCCCACCCAGGCCTGCCGGAAGGCCGGATCGGTCGTCTCGAAGTCGCCCTCGCCCTCGACTACATAGGCGAGCAGGGTGGTCAGGCTGAAGCGGGCGCCGCTCTTGCTCTCCTTCACCAGCGCATCGAACTGGAGTTCGCTGTAGACCTCGCACTCGTTGCCCAGGCGGTACTTCGAGCGCGCAGCAGGCAACTGGAAACAGACCTGGTCGCCGCCCTCGGCATTGCCGCCCAGGCCGGCGCGCAGATAGCCGGAGAAGTCCAGCGCGTAGTCGTCGAACAGGCCGGGCAGGCCCTTGTCCCGGCTCATGAACCCGGCGGCCGAGGGCTTCGAGGGCCGCTGCTGCACCATCGGGCCGTTGGCGCGGTCCGGCGGCACGGCGGGGCCGGCGACCGGCCCGGCGCGGCTGGACACCTCGTCCAGGATGCGCCGGCGATAGAGCGTGTAGTCCTCGGCCGTGATGAGGTTGCGTTCGCGCAGCCCCTGGAGATAGGCGAGGCGTTTCTGGAGATCGTCCTGGGCGGCGGCGTCCGTCGCGGCGCCGGCGGCCTGGGCCTGCGCTTCCCCGGGCCCGGCGACCTGGACACCGAGGCACAGCGCGAGCGTGAACGCCGCCGCCGGCAGGCCCCGGGGACGGCGCGCGGCCCTGGCGGTTTCGTCTGGCGTCATGGTTCCCCCCTGTCGTTCTTTGCACCCGTCGGGTCTGGCGCCCGTCGGTTCCCGTGCCGATGCAGGCGCAACGACGGACAGGTGGAAGTTGATCCCGGCGGCCAACCCCGGCGGCCAACCCCGGCGGCCAGCCCCGGCGGGACAGGCGGATGTCGCTCCCGGCGGCCGGGCCCGCCGGGAGCGGGACGACGCCGCTATTCGGCTGCGCGGGCGACCGGCTGCACCGCCGTCCGGTGCGCCGTCAGCACCAGCCGTTCCGCCCGCCGGCGGTCGGGCAGCGCCTCGAACCGGCCGCAGACATGGCCCAGCCGCTCCGCCGCCCGCTCCAGCACGTCGAGCGTGGCGATGCGGCCGGGACCGACCGCCGCGCGCACCGGCGCCCCGAAATCGACCGGCGTCCCCAGCACGATGTCGATCCGGTAGAAGGAGCCGTCGCAGCCGACGACGATGTGCACCGGACCCGTGCAGGTCGGGCCGGCCATGTGGATGAGCAGGTCCTGCACCACCTCGAACAGCAGGATGCGCCGCCCCTCCTCCGTCACCTCGTCCACGCCGTGGCTCTCCACCCTGGTGTCCATGCCGTAGACGAGGCGCATGTGCGTCGCCAAGAGGCGCAGGGATTCCATCAGCCCGCCCTCGGAGCGCAGCAGGGCGCGGTCGTCCACCTGCACGTCCTCCGGCGTGGCCGAGCGGTCGATCTCCGCATCCTCCCGCGCCACGTCGCGCCACCAGAGCGGCACCAGGGCCAGCCCGACGGCGACGAAGGCCCAGCTCCAGTACGGGTTGGCGTCGGGCGCCTGGACCAGCAGCCGGCCGGTGCCCAGCAGCAGGAAGAACAGCGACGCCGCCGTCACCAGCAGCGACTGGGCGCGCAGGCGCAGGGCCTGCAACGGCGCCCCCGGCCGGTCGCCGGCCAGGGCCGCCGTCCTGCCCCACCAGCCGTAGGGCTGCACCCGCTCATAGAAGGCCAGCAGGGTCTTGCGGTCGGTCGGCGGGGTGACGAAGGTGATGGCGACGGCGGCCCCGGTGGTCGCCACCGCCATGATCAGCAGCCGCACCCATTCGTCGGCCGGATCAGTGCCCATGCTGAAGAGCAGGATCGGCGCGACGATCAGCGATGCCGCCATGGCCGCCAGCTCCGACCACAGATTGATCCGCTCCCACAGCCAGCGCATCACCAGCACCGAGCCCATGCCGGCGCCGAACAGCAGGGAGATGAACCACGCCGTCTGGATCGAGCCCAGATTGGCCATGATGACCAGGGCGAAGGTCAGGATCAGCAGGTTGGACAGGCGCGCGACCACCACCAGCTCGCGCCCCGTCGGCTCGCGCCGCCGCCAGTGCCGGCAGATCAGCCGGTCGTAGATGTCGTTGCTCCAGTAGCCCGCCCCCCAGTTCAGATGCGTGTCCACGGTGGAGGCGAGCGCCGCCAGCAGGCCGGTCAGCATCAGCCCGCGCACGCCCGGCGGCAGCAGCTCGTTCACCCCGGTGACGAACAGGATTTCCCGCTGCGCGGTGAAGCCGTCGCCCGCCGCCTCCTGCGGGGTGAAGGGGTAGACGATCAGCAGCCCGACCGCGATCACCAGCCAGAACAGGCTGCGTGCGAAGATCTGGGTCCAGGTGAACAGCACGCCGGCGATACGCGCATCCTTGTCGGTGCGGCAGGCCATGGAGCGCTGGGCGAGATAGCCCGTGCCGTCCGAGTTCATCTGGAAGAACCATTGCAGGCTGATGATGACGAGGAAGGGCATGATGATGTCCGCCGCCCCGACCGGGCCGAAGGACAGCATCTCGTTCGCCTTCTCCTCGCCGTAGAGCTGCACCACGCGGTCGCTCAGCGCCCCGAAGCCGCCGACATGGTCCAGCACGATCCAGGCGTAGACGGCCGTCCCCACCAGCGCGAGGACAAGCTGCACCACGTCGGTGTTGATGACGCTGCGCAGGCCGCCGGTGGTGGAATAGGTCGCGGTGAAGGCCAGCGTCAGCAGGATGGAGATCAGGTTGTTGGTGGTGGCGACCTCCGGCGGCAGGCCGGTGACGCTCTCCCCCAGTTGCAGGCCGATGGCCTGGACGAAACCGACGATGGGGTCGTAGATCCCGCCGGGCAGCCAGTCGTGCCAGGGCAGGAACACCTCGGCGATGCGGATGGCCGCCACCAGCACCATGGCCAGCACGATGCAGTTGATGACCGTGCCGTAGTAGAAGGCCTTGAGCACGCGCAGCGGCAGCACGCCGCGGCCGCTGTAGCGCGTCTCCGTCAGCTCGGCGTCCGTCAGCACGCCGCCGCGCCGCCAGGCGCTGGAGAAGACGTAGGCCATCAGCAGGAAGGCCAGGGCGTAGACCCAGAGCCGCCAGAGCGCGAAGACGCCGGCGGTGGCGATCAGGCCCGTGACCAGCAGCGGCGTGTCGGCCGCGAACTGCGTCGCCGCCATGGACATGCCGGACTTCCAGCCCGGAATGGTCTTTCCGGCCAGGAAGTATTCCTGGAGGTTCTGTGAGGCGGCATGGCGTGCGCGCAGACCGGAACCGATCGCGTACACGACGAACGCCAGGACGATGAGCAGGTCGATCATGCTGGAATGGCCCTCCCAAGCCGTTCCGCCGGCCCGGTTCTTTCGTTCGGCCGGCCTTGTCGGACGGGGGCAACCGGCGCTGGCGGCTTCTATTCCGGCCGGCGCACCCGCCCTGCACCGATTGCGCCCCGGCTACCCCTTCCGGGCGGGACGGGCCGCAGCGGCGACCGGGAGGGGAGCGGCACGCTTGACGGGCCGTGTGCGGCGCGACGAAACTGCCCCCACAGAAGAAAGCCGGCAGGCCACACCGCCGGCGACGGGCCGCGGGGAGCGCGAAGCAGAATGACGTCTTGGTTTGTCCGGGGGCTGGCCGCGGCCTCCGTCCTGGTGCTTGCCGCCTGCGGCGAGCAGTCCGACGGGCAGGGCGCCGACCGGCCCGTGCCGGACCCCCTGCGGATCGCCACGGAAGGCGCCTATCCGCCCTACAACATGACGGACGCGGCCGGGAACCTGACCGGCTTCGACGTGGACGTGGCCCGCGAGGTCTGCGCCCGGATCAAGGTGGAGTGCCGCATCGTCGCCCAGAACTGGGACGGCATCATCCCCGGCCTCCAGACCGGCAAGTACGACGCCATCGCCGCCGGCATGTCGATCACCGAGGAACGCGAGCGGGTCGTTGCCTTCACCCAGGGCTACGCCACCACGCCCGCCTACTTCGTCGCCCTGAACGACAGCCCGTTGCAGGACACCGACACCGGGCTGGAGCGGGTCAACCTGACCGACCTGGACGAGGCCGAGAAGGCGGCGCTGGCGACGCTGCGGGAGCGGCTGAAGGGCCGGACGGTGGGCGTGCAGAGCGCCACCATCCACGCCAACTTCCTGGACCAGTACCTGGCCGACACGGTCAGCGTGCGCCGCTACGACACCCAGGAGAACCTGTCGATGGACCTTGCCGCCGGGCGCATCGACGCCGGGCTGGCCGACGCCTCGGCCTGGGAGGCGTTCCTGGACAGCCCGGAAGGGCGCAACGCCAGCTTCTTCGGCCCCGGCTTCGATGGCGGGCTGTTCGGCCGCGGCATGGGCATCGCCATCCGCCAGAACGAACCCGCCCTGCTGGACGCGCTGAACGGGGCGCTGGCTTCGATGCAGCAGGACGGCACGCTCAAGCGCCTGTCGGAGCAGTGGTTCGGCTTCGACGCCTCGATGCCGGCCGGGACGCGCTGAGGCTCCTGCCACGGCTTGACGGGGTGGGGGCGGACCCCGAAACTCCGCCCGCACGCACCCCCTCCGGTCGGAGGGGGAGTAATCGGAGGACATGGGGATGTTGGGTCGGCGGACGCTGGGGATGATGGCCGTGTTGCTGCTCGCGGCCTGCGGGGACGGCGGGCAGGACGGCGCCCAGGCGCCGCAGGCGGCCGGCACGCCCATCCGCGTCGCCACGGAGAGCGCCTATCCGCCCTTCGTCTCCGTCGATACGACCGGCACCCTGGTCGGCTTCGACATGGACGTGGTGCGGGAGATCTGCCGGCGGCTGGACCAGCGCTGCGACATCATCCCCCAGAGCTGGGACGGCATCATCCCGGGGCTGCTGGCCGACCGCTACGACGCCATCACCGGCGGCATGACGGTCACCGGCGAGCGCCGGCGCGTCGTCGCCTTCACCCGCCCCTATGTCAGCACGCCCCTGCGCTTCTTCGCCCCCGCCGGGCGCGTGCCCGAGGGGCTGGAGGGCGGCCCCGCCCTGATCACCCTGGACACGCTGGACGCGGAGGAGCAGGCGGCGCTGGACCGCATCGCCAAGGCCCTGGCCGGCCGTTCGGTCGGGGTGCAGAGCGGCACCACGGCGGCCGAGTTCGCCGACACGCGGCTTGCCCCCGGCGCCACCGTCCGGCGCTACGACACGCATGAGAACCTGGTGCTGGATCTGGCCACCGGGCGACTGGATGTCGGGCTGGCCGACTCCGTCGTGGTGGAGCCCTACCTCGCCAGCGAGGAGGGCAAGGACACCACCGTCGCCGGTCCTGCCATCGAGGGCGGCCCGGTGGGCGAGGGCATCGGCATCGCCGTGCGCCAGGGCGACGTGGAGCTGCGCCAGCAGCTTGACGGCGCGCTGGCCGCCATGCAGGCCGACGGCACGCTGCGCGCCCTGGCGGTGAAGTGGTTCGGGGCCGACGTCTCCGCCCCGCCGCCCGCCGCGGCCCCGCCCGACGCGCCCGACGCGCCCGCCAGCGCGGCGCACTGAGGCCGGCGATGCTCGAGCTTCTGAGGTTCGGCGCCGGAGGCTGGGGCGACGAGATCCTGGGCGGCGCCGGCGTCACCGTCGCGGTGGCGGTGCTGTCCTTCGCCGGCGGGCTGGTCCTGGGCTCGCTGGCCGCCGCCGCCCGGCTGGGTGGCAATGCCGTGCTGCGCGGGCTGGCGGAGGTCTATACCACCGTGATCCGCGGCGTCCCGGCGCTGCTGGTGATCTGGCTGCTGTTCTTCGGCGGCAGCGGTTTCGTGAGCTGGGTGGCCGGGGTGTTCGGTTATGGCGGGCGGATCGAGCTGTCGGCCTTCGCCGTCGGCGTGGCCGCCGTCGCCACCGTCTCCGGCGCCTATGCGGCGGAGGTGATCCGCGGCGCCGTGCAGGCGGTGCCGTCGGGCCAGATCGAGGCGGCCCGCGCCCTGGGCATGCACCGCCGCCTGATCCTGCGCCGGATCGTCGTGCCGCAGGCCCTGCGCTACGCCCTGCCGGGGTTGGGCAATGTCTGGCAGATGACCCTGAAGGACACCGCCCTGGTCTCCGTCACCGCGCTGGCGGAGCTGATGCGCGTGTCCTATGTCGCCAGCGGCGCCACGCGGCAGCCCTTCCTCTTCTATCTGACGGCGGCGGCCATCTACATGGTCCTGACCACCGCCTCCAACGCCGCCTTCCAGTGGGCCGAGCGGCGGGCCGAGCGCGGCGTCCGCCGCGCCGTGCGTTAGGAGGACCGGCATGGACCCGCGCCTGATCCTGGAAAGCCTGCCGTCGCTGCTGTCCGGTGCCGTCGTGACGGTGGAGCTGGTGGCCCTGTCGCTGGTCCTGGGGCTGGTGCTGGCCGTGGGCATCGCCGCGCTGCGCCTGTCCAGCATCCGGGCCGTATCGGTCCTGGCGGGCGGCTACACCTTCCTGTTCCGTTCGACCCCGCTGCTGGTGCAGATCTTCCTGATCTACTACGGGCTGGGGCAGTTCGAGACGGTGCGGGAGAGCATCCTCTGGCCGTTCCTGCGCGAACCCTACTGGTGCGCCATCCTGGCGCTGACGCTGAACACCGCCGCCTATACCGGGGAGATCATCCGCGGCGGCATCCGTGCCGTGCCCTTCGGCCAGATCGAGGCGGCGCGGGCGGTCGGTATGCCGGGGCCGCTGCTGTTCCGCCGCATCGTGCTGCCGCAGGCGTTCCGGCAGGCGCTGCCCGCCTATGGCAACGAGATGATCCAGATGGTGCAGGCCAGCAGCCTCGCCTCCACCATCACCTTGATGGAGCTGACGGGCGCCGCGCGCGCCATCGCCTCGCGCACCTTCCAGCCGGTGGAGGTGTTCGTCATCGCCGGTGCCCTCTATCTGGCGATGAACTACGCCCTCACGCGCGTTATCCGCGCCGCGGAAGCCCGGCTGGCGCACGAACGCCGCTGATCCCTCACCCTTCACCCCTCCCGGAATCGTGCCGCGCTGCGGAACGCCCCGGTCGCCGCGCCCGTTGTCCCGGAACGACGGACCGGCGCGGGGGAGGAAGGGATGACGGCGTATTCCGCCAGGGCGGGGGACCGGCTGCCACAGGCGAGCGTGGCGGACACGGCGGCGGCGCTGGCCGATCTGCTGGGGCCGCCGATCGCCAAGGGCGTGATCCTGCGCCGGCCCCGCATGGTGGCGCTGGCCGAGCGGCTGGACCTGGACCGCCGCATGGTGCGGCGGATGCAGGCGCTGCGCCGGCGCTATGGCGAGGGGCCGCTGATGCTGCGGCTGCCGGGCCGGTCGCAGGCCCTGGTCTTCGCGCCGGAGGATGTCCGCCGCGTGCTGGACTGGACGCCCGACCCGTTCTCTCCCGACAGTTCGGAGAAGCACGCCGCCCTGGCGCATCTGGAACCGCGGGGCTCGCTGATTTCCCGCGGGCCGGCGCGGGACGTGCGCCGCCGCTTCAGCGACGCCGCCCTGGCCAGCGACCGCCGGGTGCATCCGCTGGCCGACCGCTTCGCCACCGTCGTCCGGCAGGAGGTGGACTCCCTGCTGCGCTGGGCCGACCGCGCCGGCAGCATGATCGGCTGGAGCGACTTCGTCGTCGCCTGGTCCGCCATCGTCCGCCGGGTCGTGCTGGGCGACGCGGCGCGTGAGGATCATGAGCTGACGGACATGCTGGTCCGGCTGCGCGCCGCCGCCAACTGGGCCTTCCTGCACCCCGGCCACCCGGCGCTGCGGGCCCGCTTCCACCGCCGGCTGGCGCAGCATCTGGCGCGGGCGGAGCCGGGCTCCCTGGCCGCCGCCGCGGCCGACCTGCCGGCAGCGCCGGGAACGGCGCCGACGGACCAGGTGACGCAGTGGCTGTTCGCCGCCGGCCCGGCCGGCATCGCCGGGTTCCGCGCCCTGGCGCTGCTGGCGACGCAACCGGGCGCGGCCGACCGCGCGGCGGCCGAGGCGGCCGGCGGCGGGCCGGAACTGCCCTTCCTGCGCGCCGCCTTTCTGGAAGGGCTGCGGCTGTGGCCGACGACGCCGCTGATCCTGCGCCAGACGACGCAGGAGACGCTGTGGCACGACGGCGCCATGCCGGCGGGCACCGGCATCGCCATCGTCGCCCCCTTCTTCCACCGCGACGACGAGACCCTGCCCTTCGCCGACCGCTTCCACCCGGCGCTGTGGCTGGACGGCGGGCGGGAGTCGCGCCTTCCTGCCGGCTGGCCGCTGCTGCCCTTCAGCGGCGGCCCCGGCAAATGCCCGGCGCGCCATCTGGTGCCGCTGCTGGCCAGCCTGACCCTGGCGGCGCTGCTGGAGCGCCACCGCTTCCACATGGGCGATCCGGGACGGCTGGACCCGGCCCGGCCGCTGCCTTCGGCCCTGGACCCGTTCTCGCTGGCCTTCGCGGTGCGCCCGGCGGCGTGAGGGCCGGGGTCGGACTCCTGGGGATCAGTGCCCGGAGTTCAGCGCCCGGGCTCAGCGCTGCGGCCGGTCGTTGGCCGGGGTCCGGGTGACGACCAGGGTCAACTGTTCGTTCAGGAGCTGGATCTGCTTGGTCGCGCGCGTCGGCAGCGGAATCCGGTTGTGGATGCAGAAGAAGATCAGGGCCGCGGCCAGATGCGTCTGCTCGATCCGGAAGACCTGGCGCGAACCGTCGGCGTCCAGCGCCAGATGCAGGGCGCAGCAGAGGTCCGGCAGGGATTCGTAGTGGCAGCGGATCACGGTGCCGGGCGGCAGCGGGTTGCCGGACCGCTTGTGGTATTCCACCAGGGCGCGGATCACCTCGTCCCCGGTGAAGATGATGTGGCGGATCTCGGTCGGCATCGCGCGATGATAGGGAGAGGGCCTATGATTGCGCAAGCGACAGGGAACGCACCGTTCCGGAGGGCGGACGGCAGCCCGGACGAGCGCGATCCCGCGGCGGGAGCGCGCCCGACATTGCCGGCCGGGCCAGCCGGCGCCAGGGCCGGCCGGCGCCGGGATCAGTCGGCGCCAGGGTCAGTCGGCGTCGGTGTCGTTGAAGGTGGTGCTGGCCATGTTGGCGCCGATCATGCCGAAGAAGCCGGCGCCCAGCGCGGCCCCGACCACGCCGCCGATGGTGGCGCTGCCGCCGTCGCCCGAGGCGCCGAAGATGATCGCGCCGACCACGCCGCCGAAGCCCGCGCCCAAGAGGCCGATGACGAAGCCCATCTCCATGCGCTTGCCGGCGGTCGGTTCCTTCAGCATCCCTGACTCCCTGGTCCGGCCCGCGGACGGGCCCCGAAACACGTTCGCCGCGGCAGGAGCGCCGCGTCGGGTCCGCTGGCCTGCGGCCGCCGTCCGGTCCCGGCAGGGCAGGACGTCATGGGCACGCGCGGCCGCCGGCTGCCGGAACGGGGCGGCCGGCACCCCATGGACCGGGGCGCCGCCGATCATGCCGGCAGCGGGACGCGCGCTGGATACAGGGATTCCACCCGCCGCGCAAGACCCCGGCGCGCCGCGGCCGGCGCGGTCGCGGGAGCGGCGTCCGGTCCCGGACCGCACCCTTCGGATAGACACATAAAGATATCTTTATGCTTGCCCGTCCAGGCCCCCGCTGGTAAACCCGAGCCCGGCCCGGCGCCCCGGCGGCACGACCGTCCGCGCGCCGGCCCAGGCCAGACCCCGCATCCGGCCCGCCCAGGATCCCGGCCGGATCGCCCAACCTTCGAGGGACCGTCATGTCCGCCACCGCCTTCACCGACTACAAGGTCAAGGACATCTCCCTGGCCGAGTGGGGCCGCAAGGAGATCGCCATCGCCGAGACCGAGATGCCGGGCCTGATGGCCCTGCGCGCGGAATACGGCGCCACGAAGCCGCTGAAGGGCGCCCGCATCGTCGGCTGCCTGCACATGACGATCCAGACGGCCGTCCTGATCGAGACGCTGGTGGAACTGGGCGCCACGGTGCGCTGGTCGTCGTGCAACATCTTCTCCACCCAGGACCACGCCGCCGCCGCCATCGCCGCCGCCGGCATCCCCGTCTTCGCCTGGAAGGGCGAGACCGAGGAGGAGTTCTGGTGGTGCATCGAGCAGACCCTGCGCGGGCCGGCCGAGGGTCCGCATGCCGGCTGGACCCCGAACATGATCCTGGACGATGGCGGCGACGTCACCCAGATCATGCACGACAAGTATCCGGAGATGCTGAAGGACGTGCGCGGCCTGTCGGAGGAGACGACGACCGGCGTCCACCGCCTGTATGAGATGATGAAGAAGGGCACCCTCAAGGTCCCGGCCATCAACGTCAACGACAGCGTCACCAAGTCCAAGTTCGACAACCTGTACGGCTGCCGCGAGTCCCTGGTGGACGGCATCCGCCGCGCCACCGACGTGATGATGGCCGGCAAGGTCGCCGTCGTCGCCGGCTTCGGCGACGTGGGCAAGGGCTCGGCCGAATCCCTGCGCAGCCAGGGCGCCCGCGTGCTGGTCACCGAGATCGACCCGATCTGCGCGCTCCAGGCCGCCATGCAGGGCTATCAGGTGGTGACCATGGACGAGGCCGCCCCGCTGGGCGACATCTTCGTCACCGCCACCGGCAACGTGGACGTCATCACGCTCGACCACATGCGGGCGATGAAGGACCGCGCCATCGTCTGCAACATCGGCCACTTCGACAGCGAGATCCAGATCGCCGCCCTCCAGAACTACCGCTGGGAGGAGGTGAAGCCGCAGGTGGACGAGGTCGTGTTCCCCGACGGCAAGCGCCTGATCGTGCTGGCCAAGGGCCGTCTGGTGAACCTGGGCTGCGCCACCGGCCACCCCAGCTTCGTGATGTCGGCCAGCTTCACCAACCAGGTGCTGGCCCAGATCGAGCTGTGGAACAACCACCAGAACTACGAGCGCAAGGTCTATGTGCTGCCCAAGCACCTGGACGAGAAGGTCGCCCGCCTGCACCTGGACAAGATCGGCGCGAAGCTGACCCAGCTCTCCTCCAAGCAGGCCGAGTACATCGGCGTGTCCCAGGCCGGCCCGTTCAAGCCGGACCACTACCGCTACTGATCGCGGGCGGACATCGCTGGACGCAGACACCGGCCGGGGGGCGCCCCCCGGCCGGTTCCGTTTCCGGGTCCCGGCTCCCGGACCAGCGATTGTCACGCCCCTTTCGGGCGCTTGTGCCGTGCCGGAGGTGCTTTAGGAATGGACCCTGCGGTCCCGCCGGACGCCGGACCGCCCGCGGATGGCGGTATGGCCGCTTCCCCGCAGACGCGAGAAACCGTCTGTTCGATGGAGTCCATTACGGGTGACGTGGGAAAAACGGACTGCCGGCGCCCCCGACCGGGCGCGCCGCTTTGCTTTGCCGGCCGGGGGGCTTAGAATCGCCGGCGTGAGACCGCCTCTGGGGACATATCTGGCGGGCATCGGGGCGGGCATCCTGGGCCTGGCCGGCGTGGCGTTCCTTGCGCTCTCGGACAGCGGCCTGCCGCCGGCGTTGCTTGCCGCCGCGGTTCTGGCGCTGGGCCTGGGCCTGGGGGGCGCGCTGCTGCGTGTCCGGACCCTGACCGCGGCCGGCTGGGCGGAGGTGCAGCGGGCGGAGACGGAGGTGCGCAACCTGCGCGCGCTGGTCGCCGCCAGCCCCGATCCCTGGTGCGCCTGGAGCACCGGCGGCGCCCAGGCCGCCAGTCCCCGCTTCGCCGAAGCCCTGGCCATCCCCGAAGCCCGCCGGCTGGAGGATGTGGAGACGGCGCTCGACCCGTCCGACGCCGCCGCCCTGCACGGCTCCTTCCGCCATCTTCAGGAAACCGGCGAGCCCTTCCTGCTGACCGTGCGCCGGGCCGACGGCGGGCGCGTCTTCCAGCTTGCCGGCCGCCGTGCCGGAACGGGCGACGGCGAGCGCTTCGACCTGCTCTGGCTGCGCGACATGACGGCGACGGCGACCGATCTCGCCCGCGGCGTGGAGGCCCGGAACCGGGCCGAGGAGGAGTGCCGGCGCCTGTCGCTGGCCCTCGATACCGTGCCCGTGCCGGTCTGGCTGCGCGGGGCCGACCTGTCCATCGTCTGGTGCAACCGGGCCTTCGCCCGGCTGCTGGACGCCGACCCCCGCGCGGTGGTGGATCTGGGCCTGGAGCTGCCGGGCGGGGCGCTGGCCCTGCCCCCGCGCGATCTGGCCATGCGCGCCCGCAACGGCGCCCACGCCGAGACGGAGAGCCGCTATCTGGTGGTGGACGGCGACCGCCGGCTGTTCCGCCTGACCGAGATGCCGCTGGACCGCCCCGACCTGCAACTGGGGTTCGGGCTGGACATCACGGGCGAGCAGGAGATCGCCGACGAGCTGGAGCGCCATGTCTCCGCCCATGCCGAGGTGCTGGAGCAGCTCGGCTCGGCCATCGCCATCTTCGGCGCCGACACCCGGCTGCGCTTCTACAACCGCGCCTACGCCCAGCTCTGGGGCCTGGACGAGGTCTGGCTGGACAGCGAACCCGGCTACGGTGAGCTGCTGGAGGACATGCGCGCCCGGCGCAAGCTGACCGAACAGGTCGATTTCCCCCGCTGGAAGCGGCAGCGGCTGGCCCAGTTCACCTCGCTGCTGGAGCCGGAGGAGGAGATGGTCCACCTCCCCGACGGCCGCACCCTGCGCACGCTGACGGTGCCGCACCCGTTCGGCGGGCTGATGTTCGTGCAGGAGGACGTGACCCACACGCTGGCGCTGGAGTCCTCCTACAACACGCTGATGGCCGTGCAGCAGGAGACGCTGGACAATCTGGAGGAGGCGGTCGCCGTGTTCGGCGGCGACGGCCGGCTGAAGCTGCACAACCCGGCCTTCCTGCGGCTGTGGCGGCTGGGCGAGGCGGACCTCGCCGGCGAACCGCACATCGCCGCCCTGGTCGAGCGGGTGCGGCCGCTGATGGATGTGGGCGGCGACTGGGCCGCGCGCCGGGCCGAGCTGGTCGCGGGCCTGCTGGACCGGATGCCCCGCACCAGCCGGATGGAGCGGGTGGACGGCAGCGTGCTGACCTACAGCCAGGTCCCCCTGCCGGACGGGGCCGTGCTGTTCAGCGCCATGGACGTGACCGACAGCGCCCGGGTGGAACAGGCCCTGCGCGCCACCAACGAGGCGCTGGAGACGGCGGACCGGCTGAAGTCGGAATTCATCGCCAATGTCAGCTACCAGCTCCGCACCCCGCTGAACGCGATCATGGGGTTCGCGGAAATCCTGAACAACCAGTACTTCGGCCCGCTGAATCCCCGCCAGATCGAATACGCCCGCGGCGTGCTGGAGGCGAGCCGGCGCCTGCTGTCCCTGGTCAACGACATCCTGGACCTCGCCACCATCGAGGCGGGGTTCATGGTGCTGGAACGGGCGCCGGTGGAGATCGCCGGCCTGCTGAACGGGGTCGCCACGCTGACCCGCGACTGGGCGCGGCAGCAGGAGCTGGATCTGCGCACCGAGATCCCGGCCGGCATCGGCACCCTGGAGGCCGACGAGAAGCGGCTGAAGCAGGCGCTGTTCAACCTGGTCAGCAACGCCGTCCGCTTCACCCCCGCCGGCGGCCGCATCGTCCTGTCCGCCCGGCGCGAGGGGGATGCGGTCGTGCTGGGCGTGCGCGACACCGGCATCGGCATCCCGCAGGACGACCAGCAGCGCGTCTTCGGCCGTTTCGAACGCGCACACCACCAGTCGCGCAGCGGCGGCGCCGGGCTGGGCCTGTCCCTGGTCAAGAGCATCATCGAGCTGCATGGCGGCCGGGTGGAGATCGAGAGCGCGCCGGAACACGGCACCGAGGTGCGCTGCCGCCTGCCGACCGGCCCGGCCCTGGCCGAACCCGTCGCCGGGAAGGCCGCCGCCGGCTGACCCGGCCCGCCCCTTCCGCCGTGCGGACCTCTCCCTCCGGAGGGCTGGGCGAGCGGGGACCCCTCCCCTATCCTGGCGTCTCCCTGTCCGCCTGGGCCGCCGCCCACGGCGCCGGAACCGGCGGAGGGCTGCGCGGTTGTGCAGACGTGCCGGCAGAACAATGTTGGCAGACGGGCGTTGGCAGACCGGCGTTGGCAGGCGGAAGAGCGCAGCACGGGACCGGCGGTCCCGGGGAACGGGAGGCGGGGCGTGCGGACAATCTCGGATACCGGGGCGCCAGAACCCGGGGTGTCGAAGGCCGGCGCGGCAGGAGGCCGGGCGGCGCTGCTGGCGGCCCTGGCGGTCCTGCCGCTGCTGGCCGGCTGCACCTCCCGTCAGGCGGAGGAGGCGCAGGCGGCGCGGCAGATCCTGGTCGGCATGCCGGTGCAGACCCTGCTGTCCTGCGCCGGGGTGCCCGACCGCCGCGAGCAGGCGGGCGGGGCGGAGTATTTCACCTACGCCTCCGTCCAGCCCGGCCGTTCCTCCGGCAGCAGCCTGGGCGTCGGGGTCGGCGGGGGCGGCGGCAATGTCGGGCTGGGGCTCGGTCTTGGCATCCCGCTGGGCGGAGGCGGCGGTCCGTCGGGCTGCACGGCCACCTTCACGGTCGAGAATGACCGGGTCAGCCGGCTGATCTACCGCGAGGATTCGGGCGATGCCGGGGCCTGCTACGCCATCGTCGAGAACTGTCTGGCGGCGGCACCCGGCCGCTGACGGGCGGCGCTCCCGCGCGTGCCGCCGCTGACGCGGCGGCCCGGTGCGGCCCCTCTTCCCGGGGACGGTCACCGTCCATTAGCATTTCTGACAGGTAATCGTGGCAACCTTCGGATCGGCGCGACCGGGCGGAACCCGGAGGACGTCTGCTCCGTTGCGGTCGGGCAGTCCGACCCGAGAAAGCAGTCCGACCCGAGAAAGCAGTCCGACCCGAGGAAGCAGTCCGACCCGAGGAAAGGGACCGATCATGCCCGGCGGCGAAAAACCCGACACCCGGCGTTCCCCCGATCAGCACCCGGCCGGCCAGCAACCGGCCGACCCGCAACCGGCCGGGGAAACCGGCCAGGACAGGCAGCCCGACCGCATCCGGCGGCAGAATGACCGTATCCGCGAGATGGAGCGGCTGATGAAGGCCGCCGCCGCCTTCGCCCGTGGCCGGCCCCCGCGCTGAGCCGGGGAGCCGGGACCGAGGACCTGGAACCACGGGGCCGGCGCCGGGTTGCCTGGGACAGGGGAGATGCGGGGGGACGGCGGAATGGAACGCGACAGGATCGTCGATACGCTGAACGAGCTGATCCGGGCGGCCGAGGACAGCCATCTGGGCTTCCAGCGGGCGGCCGAGAACGCGCCGGACCCCGATCTGAAGTCCCTGTTGAACGATATCGGCGCCCGCCGTGGCGCCATCGTGCGCGAGCTGCAACGGCTGGTCGCCACCATCGGCGGCGCCCCCGAAGCCACCGGCACGCTGCTGGGCGGAGCCCAGCGGATGCTGGAGGACCTGCAATCCGTTTTCCGCGACCGCGACGGCGGGGCGATCCTGGACAGCCTTGTCCGCGGCGAGGACGGCACGCTGGAGCGGTTCCAGCAGGCGCTTGCCGCCGATCTGCCGCCGGAGGTGGCGGCCGGCGTGCTGGAACAGGCGGGCCGCATCCGCGAGGACCGCGACCGCCTGACGGTCCGGCGGGCCTCTCACGCCGCCTGAGGGCGGTTTCCCACCCCCACCCCGCAGGAGACAGAGCGATGAGCACCAACGCAGAGATCGCCGCCAAGCTGCTGCGCGACGCGGCCGAGTTCTTCCGCCATGTCGGCGACCAGAATGTGCCGATCAAGCCGCAGATGGACCACAACGCCCGCGCCTTCGAGGCCGTGGCCGATCTGGTCGAGACCGCCCCGACCGCCGAGTTCGAGACGGAGGGTCAGGACCGTTAGTCCTACAGCCGTTTTATCGGTTTGGGTCCAGGGTGCTGTGCGCTGCGCCCGCCTGCACGATCCGGCGGCACGCATCATGCCGTCTGCGCCCGCTGCGCGTTGACGCGCGGCGGGGCTCGATGAAAGCTGGGGCTTCCGAGATGTCCGGTTTGGAGTCCAGCCCTGCACATGCTCCCGACAACCGACCTGCCCCCGGCCTCCGCCCTGGTCGATGACCTGCGCGCCGCCCTCGCCTCGGTGCATGTCAAGGCACGGAGACTGGTCCTGGACACGCCGGGCGTGATGACCACGGTGCCGATGCTGCGCGGGGTCTGGGGGGCGGCTCTGCACGACCATGACCCGGGCTGCTATGCCGCCATTTTCGAGGGGCGTGCCGAATCGGGGGCAGAGGCGCATCCGCTGTATCTGCTGCGCCCCGCGCCCCCGGATGCGGTGGACTGGCCGGCGGTGGAATGGATCAGCATGGGAGAGGCCCTGCACCACGACGCCCCCCTTCTGGAGGGCTGGTTGCTGGCCTCGGCACGCGGGCTGGGGCCGGAGCGCCGACCGTTCTCCGTCCGGGCGATCCGGTCACTGGGGCCGGACGGGCAGGTGCGGGCGGGCACGGCCGGGCCGTTCGGCCTGGATCAGGTGGTCTGGCCCCTGGGCGCGGCGTCGGGTGGCCCGGCCGGGCTGCCCTGCCGTCTGGTCTTCGACGTGCCGGTGCGGATGCTGCGCCGGGGGCGGCTGATCGACCAGCCCACCCTGCCGGACCTTGTGGTGGTCGGCCTGCGGCGGCTGTGCCGGCTGGCCGGGAACGGGAACGGGAACGGGGCCGCGGCGCTGTCGGCCCTGAACGGGCCGGCGCTCGCCTGGGCGCGGGCGCTGCCGGCCGGCCGGTGGCGGGGCAGCCCGGCCCGCCTGCACCGGTATTCCGCCAATCAGGGGGAACTGGACCTGCATGGGGTGACAGGCTCGCTCGACCTGCCGGAGGGACCGGGACCGCTCTGGCCTCTGCTGGCCGCCCTCGGCTGGGTGCATCTGGGCAAGGCCACCGTGTTCGGGCTGGGGCAGGTGCTCATCCAGCCCCTGGAGTGACCCCCGCCCCCTCCATCCCCGGCAGGAACGAACCGCCCGCACCTCTCCCCCCTCGGTAGCGGGGAGAGGGCTGCGGGGGGAAGCGGTCTCCGAGATCATCAAGGGGATCAAGTCCGAGTTTCAGTCCCCTCGGTAGCGGGGAGAGGGCTGCGGGGGTACTGCGCGTCGCAGCTTTGTGTGCAGCGGGAAGAGCGGGTTTCAGTCCCCTCGGTAGCGGGGAGAGGGCTGCGGGCTCCGACCTGATCGGTCGGCTGGCCGAGGCGTCCTATGAAGTTTCAGTCCCCTCGGTAGCGGGGAGAGGGCTGCGGGCAAGGCAGGCGCTGGCCTACGCGCTTTGGCGCATGACGTTTCAGTCCCCTCGGTAGCGGGGAGAGGGCTGCGGGCGCTCGTACCTCGGCGGCGTTTGCGTCGAGGTGCGGCCCGTTTCAGTCCCCTCGGTAGCGGGGAGAGGGCTGCGGGTTGTGACGACTTCGAGCGGGATCATGGCGGCGCCGGCTGGTTTCAGTCCCCTCGGTAGCGGGGAGAGGGCTGCGGGCACCAGCTCTCCCTGCTGGTGCAGGCGGCCCTGCCGCTGTTTCAGTCCCCTCGGTAGCGGGGAGAGGGCTGCGGGGAGGCGTGGGGGCAGGGGATCGTCCGCGTCCAGCGCGTTTCAGTCCCCTCGGTAGCGGGGAGAGGGCTGCGGGGCGGCCGACAGTGGTGGGTCTACGCCCCGGACTGCCTCGTGTTTCAGTCCCCTCGGTAGCGGGGAGAGGGCTGCGGGCGAACACCGCCCCAGCGCACGGATCGACGGCGAGCCCGAGTTTCAGTCCCCTCGGTAGCGGGGAGAGGGCTGCGGGGATTGAGACCTTTACCATTCACGGCCGGACCTTCGGGATCGTTTCAGTCCCCTCGGTAGCGGGGAGAGGGCTGCGGGGTGGAGTTCGGGGCCCCGGTAAGGGTCCTGCCCCCTCAGCGTTTCAGTCCCCTCGGTAGCGGGGAGAGGGCTGCGGGTAGAGAAAGCCCCCATGAAACAGATGTCCCGAGCGGCCGGTTTCAGTCCCCTCGGTAGCGGGGAGAGGGCTGCGGGAGTAAGGATAAATCTATGGAACACCTCAGCTTTTTTGTTTCAGTCCCCTCGGTAGCGGGGAGAGGGCTGCGGGATCGCGTCCAGTTTAGCCCGGAGCTTGCGGCGGCGGCCGAGGTTTCAGTCCCCTCGGTAGCGGGGAGAGGGCTGCGGGTATCTGGGCCGGGAGATCGGCGAGGCCGATGAGGCCGATGGTTTCAGTCCCCTCGGTAGCGGGGAGAGGGCTGCGGGACCTTCGGCGGACAGTCGCCCGCCATCCGGGCGATGGCGCGTTTCAGTCCCCTCGGTAGCGGGGAGAGGGCTGCGGGGATTACCCGCTACGGCGGGACCGACACGGACGAAACCTGTTTCAGTCCCCTCGGTAGCGGGGAGAGGGCTGCGGGCCGAAACCCCCCGCCTGATCGAGCAGGCGTCCCGCGCGTTTCAGTCCCCTCGGTAGCGGGGAGAGGGCTGCGGGATGATGATCGTGATGGGGATGGCTATGGCCGCGGACAGCAGTTTCAGTCCCCTCGGTAGCGGGGAGAGGGCTGCGGGGACCGACACCGACGAAACCTTTGCAATAACACCCCGCGGTTTCAGTCCCCTCGGTAGCGGGGAGAGGGCTGCGGGAGGACGTGTCCATAGTCGAACGCGCCGACGGCACCAAGGAGTTTCAGTCCCCTCGGTAGCGGGGAGAGGGCTGCGGGAAGCCGTCTACGCATTCTACCGGTCGGTCCTCGAGCCAGAGTTTCAGTCCCCTCGGTAGCGGGGAGAGGGCTGCGGGCTCCAGCGGATGCTGGATGCTTACGCGGGGGCCGAGCCGGGGTTTCAGTCCCCTCGGTAGCGGGGAGAGGGCTGCGGGCTGGTGCGGCAGTCCACGTCCGCCTTGGTCCAGTCCAGGGTTTCAGTCCCCTCGGTAGCGGGGAGAGGGCTGCGGGCGGCTGGGACGGCGACGAAGGGGTGTCCGGCGGCCCAGCCGTCTGGTTTCAGTCCCCTCGGTAGCGGGGAGAGGGCTGCGGGGCGGCCGTCGAGTTCTGCGAGGCAATGAACACCTGCACCGTGTTTCAGTCCCCTCGGTAGCGGGGAGAGGGCTGCGGGATACCGACCTGTACGAGCCACACCACCTCGGAGGGGCGGTTTCAGTCCCCTCGGTAGCGGGGAGAGGGCTGCGGGTACCCAGCGTCCGTCCTTGGAGCCGCCCATGCTCTCGTTTCAGTCCCCTCGGTAGCGGGGAGAGGGCTGCGGGACGCAGTTCGCTTCCTTCACCGAGCGGGGGGAGAACATCGGGTTTCAGTCCCCTCGGTAGCGGGGAGAGGGCTGCGGGGATCGACTTCGAGGAATGCCTGCACGAAGAAATCGCCGCGTTTCAGTCCCCTCGGTAGCGGGGAGAGGGCTGCGGGTGCCGCGGCCGTTGCGGACACCAAAGCCGCGGAAGCCGCCGTTTCAGTCCCCTCGGTAGCGGGGAGAGGGCTGCGGGGCTGTCCCGCAGCATCGCCAAGCGCCTTGACGGGGCGTTGTTTCAGTCCCCTCGGTAGCGGGGAGAGGGCTGCGGGGATTTCTTGCAGGACCTCATGCGCGAGGTGGCGACAGGTTTCAGTCCCCTCGGTAGCGGGGAGAGGGCTGCGGGATGCTCACGACCATCACCATCCACGGCCAGAATTTCGGGGGTTTCAGTCCCCTCGGTAGCGGGGAGAGGGCTGCGGGGTCCGCGTGGACGTCACGTTTGGGCGGCGGTCCCTCCACGTTTCAGTCCCCTCGGTAGCGGGGAGAGGGCTGCGGGCCCCGGGATTGTCGCCCGGGTTATTCTGGGGCTTATTCTCGTTTCAGTCCCCTCGGTAGCGGGGAGAGGGCTGCGGGTGCAGCCCTGAAAAAGCAAAGCGGAGCAAGGACCTGGAGGGTGGTTTCGCGTAACCGGGCCGGCAAGGTGGCCCGCAGCCCCCTTTTCTGCCCGCCAGCCGCGCGGGAAGAAGGGCTTTTTCTTCACGATTCCAAGACCCTGGCCAGAATCGTCAGCGTCCCCGCGCCTGACATGCCCCGGAGGTTACGATTCCCCCCACCGCCGACCGTCCGTTTCCGTGACGTTCAGACGATGATCCAATTCTGGTGTACGGGCTTGTCCGGCGCAACCCCCAGATCGACACGGCGGGCATCACAACTGCCGCACTGGGGATAGATGCTGATCCGGTCCTGTCCAGGGTCGATCAGGGCGGTCAGTTCGCGGACCATGCGGGCATGGAGCTGTCTGGAGATCAGCACCTCGAACACGCTCTTCTGCACCCGCTGGCCATAGCTGTCCAGGCAGTTCGCCACCTTCACCCGGCGCCTGTTGTCGATGATGTCATAGGAAACGACGTAGCGGTTCATCGGCGGCTTCCCGGTCAGCAGGGTGGCAAGGGTGTCGGCATCGGCATCGAACGGGTCTTCGAAGAACTCGTCATCGTCGGGTTCGGTCCACAGCGCCATGATGGCCCCCCGCTCCGCGCCCGGGGCCGGTCAGCCGCCGAAGCGGAAGGGGCGGTACGGCTCGCCCCCGCGGAGATCCGCGACCAGACGGTCAACCTGGCGCTGGATCAGCCGGTGCACATCCAGGCGCTGACCGGACGGCGTTCCCTGTTCGCGCAGCGGCCGGGCGAGCTGGGCCTCCCATTCCTCCAGAAAGGTGCGGCGTCCCTCCACCGTCAGGCGCACGCCCCCGGGCCGTTCGGCATCGGGCTCGAACATGTCGGGCTTCAGCATGCGCAGATTGCACAGGCGCAGCACCAGACGGTCCACCACCGGGTGACGCAGCTCCTCCAGCAGGTCCAGGGCCAGCGACGGCCGGCCGGGACGCAACGCATGGAAGAAGCCCAGACAGGGATCGATGCCGCGCGCCTCCAGCAGCCCGGCGATGCGGTTGCCCAGCAGTACATAGCCGAAGGACAGCATGGAATTGGCGGGGTCGGGCGGGGGCCGCTGGGCCCGGCCGGTGAACCGGATGTCCCCCACGAAGGCGGCGCGCAGGCCGGCGAAGTACTGGCGCGCACCGTTGCCCTCGATGCCGAGAAGGGTTTCCGGCGTGAGGGCATCGGCGACCGTGCCGGCGGTCCGCTCCACCTCCGCGATGGCCCGCGCGATGTCCGGGTTGGACTGGTTGCTGCGGACGGCGCGCAGCACCTCGGCAGCGTTGTGCAGCTTGGCCGCCACCACGCCGCGCGCCCGGATCAGCCGCTCCTCCGGGGTATGGTGCAGCGTGTACTGGTGCAGGCGGAGATCGGCCGTGCGTGCCTCGGGCGGGACCACCCGGGCGGCCAGATTGCCGCCGCCATCCAGCAGGGCGACCGTGATGCGGTGGGCCATGCACAGCCGCATGGCATTCGGTGTCAGCGCCGTCTGGCCCAGCAGCACCAGCGTCTCCAGCCGGTGCGGCTCGATGCTGGTCAGGCGCTTGCGGCGGATCGGACCGTCATCCGGCCCGGCATCATCGGCCTGCACCTCGATCCAGACGGACAGGGAGCCGCTCTCGGTGCGCACGATGGCGCCGGGGACGGTGACATAGAGGGTGGTCACGGGCGGGGATTCAGACGGGGTGGGACCGCGTCCGCCGATCTCAGCCAGTTCTCCGCCGATACGGGAAAGGCCCGGAGCAGGATGTTCTGGAGGCTGTCCAGGGCAGCCTTGAGAGGGGGCGAATCCTTCGGACCAGTTGACCTGAAGCCGTGAATCAGAATGCTCTCATTGCGAGCCTTCACGTCCGTTCTCTCCCCGAGCTTTGTCAGTTCAGCACCGAGCGGTTCCTCCAGGCGTTTCAGAAAGCGGGCGACCTTATCCCGGGGAAAAGTGAGGGTCCCGTCTTTGTTGGCCTGCCCGATTCCGGCACTCTTTTTCTTATCCATCTCCTCTTTGAAGGCGGCGACGGCAGGATCGTCCGGCGGCATGTACTGACTATCAAATCCCCGGGCGAACAGAAGGGCCTGCCCGATCAGTTCCGTCGCTCTATAGACTCGCAGGCTGGCGTCCTCGAACTGCGACTCCGCAATGCGCCGGCGCGCGTTGGCGATCAGCTCAGCCGAAAGCCGGCCGGCATGTTCAGCCATCCCGGTCTTGTCGGAACGGCGCAGGCTTTCTTCGGCCTTCGTGCCCTCCGCCAGTTGGCGCACCCATCGTCCGGCGCCATCCGGAACCGCCAAGTGACTCCATCCCTGCGGCAGGCTTGCGCTGATCGCGGCCTTGCAAATGTCATCCGCCCTCGCAAAGTCCAGGCGGTCCCAGGCGGCGTAGAAGGCAGCGATGGCTCGTGCTGCGCTAATCCCGGCCCGAAGCTTGTCTGGAACCAGCGGCGCGAACGGTGAGTCCGGATCGGGCAACAGCATCAAGACAGCGGCAAAGTTCCCTGACTCGATCAGGGTCCGCGCCGCATCCAACTGCCGTTGTGCCGTGACATAAGTGGTGCTGCCGTCCTTGATGATCTCACTGCCCCCGACAACCATGTGCCGGGAGTCCCGCTGATCGCCGGTGATATAGCGCAGAGTCGGAACGCCATGGCGTGTGGCAGCGAGCACCAGGGCAGCACTCATCACCTTGGTCCCACGGGTGAAGTCTGCGGTGATGTTCTGGGGGCAGGTCCCTTCATGGATAAGGTCGGCCAGCACGGAATCAAAGTGGGCGAAGCAGGTATCGGGTTCGTATTCGTCCCCAGGACATGGCAAGGGACGGAGCACCATTGAGCCGCAGGACCCATCTTGAATCAGCCTTTCGGCGGTCTCGACGGTAATCTTCGACGGAAGGAGGACAATCTTTGCCCAGTCACCTGCCGCCATCGATTTCCGCAGCGGCGTTATCAAGGACGTCTCAAGCTCATCAACATTTCCAGTTCCAATTGTAATGACAAGCGTTTTTCCGGCATTCATTTCAGACCTCAATCAAGAACAACATCGGATTTAGGAACGAAATCGAAGTCGCCACGACCGAAATCAACGCGGTAATCTTCACCGGCCTCGTTCAAGACCGTCACCCGCTCGCCCTGATACCGGCCCGGGCAGGGGAAGCCGCGCACCGGTCGGGCGGTGCCGTGCCCAGGGAATCCCGGACGGGAACCACCCCCTCCAGCGGGCCTGTGGCTGAACTCCGCGTCCAGCAGACCGGCCAGTTCCTCCATCCGCCCGCGGCTCTCTGGGATGTTTCGCAACCGGTCGGACGGAAATGCCGTGAACCGCAGAACAGTCTTCCCGTCCGTAGTGCGGCCGACATGCAGGTGATAGGGTGCCGGGTGGCGCGCAGGCAAACCGGGTTCCGGGCGCACCGGTTTGCGTGGCATGCCAAGGGCAGCACGATGCTGTTTTGTGGGTAATGACTTGGCGAATGCCTGGATGACAGTGCCAGCCCGATCAATGATGGAATAGGGCGTGCCGCTGACGACCCATTCGCGGAAGATGACATCGCCAAGGGTCGGGCTGCTTGCCGGTTTCGGTGGGGTTGGCGGCTTCAGCAGGTTGCTGAGCAATGCGTCGAGAACCGGTTGCAGGCGACCAGCGACGGGGCCATCCGGCAGAACGAGATCGGCAAAACTTCCGAACCCCTTGCGCGACTTTGCGCCGACATTGCCGCAATAGGTAAGCAGCCAAAGCGCCGTAACGGCTTCGTCGAGCGCCTGTTGCACGGAGAGATCAGAATTAAGGTCAGTATCGCGGGCTGAGAGCATGACTTTCCACCGGCCGCCTGGCTCCAGAACATGGCGTGCCGGCTTGTCCGATTCGTCCATCCCGTAGCTGAGATAGAACAGACCCTGGGTGTGCCCCTTGTTCGGATTGTTCGGGGGTCCTTTCTGGACGAGACTCTTCTTGAAGGCACTGACTTTGCTCCGATTGCCATGCCCTTCCGACGCGACCGTCACCCGCACGGCACCGCTGCGCTTGGTATCGCCCCAGATCAGCGCCTCGCGTGCCTTCAGCGCCTCGACAGGCAGTCGGCCGGCGTGCAGCGTGCGCCACCACCAGCGCAGCAGGCCGCGCAGGGTGGCGGGGCGCAGATCGCAGTCGTCCGCGTCCTGCGTGGCACCGGCGAAGAAGGCGGGGCTGACGAGGTCCAGCGTGACGGTCAGCGACCGCTCCGCCGGTGGCGCCGGGCGCGGCCCCGCCTCCGGCACGAAGGTGCCATAGCCGGCGTTGGTCTTGGCCCCGGCTCCGTTGACGCTGAGAGCGGCGCGCAACCACCCCGCCGCCGTGGCGACCAGGGCCGAAGCCGGGGCCGGTTCGGCGCCGGGACGGGCGGACAGGGCGAAGCTGAACCGCGTGCCGTGCTTCACGGCCAGGAACTGGACCGGCACCGGCTCCATCCAGTCCCCGGGAGGATCGCTGTCCTCATCATACTTCTTATAGTACTTCTTATGGTGGTTGGTGAGGATATCGCGGACCAGCGTGGGCCAGGTCAGCGGCCAGGCGTCATGGAACACGACCGCGCCCGCAGTGCCCGCCACGTTCTTCTTCGGGTCAGGGGAACGACCGAAGATCGCCGTGAAGGTCGGATCATCCTCCGTGAGGCCGGCTTCGGTCAGCGCCCAGGCGCGCGCCATGCCCTTGAGACCACTGCCCGGCAGATAGCAGAAGCCGTGGAGCGGGTGCAGGCAGATGCCGGCATTCTCCAGCGCCGAGGCGCGCGACAGATGCAGGGTGAGCGGCCCCTCTGTCGTCGCCTCGAACCGGGTGGCGCCCAGCGCGTCGAGCATCGCGTTGCGGCGCTTCAGCGCCCAGTCCAGCGCCGCCTTGTCGCCCTTCGTCGCACAGACCTCTTTCAGAGCCTCGGCCTGTGGATCCTTCTGCGCTCCGCCGACGCTGAACTTGTCCAGTTGCAGGCCGGGGTGGCGCTCCGGTGGCTGTATGCGGTCGAGACGTGCCCGCGTTCGAGCCGGCACGAACGGCCCGGCATCACTCCCGTTCTGTGTCATCGCCATCGCCCAGCCCCTCCGCCTCGGCAAAACGGTTCAGCCATTCCAGATAGGCCAGCGTCTCCAGCGTGGCCCGGCGCAGAAAGATGCTGTCGCCGCCCAGGATGGCGTGGATCAGCGCGTCGTCGGATGCGAGGGCCGGAGTGCCGGTAATGTCCCCGTCAGGCTTGAGACGGGGCAGGACCCACCCGCCGACGGCTTGCAGCAGCAGGACAAGGCCCTCCTTTCGTTTTCCCTCCTTCGCCTTGGCCTTGGCCCGCACGAAGGCCAAGGCCTGGCCCAGCCCGGCGGCCCGGATGCGCATCGGCAGTTTCTTGGCGTGACCGCCGAAGTCTTTTTTCGCCTCCGCCGGGCATGTCTCGATCTTCTTGATGACAGCCCAGGCGTGGGCGGCACGCTGCTGGGCCACGTCCTGGGCCCGGGCGGTGACGGACTTCGGCGATGCGGGCGATGAGCCCGCCGCGGCCGATCCGCCTGTAAAACCCAGGGCCCCTGACGCTGTGGCCCCCGCAGGCGTCGACGCCTGCGCGGCCATCGTGGGGTGATGCGGGGCGGGACTCGTGGCGACTGCCGGGGGCGGTCCGGCCGGCACCGCCTGTCGGTAGTGATGATGGCCACCGCGCCCCTTCGATTTCCTGCTCATCGCGCACCTCCGTCCGCCCATGTCAGGCGGCAGATGCCACGGCCGATGGTCTCATCGGCGCCGATCTGAACCACGTCCAGCTCAGATTGGCGCACCCACGTCAGCACGTCTTCGGCCGGCATCGGAGTCCCTGTCCTGCGGCTGGGTTCCGCCATGACCAGGGCATGGAACAGGGTCTCGGCCGGAAGCACCTCCTCATAGAAAAGAGCGCCGTTCTTGACCGTCTTGGTCTTCGCGTCCAGTCCGATGCGGGCGACCACCTCGGTCGCATGCTGTACGAAATGACCGAAATCATCATCCGACAGGATCGCCAGATGGGTGCACATCCGATCCCCGGTCGCCGCATCGACCGCCCGGGCCAGCACCTCCGGCCATGGTCCGGGATCGCCCTCGTAGTCGAAGTCGAACTCCTCCAGGATCAGCGCGGTGTTTTCGATCAGCAGCGGGCTTCCCTTCGGACAGAGGACCTTGCCGGTCGGCACCGTTGGCACGGCCGGCAGCGGCTGCTCGCCCACAAGGCCCCGGTCGCGGCAGAACCGGGCCAACACCGCCGGGCAGGTGACCCAGGCGAACACGCCCTTCAGCGACCGCACCGGAAAGGCCAGGATCCGGGCATCGGTCAGCGCCAGCGCACCAGCATGCTCGGCCGCGTTGTCCGTATCGGGGCCGAACACGGCCCAGAGCTGCCCATCGTCATTGTACTTGCGCTTCATCGCGGCCCGCAGCACGCCCTTGATCGAAGAAGCGGGGATCAACGGCCATCCGGTGTGCCGCTCGCGCTGGACCGGCAGATCGACCACCCCCAGAGCGGTGCCCGAACCCGGGTGCAGGCCGGTCAAGGCATGAATGAACAGGCTTGCTCTCGCCCCATCAGGCATGACGCCACACTCCCTTCAGGACACATCCATAGCCAAGACGCCGGTCCTCCGCCGAGCCCAGCCCATGGGCCAGATCCCCCGGCGGATCACCCGCGAAGAAGAAGACACTTCCGGCCGGCACGGCGAAGCGGGTGGGCTTCGGCTGACGGCGCGCCAGATCCCAGCCGGAGACCGGGACCGGGTCGCGCACGGTGGCCGCCAGTGGTCGCCAGCCCGCGCCCCGCCAACCGCCGTCCAGGAAGGCGGGTGCGGTCAGCACCAGCACCGTTCCGCCCTGATCAGACGCCGGTGTGTCGGGCGGTTCGGGCCACGGCAGTGCGCCGTCCGTGATCCTGACCCTGACCCGCCGGCCCTCTCCCCCCCAGGCGATGACCTGCTGGGCGTCGAGGGCCTTCCTGAGGGGGGCTGTCAGCCCGTCGAGTTCGGCGACGAAGGACACACCATCTCGCAGGCGCAGAAAGCCCACCCCATAGAGCATCGCGTCCTCACCGGTCAGCGTGTCCCCCTTGATTGCCAGCCCGACGCGACGGTCGATGCCGTACAGGCAGGCCCCGGACAACAGGGCATCGGCGGCCGGTGGGCGCCCCTTCAGGACTTCGGCCATGCCCTTCAGGGTGATGAAGCCACCCGCCGGCTCGGTGACAGCCTCTGTCGGCACCCATAACGGCCGCTCCCACTCCGGCGCTGCGGTTTCGCGCCAGCCAGGCAGGTCATCGCGCAACGGGGTCAGGAGGTGCAGCGCCCGTCCATGCTTTTCCCGATGCAGTTGCAGCGGCGCGGGAAGCAGCGGGGCACCGTCCTTCGCCAACCAGGGCCCGCGGACGGACAGGCCGGCGATGGCGCCCAGATCGGCGCCCTGATCGGCCAGCGCGGCATCCAGCGGTTCACCGCGCTCCAGGTCTGAATTCAGCTTCCCGAAATCACAGCGCAGATTCTGCA
Organism: Rhodocista pekingensis; assembly: GCF_042665545.1. NCBI lineage: Bacteria > Pseudomonadati > Pseudomonadota > Alphaproteobacteria > Rhodospirillales > Azospirillaceae > Rhodocista > Rhodocista pekingensis. Next base: position 164,050 of record NZ_JBHTCM010000006.1, on the reverse strand, counting down.
TCAGCGCAGTCCGCAGCGCGCCAGCCAGGGTCTGCGGCTGGGGCAGGCCGCTGGTGGCGCTGGTGCTGGCATCGAACGGCCTGCCGTCGCGGAAGAACAGGCCGTCCAGCGGCTCCAGGATCAGGGTGACAGTTTTTCCGGTCATCGCGTGAGCCCCTCTCAGCGGTCGCGGCCACGGGCGAGGAAACTGGCCTCCTGACAGACCAGGACGAAGTCAGCGATCCGTGGACCATCATGGTCATGGCGGAACCGCTCATAGGCAGCCTCCAGCGCCGCCAGGGCCATGGCCTTGGTGTCGTCATCGGCTGCCGGTGCGAGGTCCAGGATCGGCCCGAGCCGGGCCAGTTTCTCAAGCGTGTCCCCTTCCGACCGCCCGATCTGGCGCTTCAGTTCCGCCGCGGAAGCCCCTGTCGGAAGTCTGTCCAGCGTGTCGGCCAGGGAGCGCAGGCGGTAGGCCCAGCGGTCGGAGGCGCCGTCGCGGAACGCCTCCACCAGCGCGGTCACCCAGGGCACATCTTCCCAGCGCAGAACGCTGGTCGCATGTTCCCCCGACCGGCGGCGCACCGTCAGCGCCAGGCGGTCGCGGCCATCACTCTTTGCCTTCTTCTCCGCCGCGCGGGCGGCGTCCAGCGCCTCCCGGAGATCCTCCTTGTGATGAACCACGGCTACGCCGACGGACAGGCCGGCCTTGTCACCCAGTGCGAACCGCCCCTCATGCCACCCCCCGATGCCGCGGAACGCATTGCGCAAGGCGAGGGCGCAGGACAGGGCATGCGCGGCCGGCAGTACGGCCAACACGTCATCTCCCCCGGAATAGATCAGCCAGCCCTTATGATTGGTGACGATGGTCGGGGCTGCATGGATGGCAAAATTCGCCAAGGCTTCGGAAATCGCCATATGATGCAGAGGCGACATGCGCTGACCTTGGTCAAGCTTCTCTCCCCGCAACCACTGCCCCATATTGTCGCCATCGGCGACGAGAATCGCATAATAGGACGGAGGTTTGTTTTTGCTTTTTCTTTTAGTCTCCGATATCAGTCTCCAGACATCGTCCGAATCACAGGATTCGTCTTTATCCTGATCTTGCCGTGTCCAGTGCAGCCACTGCCCGGACCACTTGCCCTCTTCGGCAGGCCTCTGCCAGTCCAGTCCGGCCTCCCCCAACCATTCCACCGCCGCCACGGTGGCGGTATCAGGAAAGCGGGCATCCTCTCGCTCAAGCTCTAACGCCGTCCGCAGGAAAGCTGGAAAGGCGAACCGCTTGACCAGGGACTGGGCGCAGAACCGTTCCTTCGGGCGCATTCTTACGCCGCCCATTCTCAATTTATCGGGTGCGACCTTCCAGAAGCCCTCATCTCCCATCTGCTCCCAGCTGCCCAGAAGGGTGCATTTCGCTACAGTTCTCGCAGCCTGGGCCGCAGGGTTCACCGGCACCGGCAGGGCGGATCGTCGGGCTGCCAGCACCCGGCCGGCGAGGTCCACCAGCCCGATCCAGCCCACCCCGCCGCCTTCATCCGCATCCGTCGGAACCCCAAGGCGGGAAAGCGTCGATGCGTCGACATCCAACGGGACCGCCACGGCACGGACATGCAGCATGGCGTCGATCTGCGAATCCCAGAGCGCATCCCAGCCAGGGAAATCGTCCATCTGCTTGGCGATCCTTCCCCGCACCGCAGCAGCAATCTCAACCAGCGCGTCCTTCGCCGCTGCCTCGCAGGCACGCGCCAGGGCCGCAGCCTCAGCACCCTCCTCGCCCCAGGGGACGAGTGCCAGAAACCGATGTGGCAGGCCGGACGTGGGGATGGTCTCTTCTCCCTGTCCAGATCTCTGCCTCGGGTTTCCGTTCAGGCTGGGCGATATCAGGTTGTGCTTGCCCAGCCTGTCGATCACCGGCCGCATCGCGCAGGACGACAGGTAGGACAGAAGCGCGCTGCCGGTCCGTAGATCGCGGAGCGACCGGGCAGCGGCAATAAAAGGCTGAACAGGCCCCAAAGCGACGGTGAGCAGCCCAATCCTGTCACTACGCCGAAGTGCGGTTTCTACCGCCTCCTGGAAATGTCTTCGATGGTCGGGCCTGGACCGATCCCGTGCCTGTTCTGGGAGCGTGGCACCACCGAACGGGTGGCGCCATGAATCAGCGACATCACCACTCTTATGGCAGAACCGACCGACAACGTCCGATGCAGCAGAGGATATTCCAGTTTTATCGATTATGCCGGACCGGGATGGTCCAGATGGTCGAGCATCTATCTGCCGCTTGTCCATATGGGGACATCCTTTGGAGGGTTACCAACATCACAGGTAGGATCTTTCCGTTGAACTATCCCGTGCATGCGGCACTTATGATCAACGCACCCACCAGAAGGAGTAAGGTGCCTGTTCGTAAGTGGTATGTGAAGCGCAATGACCGTGGCGGGCTCCCGGCCTGCTGAAATCCATCGCCGGGGCATGCTCCTGGCTGCGCCATGTGTTCGCTGATGGCGGCTATGCCGGAGAGAAGTGGGGGGTGCGCTCAGGCAGGTCGGCACCTGGACCCTGGAGATCGTCCGCCGCTGCGACCAGGCCGGGGGCTTCGTCGTTCTGCCCTGGCGTTGGGTGGTCGAGAGGACCTTCGCGTGGCTCGGCCGCAACCGCCAGGGCGTGGCTCTAGGCCGCCAGCGTCAAGCTCCTCATCCGGCGTATCGCCAGTGCATAGGTCAACTCAAGCGATTCTGGCCCGGACTCTCCGTCTAGCAATGAAGCTCATGACGACAGCCGGATACGCTGATGAATCTCGATATGCTGCTTTTCCGGTGAGCGATGGTCCGGATCGATATCCAGCCCAAGCCGGCGCTCCGCATAATAGAGCAAAGCTTCTCTGACTGTAATGCGCAGGCATCCATCCACCATCCCATAGTCACGTTCAATTGCCGCTCTCTGAGGCAAGGACAAGCGGTGGTGCGGGACAATTTCCAGCAGGATCAACTGATGCCACTGCGCATCCTGGGCGGGATCGGATTCTGAGGGTCCATTCTCGATTACGGACAGGATGCGGCCCAGCACGAAATCCTTGAAGACCTTGTCGCGGCGGCACCAGGACCGGGCGTGCCAACGGAAACCGTCAAAGGCCAGGGCGTGCGGTTCAATCCAACGATCCGTCGGCGTCGCGGCGGTCATGGACTGGTAGCGGACCGCCAGTGCCTGCCGCTGCTGGATCGCCGTGACGATGGCGCGCAGGATGTCCGGAGGCACGGCGCGGCGCGGCGTGGGCACCGTTGAGAAGGGCGGCAGATCCGCGGGAGAGATGCCAGCATCCGCGACAATACCCTCGGCATCCAGCCGCAACCAGGCAAGATATCGATCACTGTCGGGCGTCAGCACCACCGGGTGGAAGCCCGGGGCGGCTCGATAGCATTTGGCGCTCTTGTCATAGCGAATGTTATCCGGCGCCATCGCCTGATATCGGGTCAGATCCCCCGACGCCTGATTGATGGAGATGTCGAACCTCTGCATCAGGTCGGAGCGGTTCACCGTCCCGCCCCAGTACAGGCGGAACTCGATGAATTCAAGACGATGCCGGACGCCCCAGCGCAACCCGGACGATTCCGCCTGTCCCATGATTGAATCTCCCTTGACTCCACACCCGGCTTTACCCACCATGGGATGCATCCAGAAACTGGATGGAATGCCTTAGAAGACCCGTCACCCTTTATTACCCGTCTTATTTCAGGGGGAAATCATGCTGCCGCAGGGACCGACGCCGATCAAGCGGCGGGGCCTTCTGGCTGGCCTGGCCGGTCTTGCTGGCGGACTGGTCGCCCCGCGCGCAACCCAAGCCGCTCCGGCCGCAGCCCCGATCCTGCTGCTGGAAAGCCATGTCGCGGGCACGGCCTATTACGATGCAGGCACGCTGTTGACGGGATTGTCGGCGGGGCAGCGGCTGACCCTGCGCCGGCAACCGGACAACAGGCATGACGATCTGGCCATCGAGGTCCTGGTGCCCGACACAGGCAAGCTGGGCTACGTGCCCCGCATCCACAACCAGCCGCTGGCGCGGCTGATGGATGCAGGGAAAATCCTGCGCGCCGAAGTATTGGATCTGACTCCGCAGGAATGGGAAAAGGTCTGGATCCAGGTCTGGATGGTGGGATGAAGGGAATGGACGGATTCGCAGGAATCTTCGAGGCATTGACCGGACGTTCCCCCTTGCGCTGGCAATGCCGGCTCCATGATCTGTTCCTGACGGGCAAGCTCCCGCCGGCCCTGGACCTGCCGACAGGGTTGGGCAAGACGTCGGTGATGGCCGTATGGCTGGCAGCGAAGATCGCCGGGGCGCCCCTGCCCAATCGACTGGTCTATGTGGTGGACCGGCGCGTGGTGGTGGATCAGGCGACGGAAGAGGCGGAAGCGCTGCGCAGGACTGCCATCGCACATGGCCTTCTCCCTGATCTGCCCATCTCCACCCTGCGCGGTCAACATCTGGACAACCGGCGCTGGATGGAAGACCCGACGGCCCCGGCGATCATCGTCGGCACGGTGGACATGATCGGGTCACGGCTGCTGTTCCGGGGCTATGGCGTGTCCGCCGGCATGCGCCCGTTCCAGGCCGGGCTGCTGGGGGTGGATACGCTGGTGGTGCTGGACGAGGCCCATCTCTGCCCGCCCTTCCAGGCGCTGCTGGTGCGGATCGCTGCCCGTGAGGGTCTGGGGCCGTCAGAAAGCCTTGGGCCGGATGCGGCGTTGCTGCCGCCCTTCATACTGCTGCCCCTGTCAGCCACGGGCAACGACACCGAGGGCGCCTTTGCCCTGAAGGAAGAAGACGAAAAGGACAGCTTCGTCCGCGACCGGCTGACCGCCGGCAAACGCCTGACCTTCACCCCCTCCGATGGCAAGGTGGAAGACGGGCTGGTGCGGGAAGCGCTGGCCCTGGCCGACAGTCCGGGTGGCCGCATCGCCGTCTTCTGCACCAGCCGCGAGGTGGCACAGAAGGTTGCCGACCGGCTGGTCGACAGGAAGGCAGGACGCCCGCCCGAAGCGGTCGTGCTGCTGGCCGGTGCCCGCCGGGTCCATGAGCGGGAACGGGCCAAGGAAGAGTTGCAGGCGACCGGCTTCCTTCCTACCAGGAAAGATCAGTCCGCCCTGTCCCCGCCTACGTTCCTGGTCGCCACGGCCGCAGGTGAGGTGGGGATCGATCTGGACGCCGACCACGCGGTCATGGATCTGGTGGCAGCGGAGCGGATGATCCAGCGCCTGGGCCGCGTCAACCGCGCGGGGGGCAAGGGCCGCTTGGCCCAGGTGCGGGTGATCGATGTCGCACCGGAGAAGGAGAGTGCCGAGGCCCAGGTCCGGCGGGAGGCTTGCCGGCGGTTGCTGGAAAGCCTGCCGATCCGCAGCGATGGCGGCTTCGACGCCAGCCCTGGCGCCCTGCTGACCCTGCGGAAGAACCGCGATCTGCTGGTTCGGGCCAGCACCCCGGCCCCGCTGTACCCGGCCCTGGACCGGCCGACGCTGGACGCCTGGGCCATGACCAGCCTGAAGACCCATCCGGGCCGGCCGGATGTGGCCCCCTGGCTGCGCGGCTGGGTGGAGGAGGACGATCCGGAGATCACCCTGATCTGGCGCCGCTGGCCCTGGGACGAGCACGGCCGGTTGCCTGACCCCAGGACACTGGCGGACTGTTTCGAGGCAGCCCCGCCCCGCCTGCTGGAACGGCTGGAGGCGCCCCGGTCGCTGGCCCTGAAGATTCTGGCCGAGCGGGCCAAGCGGGTGGACCTGGGCGACCACGTCCCGGCCGTGCTGGCCCTGGCCGACCGGGTCGAGGAACTGACCCTGGCGGAGCTGCGGGACAAGCGACGGCGCGACCCGTTCTTCGAACGGCGTTCCGCCGACATGGTCTTCGTCGTCCGCCACGATCTGGGCGGGCTGGACGGCCATGGGCTGTTGGCCGGCGATGCGGCAGGCCCGGTGCCCTGCCTGGATGATGGCTGGGACGATGAGATCCTGAAAAATGCCGGACTCCGCATCGTCTTCGACGAAGCGGGCGAAGCGTCCCGGAGTGAGGGAAAAGGCGGCTGGCGGCAGGTGGACCGGATCGGCCTGACCGATCCGCAACGGCCGGATGCCGAACGGTATCTGTCCATCCAGGTCTGGCGCGATGCGGACCGGGAGACGGGCGGTGATCCGGCCGTCCGGCGGCGGGTGCAGGGGCTGTACGACCATCTGGGCGAAGCGGAGGCGGAAGCGGCCGCGCTGGCCGAACGACTGCGTCTGCCAGCCCCCTGTCGGGCCATGCTGATGGCGGCAGCCAAGGCCCACGATCTGGGCAAGCGGCGCCTCCAGTGGCAGCGGGCCATGGGCGCGCCGCGGAGCGGGGAACCCTACGCCAAGACCAACGGCAAGGGAGCCAATCCCGCCCTGCTGCTGATCAATGGCGAGACCTACCGGCACGAGTTCGGCAGCCTGCTGGACCTGGAACGGGCGCCGGAGGTTCTGGCGGGGCTGGACGCGGACCTGAAAGATCTGGCCCTGCATCTGGTGGCCGCCCACCATGGGTATGCACGGCCCTGGATCGCCCCCGTCGATCCCGACTGGCAGACCTCCCTGGCCAGCCACCGGGAGCGGGCGGCCGCGGCCGCCCTGCGCTTCGCCCGGCTCCAGGCGACATGGGGCCCCTGGGGGCTGGCCTGGTGGGAAGCGCTGCTGCGGGCTGCCGACCAGCGGGTGTCGCGCCGGCTGGATGAGGGCGCGCAACCGGCAGAGGAGACGGCGTGATGGCCACCTCATCCATTCCCGTCGATCTGCGCAATCCAGGCCAGGTCTTTGCCTGCCTGGGTCTGATGGAAGCGGCGGAGATCCTCTGCGGCCCGACGGAAGGCGGCTTCATCTGGAAGGACCGGGAAACGCAGGTGCGCTTCACCCTGACCGCCCCCGGTGAGGACGATCCCGTCCTGACGGTGCTCCGGTTTCTGACACAGGCCGAGGCGCTGGCGCTGGCCCCCTCCGGATCGGCTCTGGCGGCAAAGGAAGCCGGTGTGCCGACGCAACCGTTCGATCCTGCCGGCACCTATCCATGCCCGGCACCGACGACACCCAGCGCCCTGCCAACCCAGCTGATCGGCCCGGGAGGGGATAAGATACTGCTCTCCTCCTGGGCGGACGGCAGCCATGTCGGTCGCGACACCATGAAGTTCTGGGGCGGGGCCAGCGGCTATTCCGGGGCGGCGTTGACCCGCGACGCGCTGAATCTGGTCCGACCCTTGGGCGGGAACAGTCTGGCGGTGACCGCCGCCGACCCCTTCGCCTTCGCCCGGCCGCAGACCAGCAGCTTCCGCTTCGACTGGCGGCGGGACTACATCCCGCTGGATGTGGGATTCTCGCCCAATGACCATGACAAGAAGGTGCGGATGGTGGGCTATCCGCTGGTGGAACTGCTGGCCGCCATCGGCTTGCAGCATGCGCGCCCACTCCGCCTGAAAAAGCTGACGTATCGCTACGGTGCCTGGGGCGCCAAGGTCCCGACCCTGTTTGCCCGTGCCCTGCTGGGGCTGGGCAATCCCGGCTTTCCCATCCGCAGTTTCACCATGCATCTCGGATGGCCCGGCCAGGAAGGCCAGGCCCGCTGCATCAAGGACGCCCTGGAGGACACCGCGCCATGACCGACATCCTGTCCCTGACCGACGACATCATCCATGGCTGGGCCGACGATCCGCGCGGGCCGGTGGCCCTGTCCCTGAAGCAGCGCCTGCTGCCGGTGGAGGGCGAGGGGGCGGTCTTCTTCCCCCCCACCTATGCCGACACCAGGGACGGCTACGCCATCGACGAACTGTCCGACGGCACCATAGTGGTGACGGTGGACAGTGTTGGGGCACAGGCCAACCGCATGGAGCCCCTGTTCAAGCGGGCCAAGGCCGACCAGCCGGAAAATCCCCTGGCCGCCCTGGTGCCCCAGATCGACGTCGCCTATGGCAACGAGAAGACGACCTCCCTCCTGGAGGCGGGCCATCGGCTGGGCGATGCGCTGATCCGATCCACCGACCTGCAGGAACAAGCCCAAGCCGCCTTCCGGCACTATCTGGACACCGGCGATGCGGACGCCATCGCCAAACTGGCCCCGACCTCTCTGGTGTTCGGCGCCTGGGACAGCCGCGACACCCAGGCCAAGCTGCCGCGCATCGTGCAGTCGGTGATCCGCGCTCATGATGTGGATGTGCTGCACCGTTCCGCCCAGTACAATCCGGCCCTGGACTATACGGCTCTTGGCGTCTTCGATGAGACCGACAAGGCCAAGGCGGAGCGCGATGCCAAGAGCCCGCTGGCCCAGCGCGGCTTCGTCCATGTGCCCTCCGTGAATGCGCCCGGCGGCGTCATCGCCCGTGGCGGAATCTGGCGTAGCGTGACCATCAATCTGGTGGCCCTGCGTCAGTTGGGGGGAACGAACGGCAAGGCTCTGCGCCGCTATGTCCTGGGGCTGTCGCTGGTGGCGGCGACGGAGCCGCAGGATGGCTTCCTGCGCCAGGGCTGCCTCTTGACCCCGGATGCCGAGGCGCCGGCCGACTGGCAGCTTGTCGCCCGCACCGGCAAGCGCCAAGCGCTGGCCCTGGACGCCGACCGCGCCCTGGCCTATGCGCGCGACGCAGCGGCGGCGTTCGGCGTCGGGCCGGATCGCCGCGCCACCTTCAGCCCTACCAAGGCCAAGGCCGACGTGAAGGCCAAGGGCTGAGACCGCGCCGGTCCGGTGGGGAAGGAGGGGGATTCATGGCCGACCGCGCCCTGTTGATTGAGGTGACACTGCTGGACGCGCGCTATCATGGCGTCGGCGACTGGCCGCCTGCTCCCTGGCGGCTGTTCCAGGCGCTGGTGGCCGGGGCCTATGGTGGGCGATGGGCGGCGGAGGGCGGCACGGACAAGGATCAGGCCCTCCAATGGCTGGAGACCCTGCATCCACCCCATATCGCCACTGCGCCCGCCTTTCGCGGTTCCGAAACGGTCCACTACGTCCCGAACAATAGCCTGGATGCGAAGGGCGGCGATCCCGACCGGGTCGCGGAGCTGCGCGTGCCCAAGCGGGTCCGCCCGACCCTGCTGGACGGTGAGCCGCGGCTGCTCTACGCCTGGGCCTATGACCGGGCGCATGAAGGGCTGGCGCGCACCGTGGCCGATCTGGCCGACCGGCTGCACACACTGGGCCGCGGTATCGATCCAGCCTTCGCCCGGGCGGAGCTGCTGGACTGGCACGAGGCGGAAGAGCGGCTGCGGGCCCATGGCGGGACCATCGCCCGGCCCAGCAATCGGCCCGGACATCCGGACCGGGACCCGGGCTGCCCCGAACCCGGATCGCTCATCAGCCTGAAGCAGCGCTTCACCGCCACCCGCCGGCAATATCAGCCGGGAAAGGAAGGGCGTACCCTGACGCTGAACTTCACCCGGCCGCCCAAGCCGGCCTTCCGCACCGTCGCCTATGACCGCCCTCCCGCCCACACCCTGTACGAGCTGCGACAGGAGGACGGGCGGTTCCATCCCTGGCCGCTCTGGCGGGCGGTGGAGCTGACCACCCGCCTCCGCGATCTGGCCGCGGCGGTGCTGACGCGGCGCCTGCCGGAACGGGCGGCGCAGATCGACCGCTTCCTGGTCGGGCGGGAGGCCGGGCCGGCGGACAAGGACCGCCGGGTGCGGCTGATCCCCCTGCCCTCCATCGGCACGCCGCACACCGACGCCTCGATCCGCCGTCTGCTGCTGGAGATCCCGCCCGACTGCCCCCTGCCACGGGAGGAGGTGGTCTCCGTCTTCTCCGGCCTGGACCTGCGGCTGGATCCCGGAACGGGGGAGATCGCCGACGGGCCGGAACCGACCCTGGTGGCCAGCAGCGATCTGGGCATGGCCGGGCAGTACGGGGTCGGATCGGCAGGTGAGCGCCACTGGCACAGCATCACGCCGCTGGCCCTGCCGGCCACCCGCCGCCGCCTGGACCCCGACCGCCTGCGCGATGCGGACGAGCGGGTGCGGGCGGTGGAGCTCAAGACCGGCCAGGAGCGTCAGGACGAGGAAGACCGCGCCCGCGCTGCCGTACTGGAGGCCTGCCGCCATGCCGGGCTGGCCCCCCGCACGGTCCTGTCCATCCGCCTGCAACGCGAGCCTTTCTTCGTCAAGGGAGAGGGGGCGGAGCGGTTTGCCGATGCGCGCTTTTCCAGGCACCGGCTCTGGCATGTGGCGATCAGCTTCGCCGAACCGGTGGCGGGGCCGCTGCTGCTGGGCGACGGGCGCTGGCTGGGCCTGGGCCTGATGGCTCCGGACACGGGGGCGGCGGTGCAGGCGGACGCCCTGTCCTACGGCCTGTCCCCGGATGCCCGCCCACCGCTGGCAGAGCGGGAGGCTGTGACGCGGGCCGTGCGCGCCGCCCTGATGAGTCTGGCCCGCACGCCGGACGGCGGTGTGCTGCCCCTGTTCTCCGGCCATCTGGACGGGCCGGGACCGGCGCGCCCGGGCGAACACCGGCATGTCTATGTCGCGGTGCTGGATACCGATGGCGACGGCCGGCTGGACCAGGTGCAGGTGATCGCCCCCTGGCGGGTCGATCGAACCTATCAGCCCGAAGGTCGGGACAGGGGGGACTTCGTCCGCATCACCAACCAGTTGCGGCAGGTGCGGGCCGATGCCGCCGGCCTGCTCTCCCTCTCCCCGCCACAGGCGCTGCCGGCCGAGCGGGGCCGCATCTGGACCAGCCTGACACGCTATCGCCCCACCCGGCATCCCGACACGGGAGCGGACAAAGCCGCCTTCATCGCGGATGATGTGCGCCGGGAGCTTCACCGCCGCGGCCTGCCGGCGCCGACGGCGATTGAGGTCAGCGACAGCCAGGTCGGACCGCGCAAGGGCCTGTGCGCCCGCGTCACCCTGCATTTCGCCCAGACGGTCACCGGCCCGGTCCTGCTGGGCCGGGATGCGCACCGGGGTGGGGGGCGGTTTCGGATTGATGACCGCGCCCATATTATAACTAAAGGCTGATTTTCACCAGGATTGCGCTATCCTTGGCTCTTCATGCCAGACGGAGCGACACGCGTTGGTGGATGATCTGCCCGAGGACGATCCCGCCGGAGGGGCGCCCCAGGGCCGCGCGCAATGAACGGCTTTACATCGTGACCTACGATGTCGCCGATCAGAAGCGATGGCGGCGCGTGTTCCGGGTCATGGAGGCCTATGACCACTGGTTGCAGCTGTCGGTCTTCCAGTGCCGGCTGACGGCGCGCCGCCCTGGCCATGCGCCTCGACCGCGAGATCAAACCGTCGGAGGACCAAGTCCGGATCCTTGACGTGGGGCCGGCGGATGAGGTGGATTTGCGTGTGGAAAGTCTGGGCAAGAGCTTCCAGGCCATCCTCCGCGAGGCGCGCGTCATCCAGGCCTGTCTGCCGACCCCGGCCGCGAGCGGCGCGATGCCCACAGAAAGGCGGACCCCGCTCGCCCCCAGGCAAGATCCTGTTTTATCTTGGGTTCTTGGACATTGTGAAGCACTATCCACCCTCTGGAGCGCCCCCTCACCTCCCCGAATCCGGACCCGCTCGATTCCCTCTGGAAAAACCAGGGAGTTACAGCAGGTTGGACAAGGGTAGCTTCCTCGGCCCATCAGGCCGAGGCCTCATTGAAGCTCCGGGATCGGGATCGTGAAGTTCGGCAGGTAGATGCTCCTTCCTCGGCCCATCAGGCCGAGGCCTCATTGAAGCGCGCAGGACTACGGCCTTGCGCTGGACGACGTGACGGCGGCCCTTCCTCGGCCCATCAGGCCGAGGCCTCATTGAAGCGAGGAGTGGCAGGATGAGCAGTGAACTGGACCCCGATTTCATCACCCTTCCTCGGCCCATCAGGCCGAGGCCTCATTGACGCTTGGTCTACCTAAGAGCGGGCCCCCGCGTCAGCGGCGGGGCACCGACCGGCCGGGCAGCATCGCCAGCACGGCCCGGCGTTGATCCGGGGTCATGCTGCCCCAGAGCGTGATCTCTTCCAGCGAGCGCCGGCACCCGATGCAGAGCCGGGTCGCCGGGTCCACCTTGCAGACACGGGTGCAGGGGCTGGCGACGTAGTCGTCCGGGTCCTGCATTCCCGCGGCAGCCCCCCGCCCCCCCGGGCCGCCCGTCATGCCGGCCTCCGGCAGGCGGGGCGGAACCGGGAAGAGGGCAGGCGCAGGGGGGACACGCCCGGGGATCGGACCGGCATGGGGCGGACGGACACGGGCTTCCCTTTTTTCTTCTGATCGCGGTGCAGCACGGAGATAGGTCCGACGGACCTGCCGTCCAGTGCCGGCGGATGCCCGGCATCCGTACCCTGACGGTCACAGATATCCGGTACTTAAGTGAAATTTAACGCGGGGGGACGACTCTGGCCGGGCAGAGCAGAGGCCCATGCCATGACCCGTCGGGACCGCACCGGCACGGTATCCCCCACCCCGGTGCCCACCCCAGGCCCCCGTCCTTCCGCCGCACCGTCCGTCCATCGTCCCCAGGACGGGATGGCCCCGGCGGCGGAGGACGAGGTCTGGCTCCGTCTTCCGTTGATGGTCGTCGCCGTGGGTGTCGCGGCCGCGATCCTGCTGACGGCGATCGTGCAGACGACGCTGGTGACCGAGGCCCGCGACCGCCACCACATCACGGTGCATGCCGCGGTGACGGATCTGCTCAACCGCATCGCCGCGGCGGACGCCGCCGCGGACGCCGCCGCCGCCCTGCTGGTCGGCGGGGCCGACGGCGGCACGCTGCCCCGCTTCGCCGGAACCCTGCTGGACCGCCACCCGCATCTGGGCGCCTTCGCCTGGCGGCTTGCGGACGGCAGCGCCGGCGTCCTGCCCGACGGGCCGCTGCCGGACCTGCGGGCCGGGGACGGGGTGCGGCTGGCCGGCGACACCCTGGTCTTCGAGCGCACCGTCCCGGCCGACGGCGGTCCCGCCAGCGTGGCCGCCCTGGTGCCGGCCCGCGAACTGTCGGACGATCCGCTGCCGGGCAGCGTGGCGTTCCGCGCCACGCTCCTGGCCCCGGGGTCCGTGGCGCCACCCGCCGGCCCCGGCGCCCTGATGCTGGAGCTGCCCGACCAGGGCTGGGTCCTGCGGCTGGAGCCGCCGCCCGCGCCACCGGTGTCGCCGGCGATTCCCCTGGCGACGCTCTGCTTCGTGCTGGCGGTGACGGTGGCCCTGGCGGCCTATGCCCAGGCCGTGCAGCGCCGCTCCCGCGACCATGCCCGGATGTCGGCGACGCTGCGGCGCGCGAACCTGGAGCTGGAGGCCCGCATCCAGGAGCGCGACCGGGTGTCCGCGATCCTGGCGGAGAGCGAACGCAAGTACCGCGATCTCTACCAGAACACGCTGGAGGGGATCTTCATCACCTCGCTGGAGGGCCGCTTCCTGTCCGCCAACCCGGCGATGGTCCGGATGCTGGGCTACGGCTCGGAAACCGACCTGCTGGTCGGCCTGCTGGACATCGGCAGCCAGCTCTACGTCGATCCCGGCCGGCGGGCCGAGATGCTCCGGCAGATGCGGGAGAAGGGAACGGTGCAGGACTTCGAGGCGGAGATGCGCCGCCGGGACGGCAGCACCGTCTGGCTCGCCCTGACCGCCCGCGCCCTGCGCAACGCGGCCGGCCAGATCACCAGCTTCCAGGGCTCCTGCGAGGACGTGACCGAGCGGCACCGGGCCGCCGAAGCCATGCGCGCCGCCATGCAGCAGTCGGAGATGGCGAACCGCGCCAAGGGCGAGTTCCTGGCCAACATGAGCCACGAACTGCGCACGCCGCTGAACGCCATCATCGGCTTCAGCGAGATCATCGCGGCCCAGTCCCTGGGGCCGATCGGCAATCCGGCCTATGCGGACTACGCCAACGACATCCACGCGAGCGGCCGCGTGCTGCTGGACGTGATCAACGAGATCCTGGACCTGTCCGCCATCGAGACGGGGCGGCGGGAGCTGAAGGAGCGCACGGTGGACATCGGCCGCGTCGTGCGCGGCAGCCTGCGCCTGATCCGCGAGCGTGCCTTGCAGGGCGGCGTGACTCTGGAAACGGCGCTGGAGGAGTCCCTGCCCCTGGTCCGGGCCGACGAGACCGCCTTGAAACAGATCCTGTCCAACCTGCTGAGCAATGCCGTGAAGTTCACCCCGCCCGGCGGCCGCATCACGGCCGGCGCGCGGGAGACGGAGGACGGCCGCATGCTGCTGACCGTGCGCGACACCGGCATCGGCATGAGGCCGGAGGATCTGGCCCATGCCATGGAACCGTTCCGCCAGATCGAGAAGCCGCTGACGCGCCATGCCGGCGGTGCCGGGCTTGGCCTGCCGCTGGTCAAGGCGCTGGTGGAGCTGCATGGCGGCAGCTTCACGCTGGAGAGCACGCCGGATGCCGGCACGCTGGCCAGCGTCTGGCTGCCGGCCGACCGGGTCCGGCGCGACTCCCCCCCGGAGGCGTCGTCCCTGACAAGTGGCGGCCTGAGCGGTGGCGGGAAGGCGGGAACCGCGACGGTCTGCGCCGCCCGGTTCCCCTTCTGACCCCTGCCGGGATCACAGATCGTCGAGCTGCTCCCGGGTCAGCCAGAACACCTCGCCGAAGCTCTCCGCCGTCTCCAGCCAGGTGAACTCGGTGTCGGGATACTCGGCTTCCAGGATGGCGCGGCCGGTGCCGATCTCGCAGAGCAGGCCGCCCTCCTCCGTCAGGTGCTTGTGCGCCTCGGCCAGGATGCGGCGGACGATGTCCAACCCGTCCTCGCCCGACCCCAGCGCCATCTGCGGCTCGTGCCGGTACTCCGGCGGCAGCTCCGCCATCGCCTCGGCCGAGACGTAGGGCGGGTTGGTCAGGATCACGTCGTAGCGCCGGCCCTTCAGCGGCTTGAACAGGTCGCCCTGGATCAGGCTGACCCGGTCCTCCAGCCCCGCCTCGGCGACGTTGATACGGGCCACCTCCAGCGCCTCGGGCGAGAGGTCCACGGCATCCACCATCGCATCGGGGAAGATGCCGGCGGCCAGGATGGCAAGGCAGCCGGACCCGGTGCAGAGATCCAGCACCCGCCCCACCTCGGTAGGGTCCTCCACCAGGGTGAAGCCGTCGCCGCCGAACAGGTCGGAGAACAGCAGCTCCCCGATGTAGGAGCGCGGCACGATCACCCGCTCGTCCACATGGAAGGGCACGCCCTGGATGTAGGCCCGGCCGGTCAGGTAGGGGGCCGGCTTGCGGGTGGTCACCCGCGCCTCCACGATCTCCGCCACCAGCCGACGCTCGGCCGGGGTCAGCTTCGCGTCGAGATAGGGGTCGAGCTGGTCGATGGGGAGCTGGAGCGTCTCCAGCACCAGGAAGGCCGCCTCGTCATAGGCGGTGGTGGTGCCGTGCCCGTAGACCAGCCCCGCCGAGCGGAAGCGGCTGACGGCATGGCGCAGGAAGTCGCGCACCGTGACCAGTTCCGCTGCGGCCGTGGCCGCATCCACTGCCGGCAGGGGGAAGCGCCGGGCGGGCGGCACGGGCGGCGGGGCGGCAGCCGGAGCGCCGGACGGGGCGCCTGACGAGGGGGCGGTCTTGGTGCTGGACCTGGGGGGCATGGGCGGGGACCTCTCCGGCTGGGGCGGGCCCCGGAGTCCTATCAGGTCCCATTCCGGAGTACCAGCACCGGGCCGGCGGGCGCGTCAGGAGATGGCGCGGACCTTGACGACGGACTTGCGGAGGTCCTGCACGGCAGCGGCCGGCCTTCCCCCGGGCGGCAGCACCAGCGAGGCCCCGGCATTGCTGATCCCGCCGCCGGCATCGGTTCCCGAGGCCGGCGTCACGTCCCAGCCGAACGGGGTCGTGATCGTGCCGCCGTACCCGCCGGCGCCGGGTTCCACCGCCCAGCCGGACGGGACATGGAAGGCAGGCGGCTCGATCCGCCAGCCGTCGGCGGTCCTGAAGACACGGTACCAGTCGGGCACCGTGATCGTGCCCTTCGACACGGTGGCGTCGTATGCCACCTTGAAGGGGACCGGAACGGTGAGCGTCGCCCCCGTCCCGGAGGGCAGCCTTCCGGGGAGGAAGGCGACGGCCGGGGCTTTCTTCGCGGCAAAGGTAGCGGCGGAGGTCGCTGCCGCGACGGTGGTCGGCATCGTGACCACGCTCTGCATGCCGGTGCTTGAGGACCTGATGATCTCGTTACTGCCGGTCACCTCGATCCCGTGCCAGCCCAGGGCGACGAAGGCGTCCACGGCGTCCGCCACGGCGGAGTTGGGGCCGGGGTTGACGACATCGAAGATCGGCTCCGTGAATGCCGGCCCCGAGGCCCCGCGCGCCGCCATGCAGAAGGCCATCGACAGGGTGATGAAGCCCTTGTCCGCCTTGTCGAACGGAAGCCCCGTTCCCCCGGTGAAGCGTGGCGCCGCCATCCCGTTGGCGTTCAGCCAGGTGACGAGCTTCCGCGCCGTGGTGCTGTCCACCGACTTGCGGTCCCGGCTCCCCATCAGAAGGTTGCCCTTACCGTCGCCATGGCAGTTGATGCGGATCTTGCCCACCTGGGCCAGATCCCCCGCCCACCTCATGTAGGTCCGGTAGGCGGGCGTCGTTGTCGCCCTGTCGATATCCGCGACGGGGACGGCAACGGTCATGTAGTTGTATCTGTCCACGTCCTTGGGCGGTGGCTTCGGCACCACGGACGTGACATCGCTGCCGAACAGGCTGGTCTTGATCGAAATGAGGCGCGCTGCCCTCAGCGCGTGCTTCGTGCTCTGGTACTGGAGCTGCGGCTTGATGTCGGCGTGGAAATCGGTCCAGCCGCCAGGGCCGGTCAGGAAGACCTCCAGGAATCGGGTGTAACCGGGCATGTGTCCTCCACGACGCCGCGGCCGGCCGGGGGGCGCCCGGGGACCGGATGCTGGGGAGATGCGGGGCGGTCAGGAGATCGCCCGCACCTTGACATCGGAATGGGTCAGCGGCTGCCATTCGCCTTCGTTGACGGCGGGGTTGAAGAGGATGCCGCCGCCCTGGGCGTTGGGGCTGGGCGTCACCTGCCAGCCGGCGGGCGTGGCGATGCTGCCGCCGAGGCCGGACGGGTCGCGCGTCAGCAGCCAGCCGGCCGGGATGGAATAGGTGGGGGCCTGGATGTCCCAGCCGCCGGACGGGTTGTTCGTCACGTTGGCCGGATCGGGGGTCACCGTATAGGTGGGCGGGATGTGGATCCTGCCGGTGCCCGACCAGTAGGAGTATTCGACCAGGAAGCCGTGCGGAACGGTGATCTGGGTGCCCGTTCCGTCCGGTCCCGCGTCCGTCTGGAAATCCATGCCCGCCGGGAAGCCGAGGGAGGTCATGGAGGGGGCCCGCACCGCCTGGTTCTGCCGGCCGTCGGTCGAAGCCGTGATCTCGTTGCTGCCGGTCACCTCCACCCCGCGCCAGCCCTGCGCCCTCAGGGCGGTGATGGCATCCGCCACCGCCGAGTTCGGGCCGGGGTTGAGGGCACCGGAGAGGAGGCTCTGCGAAGCCCCCTCGGTGGGACCGCGCGCCGCCATGCAGAAGGCGAAGGCCAGCGTGACCAGCCCGTTCGACGCCTTGTTGCCGAAGACCGTATCGACCATGCCGATCGTCGGCTGCGGCATGCCGTTCGCCGCCAGCCAGGCGACGAGCTGGGCCGCGTTCGCCGCGTCCGAGGCGGTATGGGGCTGGTCGTACATCAGGAAATGGCCCTGGCCGTCGCCATGGCTGTTGACCCGGATCTTGCCGATCTGGCCCGTGTCACCGACCCACTGCACATACTGCTGATAGGCCGGGTTCACGACGGCGCCGGCGATGTGCGCCACCGGGACCACGACGCCGACATAGCCCGAGGCGTTCAGCGGCGGCGTCGGGAGCTGCGGCGTCAGCACCGCCCCGCCGGGCGTTCCCGCCGGCGGCACGCCGGTGATCAGCACCTGCTGCGCCAGACCATGGGCGGCGGTCTGATGGTTGGCCTGCTCCGCCACCTCGCCGGCGAAATCGTACCAGCCGGACGAATGGGTGAGGAAGACGTCGAGGTAACGGGTGTAGTTGGGCATGGGTCCTCCACGGCAGGGGGCGACCGGATGCCCCCGCCGGAAGGACGTGCGGACCCGCGCCGCTGTGAACGCCCCCTCTCGCGCGCCGCGTCAGGCGTCGTTGGCGGCGCGCTGCCGGGCGGACCGCTCGGCATGGTCGGGGAACAGCCCGGCCAGCCCTTCATGGTTGGCGGTGCAGAGGCCGCGCTCGGTGATGAAGCCGCTCACCAGCCGGGCCGGGGTGACGTCGAAGCCGTAGTTGGCGACGGGCGAGCCGTCGGCGACGATGCGGACCCGTTCGATCCGGCCGTCGGCGGTGCGGCCGGTGATCTCCGTCACCTCCTCGTCGCCGCGGGTCTCGATCGGGATGCCGTGGACGCCGTCCTCCAGCAGCCAGTCGATGGTGCTGCTGGGCAGGGCGACCCAGAAGGGCACGCCGTTGTCGTGCGCCGCCAGTGCCTTCAGATAGGTGCCGATCTTGTTCGCCACGTCGCCGCGGGCGGTGACGCGGTCGGTGCCGACGACCGCCAGATCCACCATGCCGTGCTGCATCAGGTGGCCGCCGGTGTTGTCCGCCACCACCGTGTGCGGCACGCCGTGGTGGCCCAGCTCCCAGGCCGTGAGGAAGGCGCCCTGGCTGCGCGGCCGCGTCTCGTCCACCCAGACATGCACGGGGATGCCGGCATCGTGCGCCATGTAGATCGGCGCCGTGGCCGTGCCCCAGTCCACCGTGGCCAGCCAGCCGGCATTGCAGTGGGTCAGCAGGTTGACCGGGCGGTGCGGGTTGCGCTGGTGCAGGCCGCGGATCAGCGCCATGCCCTGGCGGCCGATGGCGCGGCAGACCTCCACATCCTCCTCGGCGATGGCGGCGGCCTCGGCATAGGCGCGGCGCACCCGGTCGGCGGGCGGGGTGACGGACAGCACCTCGCGCAGGCGGGCAAGGCCCCAGCGCAGGTTCACCGCCGTGGGCCGGGTCGCCAGCAGCCGGTCGTGCGCCGCGTCCACCGCCCGGTCGCCGGCGTCCTCGCGCATGGCCAGCGCCATGCCGTAGGCGGCGGTGACCCCGATCAGGGGGGCGCCGCGCACGGCCATGCTGGTGATCGCCTCGGCCGCCTCTTCCAGCGAGGTCAGGCGGCGGGTGCGGAAAGCGAAGGGGAGTGCCGTCTGGTCGATGATCCCGACGGACCAGCCGTCCGCGTCAACCCAGATGGTGCGGCGATGGATGCCATCGACCTTCATGCGCAGGCCCTTCCCGGCAACGGAGCAAGGGCCGCAGTTTCGGCAGGCCGGCCGCCGGGATCAAGCCCCCGCATCGACCGGCCGGCCTGCGCCGGCGCGCTGCGACGATCAGGCCCGGCGGCGGAACTGCACGTCCTGGAACCGCTGGCCGGCGCGCAGGAACAGCGCCTCGACCTGATCCTCCGGCATCAGCCAGCCGCGCGGGCGGCCGGGCGTGGCGCGCGGCTCGTCATCCTCGTCCTCGTCGTCCAGCGCGTCCAGGGCCGGCCGGCGCAGGGCGGCGGGCCGGGCCTTCTCCGCGGCATGCAGCACCGCCCCGGCCCGCAGCGGGGGGCGGCCGGCGGAAACCGGGGCCGGGCGGGCGGGCGGCAGGGAGCCGGCCGACGGGATCAGGACCGCGGGGGCCGCCACGCCGGACAGGGGGGCGGGGCCGGCGTCGCACAGCTCGGTGGCTCCCAGGACCACGCCGCTCCCGGGGAGGTCCGCTCCGGAAACGGCCAGTCCGGAAACGGCCGGTCCGGAAACGGTCGCGCTGCGGGCCTCGGGGCTGCGGCGCACGCCCATGGAGGGCGGACGCAGGTCGAGCGCCCGGATGCGCCCGATCACCTCGCTGATGCCGAGGCCGAGCTGGCGTGAGATCTCGATGGTGTTGGCGCCGCCCAGATAGAGGGTGCGGATCAGGGCGTCGTTCGCCGGGACCGGCGGGGGGGCGTCGAGCGTTTCCGTCATCATGGTCGGGCGCGCCTCTGGCTGTGACCGTGTCGCCCTTCTTTGTCACCCTTCCATGGTTAACGTCGGGTCAATGCAACGAAGAAAAATGCGGGTTGCGACGATCTTCCGTACAGGTCGGGGCTTCCGTACAGGCCCGATCTTCCGTACAGGCCGGAGAGTCCACACCGACCGGACCGTCGGTCAGGCGCACGTCATGGCGAGCGGCTCCACCGGCCTGTCGGCGGGCACGGCTTCCAGGATGCGACCATCCTGGAGCAGCAGCACCCGGTCGGCGGCGGCGATCGTCTCGGGCCGGTGGGCGATGACGATGCGGGTGATGCCGAGCTGAGCGATGTGAGCGTTCACCTCCCGCTCCTTCGCCAGGTCCAGGTGGCTGGTGCCTTCGTCCATGAACAGGATGCGGGGGCGGCGGTAGAGGGCGCGCGCCAGCAGCACCCGCTGGCGCTGCCCGCCGGACAGCGCCGCCCCCATGTCGCCCACCAGGGTGTTGTAGTTCATCGGCATTGCCATGATTTCCGCGTCGATGCCGGCGATGGCCGCGCACTGGCGCATCCAGGCGAGATCGGGGGCGGGATCGAAGAAGGTGATGGTCTCTGCCAGCGTGCCGGACAGCAGGCTGTCGTCCTGCATCACCACGCCGACCTGGGCGCGGAACGCGCCGGGGCCGATATGGTCCAGCGGCACCCCGTCCACCAGCACCTCCCCCGCCGTGGGCCGGAACAGGCCCAGCATCACCTTCAGCAGCGTCGTCTTGCCCCCGCCGGAAGGCCCCGTGATGGCGACGAACTCGCCCGGCGCCACCTCCAGGTCCAGGCCGGCGATCACGTCGGGTTCCGCCTCGGCATAGCGGTAGGCGACGCCCTTGCAGGCGATGCGACCCTGAAGCGGCCGGGTGATCAACGGTTCCGTGGCATCGCGCTCCAGCCCCTTCTCCCGCTCCGCCAGCGCGATGTCGCTGATGCGGTCCAGATGCAGGTCCAGCATGCGGTACTGGATCGCGGTCTCCAGCAGCTTGGTCGCCTTGTCCAGGAACTGCTGCTTGTAGGCCATGAAGGCGAACAGCATGCCGACCGTCAGGTCGCCGTCCATCGCCAGCCGCGCACCGGCATAGACGACCAGGATGTTCTCCACCCCGTAGATCAGGCCGTTCGCAAGGGTGAAGCCGATGTTCAGGCGGCCGAGCCGGACGCCGCGGGTGATCGTCTCGGCGAAGCGGTCATGCCAGACGCCTTCGCGCTCCGTCTCATGACCGAAGACCTTGATGGTCTGCATCGCCCGCGCGGTTTCGATGAAGCTGGTCTGCTCCTTGGCGCTTGCGGCGATCACCTCCTCCTCGCGCTGGCGCAGGAACCGGAACGAAGCGATGCGGACAGCGGCATAGAGCACCAGCGCCACCAGCACGATGCCGGCCAGCACGGGCGAATAGAGAAAGATCACGACCAGGGTCAGGACGGCCATCACCCCGTCCACCAGGGCCGCCACCAGCCCGTCGGTGATCAGGTCACGGATCGGCCGGGTCGAGCCGAAGCGGCTGACCAGATCGCCGATGTGGCGTTTCTCGAACCAGTCCAGCGGCAGCCGGAGCATATGGTGGAACAGATTGACCACCATCTGGTGGTTGACGACGGCTCCCAGGATCAGCAGCACCGTGGAGCGCAGCCA
Organism: Rhodocista pekingensis; assembly: GCF_042665545.1. Lineage (NCBI taxonomy): Bacteria > Pseudomonadati > Pseudomonadota > Alphaproteobacteria > Rhodospirillales > Azospirillaceae > Rhodocista > Rhodocista pekingensis. The sequence continues at coordinate 142,451 of NZ_JBHTCM010000006.1, read as the reverse complement.
CTGCGCCCCGAGATTGATCAGGGTGAAGAGACCGAAGCCGACGGCCAGGGCGACCATCAGGCCGCCGTCGCCCTTCATCACCGCTTCGTCCACGGCAAGCTGCATGTAGAAGGGGCTGGCCAGCACGAAAAGCTGTAGCACGACCGACAGGATCAGGGCCTGGGCCAGGGCACGCGTCATCCCGTCCACCCGGCCGAACAGGGAGAAGAGGCCCAGCGTCGAGCGCTCCTTCTTCTTCTCGAAGCCGGTCGTGGGCGTGAGTTCCAGGGCCACGCCGGTGAAGTGCTGCGACAGCTCCGCCAGGGTCAGGCGCAGCACGCCCTTGGCCGGGTCGTGGACCGTGGCCTTGCCCCCCGTCACCGCCGCCAGGACGACGAAATGGTTCATGTCCCAGTGCAGGATGGCCGGCAGCTTGAGGTCCTTGAGGTGGGCCGGCTCCAGCCGCAGTCCCCGCGGCGCCAGCCCCAGCCTCTGCCCCATCAGGGCGATGGTCTTCATCGTCGTGCCCTTGAGCGACACGGAGAAGCGCCGCCGCAGGGCGGACAGGTCGGTCGCGTGGCCATGATGGCCCAGCACCATGGCCAGGCAGGCCAGCCCGCATTCCATGGCTTCGGCCTGGAGAACCACCGGGGTGTTCTGTCGCTGCCCGAAAGCCATGCCCCCAAGACTCACGCCCGTTCTCCGTTCAGATGCCGTATCGGCCGACACTCAGGCAGACGCAGAACAGACGGCCGCCGGGGCGGCCGTCTGCCGAAGTGGATCGTCGATGTCCCTGTGGATGGACGAATGACGAAGTCCTGTCACATCAGGACATTCACTTCATGATCTTCAGGACCGCGAGCGCCGTGCCGGCGCCCGCGAAGAACCCCTTGACGAAATAGGCAGCGACAAGGGGAACCGCGCCACCGGAGACCTGATCCAGGTCGTCCAGTTCGACGATCTGCACAGAATTATTCTGCGGAACCATGACACATCTCCCGTTTCAGTTCATGATCAGAAGGGTCAGCAGCGCGACCAGAGCGCCGGAGACCACACCGTAGACGAAGAACTTCGCAGGAAGTTCTTCATCGTTCCGTTCCGTGATCATGGCTTCACTTGATGAGATAGTAGACGCCGACCACCAGAGCCGCCCCCAGGACGGCGCCGGACCCGAAGGCCGCGATCAGCACGAGGGGCTTGGGGCCGCCGCTCACATGATCGAGGTCGTCGAACGAGAGTTCGGTCATGACGGCCCCCTCACCGAAAGCGGCCGCATCAGAGCAGATCAACGCAGAAGACATGAAACCTCCAGGTTCTGGTTGCCGCATACCACGCCCCAGGCGCCCGACATCCCGGGTGTGCGTCCGGATCGTGAGCCCATCGTCGGCTTGTTAATGGGCAAATGAATATGATTCCGGACAAATCCTCCTGACCACCAGCGCAGACGAATGAATCACGTCCAGTTACAAGCGGATCGCCATTTCATGGGCACATGGAATTCACACAGCGCCACCAGCATGTCCAGCACGCGACTTCCCAGCGACAGGCGATCAGACTGACCCGAAATCCAAATCTGCATGCTCTGTGGCAGATATTCATTTTGGATGGCACTCTTTTATCCTGGATAGATCAGGCTCTGGCCGTTGCAGACCTTATCCCTCGTCGCACCACAAGCCGGTCGTCTTCAGAAAGCGCTCAATCGTCTTCAGGTAATATACCGGCAGCAGGCAGCTTGTCAGGATGACCGCCTGCGCTGTGTTTGTGTTCTCAAGTTTTCCGCTGAGCCAGAGCGCTATGAATATTCCCGACGCGGAGTGAATGACGATAAGCAGGGGCAGCAGGGTTCCCCCCAACAGATTCAGACCCGGAACACTCTCCCGTCCACGCCCGTCATAGACACAGCTCCCGCCGCCGAGAAGGGGAAAGACCATATGTGTCGGGGATTGCGCACGAGCGACAGAGAGCGAGTGCAGGTAGATCAATGGAGTAAAAACGCTCGAAAAAAAGCAGATGCCGATTACATATTCCTTCATAGGGTCGTAGAGTAAGCTCAACAGAAACAGGGCAATGCATGAAAAATGGAATATGTATGTAATTTTTAATTTGAAATTCCCCCCAAGGGCGTTCGCAAGCCATAAAAAAACAGCAAAAGCGTGGTTTTGACGCCCATATTTCCGATTAACTTCTGATATGTATTGTTTGAAGCTCAAGAATGGAACCAGACTTCCCCCGATCAGCATCCCTCCGATGATGGACGTCGATGGATTGGCCGAGTTCACTGTGGCAAGCAGAATAGCAATGCCGAGCAAGGCCGGTAAAAAGGCAATCAATACCGCAATTTCCTGCGAGATAAATACTCTACCCATATTTAGCTCACTATCTGAGAGTCACCGGAGGATCTGAACACGCCCTTCCGATAGGATTTAATGATTGTGGAATCGGAACCGGCCCCGACAAACACTCCTGCACACGATGACTCCTCCACCACGCAACCTATATTGCCCCCACAGATCCGGCGCCTTTCCCTGAGCGACATAAATCCTGAGGCTTTTATCGCAGGAAATATCGACCTTACGGAATTTCGGATCGATCGCAATACCCAATATGGGTGGCATCAACGCCGGTTCTGGACGATTTTAATTGCATGCAACCGCGGGGCGGAAAGGACCCGGTCAGTTCGTCGGGCCGCCGTAGAGCGCCTGGAGCACCAGGAGCTTGACCATCGTCACCGCGCCATCCGGCGTCCACCGCGCTTGGCCGGGTCGTGGATGGTAACCCGGTCGCCCGTCACCGCCGCCAGCACGACGAAATGGTTCATGTCCCAGTGCAGGATGGCCGGCAGCTTGAGATCCTTGAGGTGCGCCAGCCCCAGCCTCTGCCCCATCAGGGCGATGGTCTTCATCGTTGTGCCCTTGAGCGACACGGAGAAGCGCCGCCGCAGGGCGGATAGGTCGGTCACGTGGCCATGATGGCCCAGAACCATGGCCAGGCAGGCCAGCCCGCATTCTGAGAGTCTGTTTGAAAAGGCTTGAAGCTGGTTTGGCGGCGTGATTCAAGCTCGGGATGTGGACCCGAGCGAACCGTGGCCGGATGGCCGAGATCGAGAAGAAGACGAAACGCTACCCGACGGACCTGACCGATGAGGAATGGTCGCGGATCGCACCGCTTCTGCCGCCACCGGGCAAGACCGGTCGGAAGCGGGATGTGGACCTGCGCGAGATCCTGAACGCGATCCGCTACATGGCCCGCTCCGGCGGGGGTTGGCGGATGCTGCCGAAGGATTTCCCGCCCTGGCAGACGGTCTACTGGTGGTTCCGCGTGTTCGTGCGCCGCCTGCTGTTCCGCACCATCCACGATGTGGCCCTGATGATCGACCGGGAGCGCGCTGGTCGGGAGGCAACCCCCACCGCCGGGGTCATCGACAGCCAGTCGGTCAAGGCCCCTGCGGCGGCGGCGCGTGGCTTTGATGCGGGCAAGAAGGTGAACGGCCGCAAGCGTCACATCGCGGTAGATACGGACGGGCGGTTGCTCATGGTGAACCTGACCACCGCCGACATCTCCGACAGCGCGGGCGCGCAGCTCATCCTGGACGCCATCCGCAAGCGCTGGCCCTGGGTGAAGCACCTGTTCGCCGATGGCGCCTATGACCGGGGCAAGCTGATGGACAAGGCCCGCTTCCTCGACTTCGTCGTCGAGGTCGTCCGCCGAACCGATCACGAGCCCGGCTTCAAGGTCCTGCCCCGCCGCTGGGTCGTCGAACGCACCTTCGGCTGGATGCTCCGCTGGCGACGCCTGGTCCGCGACTGTGAAAAGCGGATCGACGTCTCCGAGGCCATGATCCACCTCGCCATGGGTTCGCTCCTCCTACGCCGCATCAGCCACAGGTAGGGTTTCCAAACGGACTCTGAATGCCTCAGATTAGCGTACTATATTCATCTTTCGCGATCAATATTCAATTAGGATTATTATTCATATCATTCGTAATTCCTAAACACGAAACGCCTTTGTAGATTTATGGCTTCAGAAAAGATGCCAGGGCCTGGTGGCCCTGGCATCTACCACCATAAAACTCATAAAATGACGCTATTCCAAAAACCATTTAGGAAAGCAATGCCGCGGCCCAGGAATATCGTCCTCGCTTGTTGTATTTGGCGTGCTTTCATTACTCGTTCCACCGAAAACCAAATCGAGATCTTCGAAATCAATATTTTTCACAGCACACCTCCTGGTTTGAAAAGCCAAAGCCCAAATGGGCAAAATAATGGATTTGATCTATATAAATTTATTTTGCGCAAACCACTCAAAATCTTAAGGAAAAATCATTTAAAATAATTGATTAATTCTGAAATTATTTTGCTCATATCATTTTCTCACCTAGTTCAGTAGATATTAGAGTCCGTTTGAAAACTGGAATATGGCCCAGCATATAGTGCGACGTTCAACGTACGATATGCTACTTATGGTGATCTAGGGACGTTCTCAAACAGGCTCTGAGGCCATCGACATCAAGGGCGATGCATTATGATGCGACAACCATGGCCTTAAAAATAAACGCGGTCAATCCAGACATTATAAAGATGCCGGCATCTTCAATCGTATATTCATCTCTTTCAAGTGCTTTGTCTTTGGGACCAATTATATTGATTGCCTCGCGCCACCTGTCAGGAAACACAATCAACGAAAATGGCAGGAGAGAAAAAATTATGATAAAGGCGGAAAAATAGACACCAGGACCCAGTGGCTCGGCAGCGAAAAATCTACCGCTGATGTATACTATGAAGCACACAGGAAACGAAACCATCAGTGCATGGATCGTTATCTTCCAAGCTTTCTCATAGAAATTTTCTTTAGTCATTTGCTTTCTCATTCAGAAAGCAGGTTCCATTGCACCATGAAGCGCAATGGCATCTCAGTTATCATGAATCCATCAAGAACATTGCGACCTCATAAAGACCCCACCCGACGCCGACGGCAGCACCGACAGCACCACCGAAGGCAGCGCCCACGACCGCGCGTCCGGCTGCACGGCCAGCAGCCTTGGCGAACTCTCGCTTGAACAGAGACCAGTTATCTGATCCACCATGGACAACGCACATGTCATCCAGTGTTAGTTCGACTATATCCATGTTCGGCATGACAGATGAACCATGGTAAGAAACCATTGTAGTCATGCTCGTTCTCCTCAGCTAAATAATACGATAAGCGGATTGGGTCCACACCCCGATCCACTATGTCCCTACCAGCCCTGCGCTGTTGGTGGTTCCTTCTCCAGAGGTGGAGTAAAAGGAACAAACGAATCCATCTGTCTTCAAATCCCCCTCGGCCCGATCCTCACATCCGCCCCCGTGCGCTCATCAGCGGCTCCAGCAGCCATTCCAGCAGGCTGCGTTCCTCCAGGATGATGTCCGCCGTCACGGTCATGTCCGCTTGCAGGGGGACCTGCCTGCCGAAGGCGTCCACCGTCGCCCGGTCCAGGGTCACGGCGATGCGGTAGACGGGTTCCTGGGCCCGCACCGGCCCGATGATCTCGTCCGGGGCCAGCACGGTTTCCGAGACGTCCGCCACCACCCCGCCATAGGCACCGAAGCGCTGGAACGGGAAGGCGTCGTACATCAGCCGCACCCGCTGGCCGGTATCCACGAAGCCGATGGCGCGGGAGGGAACGAACAGCTCCGCCTGCAACGCTGCCGCCTCGGGCACCAGGGTCAGCACGGGCTTCTGCGGGTCCACCCGCTGACCGGGTGCCGCCTGAAGTGCCGTCACCCGGCCCGCCGCCGGTGCGCGGATCACCTGGGCGCCCTGGGCCGCCACCTCCGCCTCGCGCTGGCGCAGATCGGCCAGCGAGGAGCGCAGCCGGGCCAGACGGTCGGCCGTTTCGGCGGGGAGCTGGTCGCGCTGGACCCGGGTCTGCGCGATCTCCGCCTTCGTGGCCGTGATCTGCTGGTCGAGGACGGCGAGGTTCTGGCGCTGGCTGAGCCACGCCTCCTCCCGCGCCCGGTACTCGGCCTCCGAGACGTAGCCCTTGGTCCTCAGGTCGGACAGCGCCTTCAGGCGCTCTCCCGTCACCGCCGCGCGCTCGACCTGCAACCGGCGCTGCTCGGCAAGCGCCACCAGTTCCGCCTCCAGACCGGTGATCCGCGCGGCGACACGCTCGGCCTCCGCGGCACTGCGCGCTTCCTCCGCGGCGATCTGCTCGGCGAGGAACTCGGCCTGCTGCGCCAGCGACCGGCGCAGCGCGGCGTCCAGCGTGCTCCCGTCCTCAAGGGCATGCCGCGTGTCCAGGACGAACAGGGCGTCACCGGCGGCGACCCGGTCGCCGTTGGCGACCATGACCGATGCGAGCGTCCCGGCGCGCACGGGCGCCACCCGCAGCGCCCCGGAGGCCGGAGCGAGAAAGCCCGTGACCGTCTCCTTCCGCGCATAACCGGCCGTCGCGGCGAAGGCGAGGGCAAGGCCGACCGATCCCGCCAGGAACGCCGTCAGAACCGGCCAGGCGACAGGCGTCAATCCCAGCGGCAGGCTGGTGCGCTGACCTGCGAGGGCGGGAATTCGACGGAATTCTATCGCCACGATGCCCTTCCCGACGCTGCCGATCCTCTGCTCGATGCCTGCCGCGCGACAGAACCCTTGAGGGTCATGCCGCCCGCAACATCAACCTTACGAAATTGCGGATCGATCGCAATACCTAATAAGGGTGGCATCGACACCGGCTTGGGGCGATTTTAATTGTATGCAGCCGTTGACGCGGACCGGGTATCCGCAGCAGCCTGGGGTGGAAACACGAGGGACCGGCAGCGGCGGGCGGGCAGCGGCAGGCGGCAGCGATGGAATGGCTGCGGACCAGCACCGGGGAGAGGCGTCTTCAGGGAGAGGGGGAACGGCGCAAGCGTCGTCAGGCGGCCGTATCGCAACCGCGGCAAGGGCGGCCGGGGAGCGCTGATCGGGAGGACTGTGCGGGCGGTGCGGCCCGGCGCAGGGGGAGGGTCTTGAGGAAGTGGCGCGAGTGACGGGACTTGAACCCGCGGCCTCCGGCGTGACAGGCCGGCGCTCTAACCAACTGAGCTACACCCGCGTACTTCACTTCATCCGACCGGAAAGACTGGCGCGCCCGGGAAGATTCGAACTCCCAACCCTCAGATCCGTAGTCTGATGCTCTATCCAGTTGAGCTACGGGCGCGCGGTCTTCGCAGTCTTTCGTCCCGGCCGCCGGAAGGTACCGGCCGCCGAGGCCGCTGCTTCTAGCGGATCGATCCGGACCCTGCAAGCGCTTTTTTTCACCCCCGTCATTTCCTGGCGCTGGCCCGCCCGTCGCGGCCCGCGTTGAACCGCACCGGCCGGTTGGGCTATCACTCCCCGCGTTTCCTCCATTCCGGTGCCCCGATGTCCGACCAGATCGCCGATCCCGCCAAGAACTTCCCCGTCACCTGGGAGGAGCTGCACCGCAACGCCAAGGCCCTGTCCTGGCGGCTGAGCGACCGCGGCCCCTGGAACGGCATCATCGCCATCACCCGCGGCGGGCTGGTCCCCGCGGCCATCGTGGCGCGGGAGCTGAACATCCGCATCGTCGAGACCGTCTCGGTGAAGTCCTACGAGCACCAGTCGCAGGGCGAGGTGCGGGTGCTGAAGTCGCCCGACGCCGTGCCGGACGAGGGGGCGGGCTGGCTGCTGATCGACGACCTGGTGGATACCGGCAAGACCGCCACCGTGGTGCGCAAGCTGCTGCCCAAGGCGCATTTCGCCACCATCTACGCCAAGCCCGCCGGCCGGCCGCTGGTGGACACCTTCATCACCGAGGTCAGCCAGGACACCTGGATCCACTTCCCCTGGGACCTGAACCCCGTCAGCTTCATGCAGATCCCGCGCTGAGGCCGCCCCGCAGCGCCGGCCAGGGCGCCAGCGGTTCCGCCGCCCAGACGCCGCGCAGCACCGCCCGCGCCATGGTGTCGGCGGCCAGCGCGCCCAGCGCGTAGAGCGCCGCCGCCCGCGGTTCCGGCAGCGGCCGGTCCCCGGCGGAGAGCGCGAACACCGTGTCGCCGTCGAACGGCGTGTGCGCCGGGCGGATGGCGCGGGCATAGCCGTCCTGCGCCATGATCGCCAGCCGCAGCGCCTCCCCCCGGGTCAGCGCGGCGTCGGTGGCGACCACGCCGATCACCGTATTGGCGCCGGCGGAGGCGGGCATTCCCGAGTGCGGCCAGAGGTCCGCCGCCAGCCCGGCGGCATCCGGCAGAACGACGGGCGGCGGCACGGCCACCCCGTCCTCGGGCAGCAGCAGCGGTCCGGCCCAGAGGCCCCCGCCGGGCATGGTGACCGAGCCCGCGGGATTGACCGCGACCAGCGCGCCGACGGTGATCCCCGTCTCCCCCAGCAGGGCCGAGGCGCTGCCCAGCCCGCCCTTCAGCCGCCCGGCCTTGGCGCCCAGCCCCGCCCCCGCATTGCCCAGGGAGAAGTCCGGCCCGGCGGCGGCACAGGCGGCCATGCCCAGATCGCGGTAGGGCGGCGGCACGGACCCCTCCAGCCAGGGCCTGTCCCCCTCCGTCGCCAGATCGAACAGGATGGCGGCCGGCACGATCGGCACCCGCGCCGGCCCGGCGGGATAGCCGCGGCCCTGCCGCAGCAGCGCCTGCATGACGCCGGAGGCCGCGTCCAGCCCGAAGGCCGAGCCGCCGGACAGCACCAGCGCGTCCACCCGCTCCACCAGGTTGGCGGGGTGCATCAGGTCCGTCTCGCGCGTGCCGGGGGCGCCGCCGCGCACATCCACCGCGGCCAGGGCGGGGCGGTCGCAGAGCAGCACCGTGGTGCCGCTGCGCCCCGCCCGGTCCTCGGCATTGCCGACGGCAAGGCCCGCCACGTCGGTGATCAGGTTGCGCGGGCCGGGACGCAGGCGCCCGGTCCCCGCGTCGGCGCGCGCCCCCGTCATTGCCCCGGCTTGCGGCGGAGGGTGTCGCGCAGCCGCGGCGCCTGCCGCAGGCTCTCGCGGAAGACGGAGCGGTCGCTCGGGTCCTGCGCCGCCGGGCTGTCGAAGGATTCCTCCGCCCGCGGCGGCGGCGGGGGCGGCGCCTCGAACTCGGCGCGCAGGCGCTCGTATTCCTGCCGGTGGTATTCGTCCACCATCATCATGTCCGGCGTGGTCCGCCGCGGCGCGATGATGATGATCTCCTCCTCCGGGTTCACCTCGGGGGGTTTCGGCGGCTCCGGTTCGGGCGCCAGGGTGGGGCGCGGCCCCTCCTCCGGCGGCAGCAGGGGATTGCGCGGCCGGGGCTGGGCCTGGGCCGCGGCGGCGGCCGGGTCCGCCTGCGCCAGCGCCGCTTCCCCCGGCCACAGGGCGACGAGGCCGAGCGCCAGGGCCGCCATCAGGAGGGGGGCGGCAAGCGGCGCGGCGGGGGCCGGAACGACGGCCGGGGCGGGCTGCCGCGTCGGGACGGGGAACGCTCCCGGCCGGGATGCTGTCATTCGCCTGCCCCCCTCAGTCCCTGCCGCCCAGCAGCGGGCGCATGCGCTTGCTGGCGGGATTGCGGATCTTCTGCGCCCCGTGGACATGCACGGGCGGCCCGTCCGTCGGCCCGCCGGCGCGCACGGGGCGCTCGGCGAAACGGCCCAGGCTGATCATACGGTCATACATCACGACGGCGGCCGCGACGGAGACGTTGACGCAGAACTTTGTCGGAATCCGGACGATGTGGTCGCAGCGCGCGACCATGGCGGGCGACAGGCTGCCGCGCTCGGGCCCCAGCACATAGGCGGCACGCAGCGGGTGGCGGAAGCTGGGCAGCACGACGGCATCGTCCGTCAGCTCCACACCGACGAGCTGGCAGCCCTCCGGCAGGGCCATGTCCGCGACCTTGTCCCAGACGTAGAGGGGGACATGCTCGTCGCCGCCGGAGGTGTCGGTGCGGCGCACCTCCGCCATGTCCAGGGCGGCGTTCACCGTGAAGACGAAGCTGGCCCCGAAGGCATGGCCCGTCCGCAGGATGGTGCCGACATTGCCCGACTTGCTGATCCCCTCGGCGCCGAGGGCGAAGTACCCACGCATGATGTCCTTTCCCAGTCCCGGGCAGCTTGCACGAGCCCGGCCGGCGCGGCAAGGTGTGCGCCCCGGGCCTGCCTACCGGAAAGGCACCCGACGACGCAACGAGACCGGGCCGCGACCGGCCCGCCGGTGACCCCATGTCCCACGACCGAAACGACGTTCCCCCGGGCGGCTCCTGCCGGGGCCACGGCCATCACCATCACCACTCGCACGGCGACGACCACTCGCACGGCGACGACCACTCGCACGGCCACGACCACCCGCACGGCCAGGGCGGCTGCGGCGCCGGGGGTGGCTGCGGCTGCGCCGCGACCCCGGAGGCGGGCGCCGCCGATGCGCGCGTGACCCTGCCCGACGCCGCCGCCAACCCGATCCTGATCGAGGTGACGCGCGGACCGCTGGCGGAGTCCGTCCACCGCGGCCGCGCCGTGGCCGTGGGAGCCGACGGTCATGTGGTGGCGTCCTGGGGCGACCACCGGTCGGTGGTCTATCCGCGCAGTTCCAACAAGGCATTGCAGGCGCTGCCGCTGATCGAGACGGGCGCCGCCGACGCCTTCGGGCTGGGCGACGCGGAACTGGCGCTGGCCTGCGCCTCCCACCGGGGCGAGCCGGTCCACACGGAGGCGGTGGCCGCCTGGCTGGCCCGCATCGGCCTGTCCGTGGACGATCTGGAATGCGGCGCGCACGCCCCCTACGACAGCCCCACCTGGGAGGCGATGCTGCGCCGGGGCGAGGGCTTCAGCGCCCTGCACAACAACTGCTCGGGCAAGCACACCGGCATGCTGACGACGGCGCTGCACCGGGGCGAGCCGACGCGTGGCTATGTCGGCTACCAGCATCCGGTGCAGCAGCGCATCCTGGGCGTGCTGGAGCAGATGACGGGTCTGGACCTCAGCCGCGCCCCCTGGGGCATCGACGGCTGCTCCATCCCCACCATCGGCGTGCCGCTCGACTCTCTGGCCTTCGCCATGGCGCGGCTGGCCGACCCGGTGGACCTGCCGGCCCGCCGGGCCGAGGCCGCCGCCCGACTGCTGCGCGCCTGGGGCGCGCGGCCGGACCTGGTGGGCGGCAGCGGCACCTTCGACACCGGCTTCATGCAGGCGACGGGCTCCCGCATCCTGGTCAAGTCGGGGGCGGAGGGCGTCTGCTGCGCCGTCGTGCCGGAGGCCGGCATCGGCATCGCCGTGAAGATCGACGACGGCACCGGCCGCGCCGCCGGCCCGGCCATGGCCGCGGTGCTGCGCCGGCTGGACCTGATCGACGAGGCGGACTGGGAGCGGGTGCAGGCCCTGGTCCGGCCGCCGGTCCTGAACCGCCGCGAGCTGGCGGTGGGGGAAGTGCGGGCGGCACCGGGCTTCTGAGCCCGGACCGCCGTTCCGGTCAGACAAACCCAGACAAACAAAGAAACAACGGGAGGAGACGGACGAGATGAAGGCAGTGGTGTGCAGGGCGTTCGGGCCGCCGGAGAGCCTGAGCCTGGAGGAGATGCCGGCGCCGGCGCTGGGCGCCGGGCAGGTGCGGATCGCCATCAAGGCGGCGGCGATCAACTTCGCCGACACCCTGATGATCCAGGGCAAGTACCAGGAGAAGCCGCCCTTCCCCTTCGTCGCCGGCTTCGAGTGCGCCGGGCTGGTGACGGAGGTGGGCGAGGGGGTCCGGCATCTGCGCCCCGGCATGCGGGTGATCGCCCTGTCGCAGCAGGGCGCCTTCTGCACCGAGACGGTGGCGGACGCCGCCGGCGTCATCCCCCTGCCGGAGGAGATGAGCTTCGCCGAGGGCGCCGCCTTCCCGGTGGCCTACGGCACCTCCCACATCGGGCTGGTGGACCGCGGCCAGCTCAAGGCCGGGGAGACCCTGCTGGTGCTGGGCGCGGCCGGCGGCGTCGGGCTGACGGCGGTGGAGATCGGCAAGGCCCTGGGCGCGCGTGTCATCGCCGCCGCCTCCAGCCCGGAGAAGCTGGCCATCGCCCGCGCCCACGGCGCCGACGAGACGATCGACTATGCCGCCGAGGACCTGCGCACGCGGGTCAAGGAACTGGCGCCCAAGGGCGTGGACGTGGTCTACGACCCGGTCGGCGGCGACGCCTTCGACGCCGCCCTGCGCTGCATGGCCTGGGACGGCCGGATCGTCGTCGTCGGCTTCGCCTCGGGCCGCATCCCCACGGTGCCGGCCAACCTGCTGCTGGTGAAGCAGATCGCCGTCACCGGGCTGTACTGGGGGGCGCACATGCGCAACAACCCGCAGCGTCTGGCGTCCAGCCTGATGGAACTGCTGGGCCTCTACCGGGAGGGGAAGCTGAAGCCCCACGTCTCCCACGCGCTGCCGCTGGAGGACCACGCCCGCGCCTTCCGCCTGCTGATGGAGCGGCAGGCGACCGGCAAGGTGGTGCTGACGAACGACTGATGGCGAACGACCGGGGCCGGCCCGCAAGCGCGGCCAGGAAGACCGGCACGGAAAGAGCCGGCACGGAAAGAGAAGGCCGGCCGGAAAAGAAGACCGCCGCCGGGGAGACCCCGGCGGCGGCGGTGGGGGAGGTCACGGAGGCCTGGAGGACCGTCCCCCGAGGAAGTGCGGAACCGGTCCCGCGGACGGTCGGCAGGACCGCCCTTGCGGACAGCGTGCTCCGGAAAACCGCGTGTCACCGGACCGGGTCCCCGTCCCCCCCTCGGGCCGGGGACCCTGCCGGGATCAGTGGACCGCCTCGCCGTGCAGGGCGATGTCGAGACCGTCGCGCTCGGCCTCCTCGTCGACGCGCAGGCCGACGATCAGGCGGGTGATCAGCAGGATCACGGCGGTGCCGACGGCCGACCACAGGATGGTGGCGCCGATGCCCCAGATCTGCGTCCAGACCTGACCGAGATTGCCGTCGATGAGGCCGACCGCCGCGTCGCCGCCGATGGCCTGCCGGGCGAAGACACCGGTCAGGACGGCGCCGATGATGCCGCCCACACCATGCACGCCGAACACGTCCAGGCTGTCGTCATAGCCCAGCAGCTTCTTCAGGCCGGTGGAGGCGACGTAGCAGATCACGCCGGCGACAAGGCCGATGACCAGCGCACCGACCGGATCGACGAAGCCCGACGCCGGGGTGATGGCGACCAGACCGGCCACCGCGCCGGAGATGATGCCCAGAACGGAGGGCTTGCGCTTCACCGCCCATTCGGTGAGCAGCCAGGACAGCGCCGCCGCGGCCGCCGCCACCATGGTGACCGCCATGGCCATGCCCGCACGGCCGCCGGCGGCACCCGCGGACCCCGCGTTGAAGCCGAACCAGCCCACCCACAGCAGCGAGGCGCCGATCAGGGACAGCACCAGATTGTGCGGCTTCATGTCGACGGTGCCGTAGCCGCTGCGCTTGCCCAGGATGATGCAGGCGACCAGACCCGCGATGCCCGCATTGATGTGGACGACGGTGCCGCCGGCGAAGTCCAGCACGCCGTCACCGAACAGGAAGCCGTTCGGATGCCAGACCCAGTGCGCGATCGGCGCATAGACGATCAGCAGCCAGAGGGTCGAGAAGACCAGCAGGGCGGAGAACTTCATGCGATCGGCGAAGGCGCCGGTGATCAGCGCCGGGGTGATGATCGCAAAGGTCATCTGGAACATCATGAACACGGATTCGGGGATCGTGAAGGCCACCGGAGCCTCCGTCCCGTCGCCCAGCGTGAAGGGCGTGTTCATGACATCGACCAGATCCAGCAGGAACGCCTTGGACAGGTCACCGATGAAGGCGCTGCCGTTACCGAAGGCGAGGCTGTAGCCGATGATCATCCACAGCACCGCGGCCAGACAGCAGATGGCGAAGCTCTGCATGACCATGGCCAGCACGTTCGCCTTGCGGACCATGCCGCCGTAGAAGAGGGCGAGACCCGGAATCGTCATCAGCAGCACGAGCGCCGTGGAGGTCAGCATCCAGGCCGTGTCGCCGGTGTCGATGGTGGGCGTATCCTGGGCGAAGGCCGCGCCCGGAAGCAGGGCCACGCAGGCCGCTAGCAGGAATGAAGTCAGACGGTTCATGTGGCTCCCCATTCTAGTGGGCGCGGGACCCGATCGGCCGCCGCACGCGCCGGGGTTCCCTAATTCAAGGATCGTGCCGACACGGGAATCCGCGGATTCCCTGGACCCGCTCCCGGGCGATGCGTCATCGGGAAGCAGAAAGGGGGGTGTCCGGGCGGGGGGGAGTGCACAAGGATTAGGCAGGTCCCGAGGGCGGCGGAACCGCGGGATTCCTTCGGACCGGGCGTCGGATCGGCCCGGTCACCGCACCGCGATCCGCCTGGACGGGGTCACTGCACAAGGATTGGGCAGCGTTGCGCCCCCCGGTGCCGACCGCGGTGCGACGACACCCCCGCGCGGGCATGGCCGCGCCGGCCCGGATATGGCACCTTCGCGCCTGCAACGGCCGGCCGGTGCCGGACGCCATGAAACGGCAAAGGGGATACGATTGATGTTGCCCCAGGGGATCACCGACCCGCGGCTGGACCAGGAGCTGCGCCAGGCGCCGCGTCATGCGATCGCGCTGGTGCTGGCCGGCGGCCGCGGCAGCCGGCTGCGCCAGTTGACCGACCGGCGGGCCAAGCCGGCCGTCCATTTCGGCGGCAAGTTCCGCATCATCGACTTCGCCCTGTCCAACTGCATCAATTCGGGCTTCCGCCGGGTCTCGGTCCTGACCCAGTACAAGTCGCACAGCCTGCTGCGCCACCTGCAACGCGGCTGGAACTTCCTGCGCGGCGAGATCGGGGAGTTCATCGACCTGCTGCCGGCGCAGCAGCGCATCGACGACACGAGCTGGTACCAGGGCACGGCGGACGCCGTGTACCAGAACCTGGACATCCTGCGCGGCCACCGGGCCGAATGGGTGCTGATCCTGGCCGGCGACCATATCTACAAGATGGACTACGCGGCGATGCTGTCGTGGCACATCCTGAACGGCGCCGACTGCACGGTCGGCTGCATCGAGGTGCCGCGGGCCCAGGCGACCGGCTTCGGCGTCATGCATGTGGACGACCAGAACCGCGTCGTCGGCTTCCTGGAGAAGCCGGCCGATCCGCCGGGCATGCCGGGCCGCCCGGACATGGCCCTGTGCAGCATGGGCATCTACATCTTCAACGCCCAGTTCCTGTACGACCAGCTCGACCGCGACGCGCGCGACCCCGCCTCCTCCCGCGATTTCGGCAAGGACCTGATCCCCTGGCTGGTGCCGCGGGCCAAGGTGCTGGCGCACCATTTCTCGGACAGTTGCGTCTACAACCGCGCCCCCGGCTCGGAGCCCTACTGGCGCGATGTCGGCACGGTGGACGCCTACTGGGAGGCCAACCTGGACCTCTGCCACGTCTCCCCGTCGCTGGACCTCTACGACCGCAACTGGCCGATCTTCACCTATCAGGAGCAGTTGCCCCCGGCGAAGTTCGTCTTCGACGACGATGACCGGCGCGGCCATGCCGTGGACAGCATGGTGTCGGCCGGCTGCATCATCTCGGGCTCGACGGTGCGGCGGTCGATGCTGTTCAACAATGTGCGCGTCCATTCCTATGCGTCGCTGACGGACGCCGTTGTCCTGCCCGAGGTGGAGGTCGGCCGCAACGCCCGCCTGAACCGGGTGGTGGTGGACCGCGGCTGCCACATCCCCGAGGGGCTGGTGGTGGGCGAGGACCCGGAGGAGGATGCCCGCCGCTTCCACCGCACCGAGGGCGGTGTCGTGCTGATCACGCGCGACATGCTGGCGCGGCTCGCGGGGTAAGTGGGCGGCACCATGCGGGTTCTGTTCGTTGCGTCCGAGTGCTTCCCGTATGTGAAGACGGGCGGCCTTGCCGATGTCGTGGCCGCCCTGCCGGCGGCGTTGCGGGAACTGGGGATCGATGCGCGCCTGCTGCTGCCCGGCTATCCGCCGGTGCTGAAGGCGCTGGGGGAGGCACGGCCGTTGCGCGACCTGCCGCCCCTGCCGGGGGCCGGCGGCCAGGGCGGCCGCCTGCTGGCCGGCACGGCCCCGGCCGGCGGGACGGGATCGGCGGACGGGTCCCGCGCGCCAGGGGCGCTGGACCCGGCGGTGCCGCTCTATGCCCTGGACCTGCCCGTCTTCTTCGACCGCGCGGGCAATCCCTACAGCGGCCCGGACGGCCAGGACTGGCCCGACAACGCCCTGCGCTTCGCCAGCCTGTCCGCCGCCGCCGCCCGCATCGGGCTGGAGGGCGACGGCGAGGGCTGGCGGCCGGAGATCATCCATGCCCACGACTGGCAGACGGGGCTGGTTCCCGCCTATCTGCGCTTCGCCGCGGAACGGGCGGGGGCGGACCGGATGGTGGCGAAGCGGCCGGTCAGCGTCTTCACCATTCACAATCTGGCCTTCCAGGGTCTTGTCCCGCCCGCGCGGCTGGGCGACCTGGACCTGCCGCCGCACAGCTTCTCCATCCACGGGCTGGAGTTCCACGGGAAGATCGGCCTGCTGAAGGCCGGTCTCTACTATGCCGACAAGCTGACCACCGTCAGCCCGACCTACGCGCAGGAGATCCAGGGAACGGCCATGGGGTTCGGGCTGGACGGGCTGCTGCGGGCCCGCGCCCGCGACCTGTCCGGCATCCTGAACGGGGTCGATCTGCGGCTGTGGGACCCGGCGTCCGACCCGCTGATCCCGGCGCGCTACGACGCCACCCTGCTGGAGGCGCGGCAGGCGGCGAAGGCGGAGCTGCGGCATGCCTTCGGGCTGGGCACCCTGCCCGACGGCCCGCTGTTCGCCGTCGTCAGCCGGCTGACCCACCAGAAGGGCATCGACCTGGTGCTGGAGGCGCTGCCGCGCCTGCTGGCCCTGGGCGGCCAGCTCGCCATCCTGGGCACCGGCGACAAGGCGCTGGAGCAGGCGGCGGCGGCGGCCATGCACGACCATCCCGGCCGGGTCGGGCTGGTGCGCGCCTATGACGAGGCCCTGGCGCACCGGATCCAGGCCGGCGCCGACGTGCTGCTGGTGCCGTCGCGCTTCGAGCCCTGCGGCCTGACCCAGATGTACGCCCTGCGCTACGGGGCGCTGCCGCTGGTGTCGCGCGTCGGCGGGCTAGCGGACACGGTGACGGACGTGACGGAGGGCAGTCTGGCCGACGGCAGCGCCACCGGTTTCGTCTTCGAGCCCGTGGCCCTGACGCCCCTGATCCACGCGATGGAACGGGCGGTGGCCCTGTGGCGGCGGCCGGACCTGTGGCGGACGGTGCAGCACAACGCCATGGGGCGCGATGTCGGCTGGGCCGCATCGGCCCGGCACTATGCCGACCTGTACCGGCAGGCGGTCATGGACACGGCCCTGTCTCTCAAGTAATCTCCACCGCAAGCCGAAGAGAAACCAACTGAATTCTTCTGCTTCATCGGAATTTACACCGTTCGGGCTACCCCATAAGAATAGTTTCCCTTATTTTCCGGTGGGATCAGACCGACAAAGGGGCCGATGAACTCCGCAATTCTGCGGGAAGGTCCATGAAATATTTCCGATGGCTGGTCCCGGCAACGATCGTCGTTCCGCTGCTGATGCTGGCGGCGATCGTCGCCCTGAACCGTGTGGAGGTGCGCCGCGAGGCGGAGGCCGGCCTGCTGCGCGACGTGGACGTGCTCTACGAGCACGCGCTCAAGGTGTTCGAGACGCAGGAACTGCTGCTGTCGGAGATGGTCCGCCGGGCCGAGACCCGCCGCAACCGTCAGGACATGAGCTGGGACCGGATCGCGCAGGAACAGAGCCTGCACGACTGGATGGCGGGGATGGTCGCCCGCTACGCCCAGCTCGATTCCCTGGCCCTGTTCGACGCCGACGGCCGGGCGCGGCTGTCCAGCCGCATGTTCCCGGTGACCGGCGTGGCCATCGCGGACCGCGGCTATTTCCAGCAGCTCCGGCAGGGCGGCGCGCTGGCGGTCAGCGAGACCATGCCCAGCCGCATGACGGGCCGGCCCCACTTCAACCTCGCCCACCGCCTGGAGCGGCCGGACGGCGGCTTCGACGGGCTGGCCCTGGCCTCGATCCGGCCGGACTATTTCCTGGAGTTCTGGCACTCGGCCGTGAGCCTTCCCGGCACCACGGTCGCGCTGGTCCGGCTGGACGGGGCGGTGCTGGCGCGCTGGCCCGACGCGGCGGGGAGCACCGACCGCTTCGCCGCGGACGATCCCCTGCTGAAGCAGATCGATGGCGCCTCCCGCGGGCTGATCCCGCAGGCCACCATGGAAGACGGGGTCGAGCGGCTGATCGCCTTCCGCCGGCTGGGGCGCTATCCGCTGGTCGTGCTGGCCGGGCGGACACCGTGGGATATCTACGCCCCCTGGCGGCGCAGCGCGGCGGTGGAAGCCTCGGTCGGGCTGATGGCGATGCTGCTGCTGCTGCCGCTCGCCCTGCTGGCCCGGCGCTCGACCCGGCGGGAGCGGGGCGCGATGGCCTCGCTGCGCCACGAGGCGGCACGGCGGGCCTCGACCGAGGAGGCGCTGCGCCAGAGCGAAGCGCGCTACCGCGGCTATTTCACCAACACCGGCGATCTCCAGGTCGTGCTGGCCGTGCGCCCGGACGGCCGGTTCGAGGTCGAGGACGTGAACCCCGCCTTCGAAACCGCCGTCGGGCTGGAGCTGGCGGATCTGCGCGGACGCGGTCTGGACGCGCTGGAACAGTCCGGACACGGCCCGCTCCGGCGCGACTGGTGTCGGCGCTGCATCGAGACCGGCGAGCGGCAGGTCTATCAGGAGAGCAGCGCGGCGGCGGAGGGGGAGCGCGACTACGAGGTCCTGCTGGTGCCCCTGCGCGACGATGCGGGCGCCATCACCCGCATCCTGGGCTCCGCCCGCGACGTGACCGAGCGGCGGCAGGCGCAGGAGCGCCTGTTCCAGGCCCAGAAGCTGGAGACGGTGGGGCAGCTCACCGGCGGGGTGGCGCACGACTTCAACAATCTGCTGACGGCCATCGTCAACAACCTGGAACTGGCCCGGCGCGACCCGGCCGGCGGCGCGGGACGGCTGGAAGGGGCGCTGAAGGCGGCGCGGGCCGGGGCCGAGCTGGTCCGCCGGCTGCTGGCCTTCGCCCGCATGCAGCCGCTGGAGCCGCAGCCGACCGACCCCGGCCGGCTGCTGCACGACATCCTGCCGCTGCTGCGGCGCGCCGTGGGCGAGCGGGTGGAGGTCTGCGTCGAGGCGGGCGGGCGGCTGCCCCCCATCCTGGTGGACCCGGTGCAGTTGGAGAACGCGCTGCTGAATCTGGCCGTGAACGCCCGCGACGCGATGCCGGAGGGCGGCCGGCTGGCCATCCGCGCGGCGCCGGGGGCGGCCGAGGACGGCACGCCGCAGGTGGTGCTGACGGTGGCCGACACCGGCACCGGCATGACGCCGGAGGTGGCCCGGCGGATGTTCGAACCCTTCTTCACCACCAAGCCGCCGGGCAAGGGCACGGGGCTGGGGCTGGCCAGCCTCTACGGCTTCGTGCGCCAGTCGGGCGGACAGGTCCGGGTGGAAACGGCGCCGGGTCGCGGAACCGTGTTCCATCTGTCGTTCCCGGCCCGACCCGGCCTGTCCGTGGCGGCGCAGCCGGCCGAGCCGCCGGCCCCCGCCACCGGGGGAGCGTGGGGCGCGCGCGTGCTGCTGGTGGAGGACGAGGCGCTGGTGCGGCTCTCCACCGTCGCGCTGCTGCGCGACCTGGGCTACCGGGTGGTGGACTGCGCCTCGGCCGAGGCGGCGCTGGAGCGGCTGGCCGGCGGCGCGGACGGACGCGAGGCCGGGATGGCCGGCGCAGGAGAGGACGGGGAGTTCGACCTGCTGCTCACGGACATCGGACTGCCCGGCATGGACGGTCGGGCGCTGGCGGCACGGGCGGCGGAGCTGCGGCCCGGCATGGCCGTGGTGCTGATGACCGGTTACGACCGGACGGGTGGTGAAACCGGCGGGCGCTGGACTCACCTGGACAAACCCTTCGCGCCGCAGCACCTGGCGGAAACCCTGGCCCGGGTGCTGGCGGGGCGCCGTCCGCTGGCGCAGGCAGGCTGATGCCGGCGCTGGCCGATCCGGCGGGACGGGACGCGGGGACGCGGACGCCCGGCGGACACGGAACGGGGCCGGTCGGCCCCGTTCCGCCGACGGGTCCGGGAAACCCTATTCCTCGTCGTCCTCGGCGTCCTGCTCGATCTGGTTGGCGAGATCGCGCAGCATGTCGACGACATCCTCGTGGCTGGTCTCGTCGACCGCCTGATTGACGGCCACCTCGATCATGGCCACCGCGACGTAGGCCGAGAGGGAGCCCCCCTCCTTCATGGCCGCTTCCAGGTGCCTTTCGGCGATGTCCAGCGCCTTGTCGAACAGCTGTTCGGCGGCGGAGTTGTTGGTGTCACTCATGGGAAGGACCCTTTCCCGTCTTGGGGGTGGCTCGACGCGCCCCTCATATCACCGATTTCCGTGCGCCGCTTGCCAAATCGACGGGCAGCACCTATGCCGTTCCCGTCAACCCGATGCCTGTCCGGAGGTTCCTTGGAGTCCCGTTCCACCGGCGATGCCCCCGCCGTTCCGGCCCCCGATCTGGCCGAGTCCGGCGCCTACCGGATCTGGGTGCGGGAGCATGTCCGCTTCGCCGACCTGGACCCGCTGGGCCATGCCAACAACAACTCGATCGGCGTCTATTTCGAGAGCGGCCGGCTGGGTCTGCACGATGCCGTCGGTCTGCCGGTGCTGATGCGCGGCACCGCCGTCGTCCTGGCCCGGCTGGCGATCGACTACCGCGCGGAGATCCATTTCCCCAACGAGCTGCGCATCGGCGTCGGCGTGCTGCGGGTCGGCCGCACGAGCTGGACCACGGGGGCCGGCCTGTTCGTGGGCGGGCGCTGCTGCGCCACCAGCGAGGCCGTGACCGTGCTGATCGACCGCGACACGCGGCGCCCGACCCCGCTGCCGGCGGACATGCGCGACGCGCTGTCCGGGTTCCTGCTGTGAGCCCGCGCCGCCCCTCCGGCCGCGGCCGGCCCGAGCGCCGCTCGCCCGAGCGGAAACAGGCCGAGCGGAAACAGGCCGAGCGCCGGCCGGAGCCGCCCGTCCGCGGCCCGGTGGAGATCGTGGTCGAGCGCGTCGGCGCCCGCGGCGACGGGCTGGCCGTCTGGCAGGGCCACCGGCTCTATGTGCCGCAGGCGCTGGCCGGCGACCGCATGATGGTGACTTTCGGGGAGCCGCGGGCCGACGGCTGGGAGGGCGTGCCGGTGACCCTGCTGGCGGAGGCGCCCGGCCGGGCCGAGCCGCCCTGCCCGCATGCCGGCCTGTGCGGCGGCTGCGCGCTCCAGCACATGGACGACGCGATCTACGCCGCCTGGAAGACGGAGCTGCTGACCGCGACCCTGGAGCGGGCCGGGCTAGCGGGGCCGGAGGTCCGGCTGAACCCCTTGGTCCGCACGCCCCCCGGCGGGCGGCGCCGCGCCGTGCTGACGGCCGTGCGGCGGGGCCGCCGGCTCTGGCTGGGCTTCAACGAGCGTGCCTCCCACCGGCTGGTGGACGTGGAGACCTGCCCCGTGCTGGCGCCGGCCCTGGTGGCCCTGCTGGCACCGCTGCGCGCGGTGCTGGCGGAGATCCTGGCCGACGGGCAGCAGATCGACGTCGCCCTGACCCTGCTGGACGACGGTCCCGACCTGGTGCTGGAGGGGCTGCCGGCCCCCGACCTGCCGCGGCTGGAGGTCCTGGCCGCCTTCGCGGAAGCCCAGGATCTGGCGCGGCTGTCCTACCGGACGAAGCCGGGCGGCGACGCCCTGCCGATCGCGCGCCGCCGCACCGGGCTGGTCGGCTTCGGCGGCGTCACGGTCAGCCCCGCCCCCGGCGCCTTCCTCCAGGCCAGCCGGGAGGGGGAGGCCGCGCTGGTCGCCGCAGCCCTTGCGGGCTGCGCTGGCGCGGAGAGCGTGGCCGACCTGTTCGCCGGCAGTGGCACCATCGGCTTCCCGCTGGCGGCCCGGACCCGCGTCCACGCGGTGGAGGGCGACGCCCAGGCCCTGGCCGCGCTGGACCAGGGCGCGCGCCAGCTCCCCGGCCGCCTGACGGTGGAGCGGCGCGACCTGTTCCGCGACCCGGTGACGGCCGCCGAACTGGCCCGCTTCCAGGCCGTGGTGATCGACCCGCCCCGCGCCGGCGCCCAGGCGCAGGCGGCGGAGCTGGCCCGGTCCGCCGTGCCGGTCGTGGTGGCGCTGTCCTGCAACCCGGCCACCTTCGTGCGCGACGCCCGCACGCTGGTGGAGGGCGGCTACCGCCTGCTGGAGGTCACGCCCATCGACCAGTTCCTCTGGTCGCCGCACCTGGAACTGGCGGCCCTGTTCCGGCGCTGACGGGGGCCGGCGCTGACGGGGGTCCGGTGCCGCAAGGCGGACCGCCCCGCCGGTCAGCCGCCGGCCGCGGGGCCCGCGGCCCGATGACCCCCGGCCCGATGATCCCCGGCGCGGTGATCCTCGGCCCGCAGCCGGTACAGCACATGCCGCCGCATCGGGTGGTCGGGACCCAGCCGGGGGTGGTCGAAATCGTCCGCCGGGTCGCGCCCCATGCCCAGCCGCTCCATCACCGCGCGGGAGGCAAGGTTGTCGGGCCGGGTCAGGGCGACGATCTCCGCCAGCCCCAGGGTGCCGAAGCCGAACGACAGGCAGGCGCGGGCCGCCTCCGTGGCGTAGCCGCGGCCCCACCAGGGCCGGGCGAGGCGCCAGCCGACCTCCACGCAGGGCGTGAAATGCGCCTCGAACGCCGTCACCAGCAGGCCCACCATGCCGACGAAGGGGGCCGTGCCCGGCGCCTCCACCGCCCAGAAAGTGAAACCGTGCCGGTCGTAATGCGCCATGATGCGATCGACCAGGGCATCGCTCGCCGCCCGGCTGAGCGTCTCGGGGAAGTGGCGCATCACCTCGGGGTCGGCGTTCAGCGCCGCGAACGGCGCCAGGTCATCCGCCCGGAACGGCCGCAGCACCAGCCGCTGCGTGCGCAGCGAGGCCGGCGGCACGGAGAGGGTCCGCGGGTCCGGGCGGATGTCCATGGCCGGCCTCAGCCCGCCGGCTTGACGAACTTCAGCGTCATCCGGTCGCTCTCGCCGATGGCGAGGTACTTCTCGCGGTCCTGGTCCTTCAGCGTCAGCGTCGGCGGCAGGGTCCAGACCCCCTTGGGATGGTCCTTGCTGTCCTTGGGGTTGGCGTTCACCTCGCTGGAGCCGGCGAAGGTGAAGCCCGCCTTCTCCGCCAGGGCGATCACCGTATCCTGGCGGACATAGCCGCTGGCGGCCTTGGGGTCCTGCGGCTTGTCGTCAGCGGCGCGGTGCTCGACCACGCCCAGCACACCGCCCGGCTTCAGCGCCGCATACATGGCGGCGAAGGCCTGCTCGGCCCAGCCGGCCGCCATCCAGTTGTGGACATTGCGGAAGGTCAGCACCAGATCGGCCGTGCCCGGCGGCACCGGGGCCAGATCGTCCGGGCCGAACTCCGCCACCTCCACCTTGCCGTAGACCTCCGGAGCGGCCTTCAGCTTCTCGTCGAAGCGAGCCAGGGTGCGCTGCATGTACTCGCTCTTGCTCTGCCGGTCCGGGCCGGCGGCGACATAGCGGCCCGTGTCCTTGAGGACGGGAGCCAGCACCTCGGTGTACCAGCCGCCGCCGGGCGAGATCTCGACCACCGTCTGGTCGCCCGAGAGGCCGAAGAAGGCCAGCGTCTCCTTCGGGTGGCGGTACATGTCGCGCGCCTTGTTGGCGTCCGAGCGATGCGCGCCGGCCAGCGCCGCGTCCAGCGCGGCAGCCGTGGCGGAGTCCAGCGCCGCCGGCGCCATGTCCGCGCTGGGCCTGTCCGCGGACGCCGCGTCCGCGCGGGCCGGCCCCGCCAGCGCCAGACCCGCCAGCACTGCCGTGGCGAGCATCTTCGTTGCCGTCCTCATGGGTTCTCCCTTGGTTCTGCCCTTGGTTCTGCGCATCGGTTGCGCGCCCCGGAGGTAATGTCGCTCCCCCGGTTCCGCCAGTCCCGGCCGGACTACCGGGCCGCGTCCGCTCCGGTGCGCTCCAGCCAGCCCTCGGGGATCTCGTCGCCCTCCCGCACGGATGCGCCGCCCGCCTTGGCGAGCAGCCGCTCGAAGTCGCCCGGGACGGCACGGGCCTGCCGCAGGGCGAAGTATTCCCGCGTGCGCAGAGCGGCGAGCTTCTCGGCGATCGCCATGACGATGAGCTGGTTGACCGAGGTCTCGTCCTTCTCGGCCCGCTCTTTCAGTTCCTGCATCATCGACGGCGGAACGCGGAGAGCGAAGTTGCTGACGGTCGCCATTCAAGCCTCCCCAGTACGTCGCCCGGCCGGCCGACCGTGATTCCCAGGCCGGGATTCCGGTCATCGGCGGGGCGGAAATCCCTCAGGTTGAACGTTCGGCCGCCCCTACTCCGTGATGCGGATGGCCGGCAGGCCGACGCCGGCGGCGGCGCGTTCGCGCAGCACGTCGCGGCGGAAGCGGTGCAGCTCCGCCGGGCGGCCGCCCGTGTTCGCCTCCAGCGCGCCCGTCGGCTCCACCAGCCCGCCGGCCAGGACCAGGCGGCGGAAGTTCTGCTTGTGCAGCCGCACGCCCGACAGCGCCTCCACCACCACCTGCAACCGGCCCAGGGTGAACTGCGCCGGCAGCAGGTCGAAGACCACCGGGCGGTACTTCAGCTTGCCGCGCAGCCGGCCCAGCGTCACGGCCAGGATGCGGCGGTTGTCGTGCGCCATCGGCGTGCCCAGGCTGACCGCCGCCTCCGGTCCGTCGCTCCAGTCGGGATCGGCAAGGCCGTGGGGCG
This sequence comes from Rhodocista pekingensis, assembly GCF_042665545.1. NCBI lineage: Bacteria > Pseudomonadati > Pseudomonadota > Alphaproteobacteria > Rhodospirillales > Azospirillaceae > Rhodocista > Rhodocista pekingensis. Next base: position 117,696 of record NZ_JBHTCM010000006.1, on the reverse strand, counting down.
CGCGGAGGGCGCGGTCGCGCCGTGCCTCCTCCACGAGACCCGCACTGTAGAGCAGCTCGTAGCGTTCCAGCACCCGTTCAGGGTCCCAGAGATCGTCGTCGGCCGGAAAGGTGGTGGAGACGCGCTCCGCCCGCTTGCGCCCGGCGGCCTCGTCCGGGGCCGCGGCGGCCCAGCGGTGCAGCGCCGGGACGATGGTGCGGGTCAGCAGGTCGGGCTTGCCGTCGCGCCAGTCCTCCCAGGGGAAGTAGTCGTACCAGTCGTGCCATTCCGCCCCGCCGGAGCCGGAGAGCGGGGCCTCCTGCACCAGGGCCATGTAGCCGACCGAGACGACGCGCGGCCCGCCGTCCAGTTCGCGCGGGTCGCGGTAGCGGTCGCCGAAGGTGTAGAGCTGTTCGACATAGCGCAGCGGCAGGCCGGTCTGTTCCGACACCCAGCGGCGCAGGCCCAGTTCCAGCGTGCGGTCGCGCTCGGGGGCGAAGGGACCGAAGGGCAGGCTGTCGGCGGGGGCGGCGTCCGGCCCCTCCTCCCGCGCGCTGCGCTGTTCGGGCGTGGCGAGATCATGGGTCAGGCGGCGCACGGCCAGCACGCGCGGCACCTCTTCCGTCACCGCGACGATCACGGCGGTCAGCCCCAGCACGGTCGGCTGCGGTCCTCCCGACTGCGCGGCGCCTGTCACTTCACCCTCGGTCACCCGTCTCCCCCCGACCCGACGTTCCGGGCGGTCGGACTATCGTCCAGGGGCGGGGTCCAGGGCAACGCCCATCGGCCCCGAAGGGGTTCCGGTGGAAAGCGGGGAGAGCGGGCGGCCCGCATGCCGGGGCCGCCCGCCGCACCCGTCACTGCACCCCGTGGGCCCGCAGCAGGAAGGCGGTGGAGAGCGCCACCTCCTTCAGCTTGTCGAACCGGCCCGAGGCGCCGCCATGGCCGGCACCCAGGTTGGTGTAGGAGAGCAGCACGTTGTCGTCCGTCTTCCTGGCCCGCAGCAGCGCCGCCCACTTCGCCGGCTCCCAGTAGGTCACCTGGCTGTCGGCGATGCCCGCCGTGATCAGCGTGTGCGGATAGGCGCGGGCCGTGACGTTGTCGTAGGGGCTGTACGCCTTCATGCGGAAATAGGCGTCCTTCTCGTTGGGATTGCCCCACTCGTCATACTCGCCCGCGGTCAGCGGCAGGGTGTCGTCCAGCATGGTGGTGACCACGTCCACGAAGGGCACATGGGCGACCGCGGCCCCGTACAGCCCCTCCGGCGCCATGTTCATCACCGCCCCGACCAGCAGGCCGCCGGCCGAGCCGCCGGACATGCTGACATTGCCCGCCCGGGCATAGCCCTTCTTCACCAGGAACTGCGTGGCGTCGATGAAGTCGGTGAAGGTGTTGACCTTGTGCTCCAGCTTGCCGTCCTCGTACCAGCCGCGGCCGAGGTCGTCGCCGCCGCGCACATGCAGGATGGCGAAGGCGAAGCCGCGGTCCAGCAGCGACAGCCGGCTGGGGGAGAAGGTCGGGTCGGTGCCGTAGCCGTAGGAGCCATAGCCGTAGACATGCAGCGGCGCCGAACCGTCGGTCGGCCGGTCCTTGCGGTAGACGATGCTGACCGGGATCATGGTCCGGCCGTCGCGCGCCGGGGCCAGCAGCCGCTCGCTGGTGTAGAGGCTGGCGTCGTAGCCGCTGGGGATCTCCTGCACCTTACGCACGGTCAGGGTGCGGGCCTTCATGTCGTAGTCGTAGGTGGTGGGCGGCGTCACCAGCGACTGGTAGGACAGGCGCAGCGTGCCGGTCTCGTAATGCTCGTTGGCGCCCGCGCCCACGGTGAAGGCGGCGTCGGGGAAGGCGACCGTGTGCTCGTTGCCCTGGGCGTCGCGCACCCGCACCCGGTCCTGGCCGTCCAGCTTGTCGAAGATGACCAGCCAGTCCTTGAAGGCGATGACGTCGGTCAGATAGACGTGGTCGTCGCCGGGGATGACCTCGACCCAGTTCTCCTTGCGCGGGTCGGCGACGGGCGCCTTGACCAGCCGGAAGTTCCGGTGCGTGTCGTTGGTGCGGATCCAGAGCGTGTCGCCCTGGTTGGTGACATAGGTCTCGACGAAGGGCTTGCGCTCGACGAACAGGGAAGGCTTCGCCTCCGGCTTGTCGGCCGGCAGCAGACGCACCTCGTTGGTGGCGTTGTTGTCGGAATAGATGACCAGGAGTTCGCCCGACAGAGTGCGGCCGATGCCCACGGTCCAGGGCCCGTCCGGCTCCTCATGCACCACCACGTCGTTGCCGGGCGCCGCGCCCATGGTGTGGCGGAGAATCTTCTTCGGCCGGATGTTGTCGTCCTGGAGGTTGTAGAACAGGGACTTGCCGTCGGCCGACCAGGCCAGGGAGGCGCTGCTCGTCTCCGTCAGGTCGGGCAGGTACTTGCCCGTCTCCAGGTCCTTGATGCGGACGGTGAAGCGGATCGAGCCGTCATCGTCCTCGGCGAAGGCGAGATAGCGGCCGTCCGGGCTGGGGGCGAAGGCGCCGATCCGGGTGTAGCCGGTGCGCCCGGCCAGCTCGTTCACGTCCAGGATGGTGGTGAAGGGGGCGTCGGTCTTCCCCCAGGGGCGGCGGACGAAGATCGGGTACTGCTTGCCCGTCTCGAAGCGGGACTGGTACTCCCAGTCTCCCTCGCGGTAGGGGACGCCGGTATCGTCCTGCTTGATGCGGGCCAGCATCTCGTCGAACAGCGACTTGCGCAGGCCCGTCTCCTCGCCGCCCAGCACCTGGTCGATGTAGGCGTTCTCGGCCTTCAACTGGGCCAGGATCGCCTCGTCGTCCACGGTCGGATAGTCGGGATCGCGCATCCAGAAATAGTTGTCCACCCGCACGTCGCCATGCTTCTCCAGCGTGGTCGGGGCGACCTTCGCCACCGGCGGCGGGCCGAAACTGCTCTGCGTGAAGGCCACGGTCTTGGCATCCTTGGTTGTCGCGGCGGAAGCGGCGGAGGCGGCCGTCGCCGGCAAGGCCAGCAGGGCCAGCCCGAGGGCGGCCCCGATCAGGGCCCGGGACGAGGTTCCCGGAGCCGGAAAGCCGCCGGCCCGGCGGTTGCCGGCCGGTCGGCCGGATCTGGAACGTGCCGTCATCAACGCACCACTCCCTGTCTGAGGTCCTGAGCGAGAATAGGATCGCCCCCGCCGCCCGGCCATATCCATTTGCAGGCGGACCGATGGGACCGCAGCCCGGCCGGTCCGCCGGTTGGACGGTGGCGCTCAGCGGGGGGTGGGCTTCGGGGCGGGGCGCAGGCCGCGCACCGCAGCCTTGACCTGCTCGAACAGCCGGGCCGGGATTTCCCCGTAGTCGAAACGCCCCGGCGCATCGGGTCGGGGCCGGAGGTCGAAACCCGGCCACCGGGTCACGTTGATGTCGTCAACGATGATCCAGGAGGGGGCGGCGTCCAGCCCGAGATGCTCCTTGACCGTCGCGGGGATCGGGATGCCCCGTCCCGCCGCCGGCTCCGCGTGCGTGATGGGAAGCAGATAGGCACGGGGAACGCCGTCCTTGACGCCCGCGGCGAGGATCAGCGCGGGCCGGTCCTTCCGGCCCGTCTCCTCCCCCTGGTCGCGTTCGTGCCGCCAGAGATAGGAGAAGTGGACCACGAGGCCGGGCCGCGGCGGCGGCACGACCATCCTCAGTCATCCATCAGACGGTCGAGGGCGCGCGCCTGGTCGGAGGGGGCCGCGGCGTCGATGTCGGCCCACATGTCTTCCGCCAGCTCCGCCGGGTGATAGGCCTGCCGCGCCGCCTTGACCTGCCGCAGCAGCTCGCCGTCCTCCGCCGAGACATAGAACCCGACGACCTTGCCGTAGCTGGTGACCGCGATCTCCTCGCGCTGCACCTGACGCTGGTACGTGCCGAACTGTCGGACGAATTCCGCGGAAGCCACGGTCTTCATGGCGCTTTTCCTCCGCTCCGGATCTTACGCATCTTACAGAACTTCCAGGTCCGCGGCAACGGGCCGGGGCCGGTCCGGGTTCGCCGGGCAGCCGCAACGTCCACACGTAAAGACCGGCCGGTCCGCCGGTTGGACGGTGGCGTCATCGGCGTGCTACAGTCCTCCCATGCCTCCGATCCCGCGCCCCCATCCCGCCTCGACGGACGCTGCCGGCAGCCGGACCGGCGACGCGGATCTGCGCCGCGCCGTGGAGACCGGCGTCGCGCAGCTCGACCGCGGCGAACGGATCGCGCTGGAGGATGTCGAAGCCTGGGTCGCCTCCTGGGACGGCGCCGGGGAACGCCCGATGCCCACGGCCGGGGCCGGGCGGGACGACCGCCGCTGACGCATGGGCCGGAGGGTCTTCCTCTCCCCCGCGGCAGTCCGCGATCTTCAACACATCAGGGACTGGTATACCCAGGAGGGCGCCGGACCGCGCGCGAAGGCGACGGTCACCCGTGTCCTGCGAGGTATCCGCGATCTTGCCCACACCCCGTTTCTCTGGCCGCTGCGCGGCGGGAGCGACGGCACACGCCAAGCCGTGGTCGCCGGGCATGTCATCCTCTATCGCGTCAGCGGCGATCAGGCCGCCCCTGCCGGCGACGTGGAGGTGGTCCGCATCCGCGGGCCGGGCCAGGACCATCCGGAGGTCCCGCGACCGGAGCGTGGGCATGAGTGACGGCAGTCATTGCGTCACATCAACGAGGGGCTGCGATGGCCGCGCTATGCAGGCATAGTCTCCGTCCCTTGCAACGAGCGCCCGTCCTGTCATGAGCGACCTGCGACTTTCCTTCGGCCTCGGCTTCGGCGACCTCTACGACCGCGCCGGTCTGGTGCGCATCGACAAGGCGTTCCTGGCCCATCTGGGCGAGGCGGATGCCGCCCTGCGCGACCGCCTGCTGGCCGGCCGGGCCGATCCCGCCAGCCTGGATGCCAAGGCCGAGAGCGAACTGCTGATCGCGCTCGGCCCGCACCTGGAGGACTTCCTCGCCCGCCTGTTCGGCATCGAGGGCGCCGTGCGGGAGCTTCAGGCCCGGCACCACGATCTGGCCCCGCTCTACACCGCCAAGCGCCTGTTCGTGCAGCGCCGCGCCGCCAAGGCCGCCCGCCCGGAGGAGGCGGCCTCCCTGGACGGTGACGCCCTGCGCGCCGCCCTGGGGCTGGCGGAGGAGCCCGGCACGCCGGCCTTCGAGCTGGCCTTCGCCACCGCCGTGCAGGCGTGGGAGGCGGACGAGGCGGCCAACGCCGACCGGCTGGACGCCGCGCTGAAGTACGGCGCCTGGGCGCTGTACGCCCCGGCCGGCCGGGCGCTCCACGGGTCCGGCGTGCTGTTCCAGGTTCCGGCCAGAACCGACCCGATGCATCTGGTCCATCCCGAGACGGTCGAGGTGGACGGCGTCACCATGCTGCACCTGCCCTGGACGCAGCGGCGGCACCGCGAGGGCTTCGCCCTGACCGACCAGGGCACCGACCTGCTGGGGGCGCTGGACGAGGCCAACTACTGCATCTGGTGCCACAACCAGGGCAAGGACAGCTGCTCCAAGGGCCTGCGCGACCGCAAGTCGGGCGAGTTCCAGAAGTCCGCCTTCGGCGTGCCGCTGGCCGGCTGCCCGCTGGAGGAGCGGATCAGCGAGTTCCACACGCTGAAGGCCGGCGGGGCGCCGCTGGGCGCCCTGGCGATGATCGCGGTGGACAACCCGCTGTGCGCCGCCACCGGCCACCGCATCTGCAACGACTGCATGAAGTCGTGCATCTACCAGCGGCAGGAGCCGGTGGACATCCCGCAGGCCGAGACGCGCACCCTGAAGGACGTGCTGTCGCTGCCCTGGGGCTTCGAGATCTACGGGCTGCTGACCCGCTGGAACCCGCTGAACCTGCGCCGGCCGCTGCCGCGGCCGGAGAGCGGTTACAAGGTGCTGGTGGTGGGGCTGGGCCCGGCCGGCTTCAACCTGTCGCACCACCTGCTGAACGACGGCCACACCGTCGTCGCCGTGGACGGGCTGAAGATCGAGCCGCTGCGGCCGGAGGTGTCCGGCGTGGACGCGCTGGGCCGCCGCGTGCCGTTCCAGCCGATCCGCGACATCGCCGACCTGCGCGAGCCGCTGGGCGGGCGCGTCATGGCCGGCTTCGGCGGCGTGGCCGAGTACGGCATCACCGTCCGCTGGGACAAGAACTTCCTGAAGGTCGTGCGCCTGCTGCTGGAGCGGCGGGCCGCCTTCGCCATGATCGGCGGCGTCCGCTTCGGCGGCACGCTGACCATCGACGACGCCTTCGAGGCCGGCTTCGACCACATCGCGCTGTGCATGGGGGCCGGCCGGCCGACCGTGATCCCGATGAAGAACGGGCTGGCCCGCGGCGTGCGGCAGGCCAGCGACTTCCTGATGGCCTTGCAGCTCACCGGCGCCGCGCGGCCCGACAGCCTGGCGAACCTGGAGGTGCGGCTGCCCATCGTGGTGATCGGCGGCGGCCTGACCGCCATCGACACCGCGACGGAGAGCCTGGCCTACTATCCGGTGCAGGTGGAGAAGTTCCTCTCCCGCTACGAGCTGCTGGCGCGCGAGCTGGGCGAGGAGCGCCTGCGCGCGGGCTGGAGCGAGGAGGAGCGGCTGACGGCGGACGAGTTCATCGCCCATGCCCGCGCGCTTCGCGCGGAGCGGGAGGCGGCGGCGCGCGAGGGCCGCACCCCCGCCGTGCAGCGCCTGCTGACGGACTGGGGCGGCGCCACCCTGGCCTACCGCCGCCGCATGGTGGACGCGCCGAGCTACACCCTGAACCATGAGGAGATCGAGAAGGGTTTCGAGGAGGGCATCCGCTTCGTCGAGAACGCCACGCCCAAGGCCGTGGAGACCGACCGGTTCGGCCATGCGGTGGGGCTGACCGTGGCGCTGGCCGACGGCACGGAGAAGACCCTGCCCGCCCGCACCGTGCTGGTCGCCGCCGGCACCCAGCCGAACACCGTGCTGGCCCGCGAGGACGGGCGCATCCTGCTGGACGGCAAGTACTTCCGCGCCCTGGACGAGGACGGCAACCCGGCCACGCCGGAGCGGCTGTCGAAGCCGGGGGCGGTGCATGTGCTGATGCACCGGCACGGGGACGGCCGCGGCGTCAGCTTCTTCGGCGACCTGCATCCGAGCTTCGCCGGCAACGTGGTGAAGGCCATGGGCGGGGCCAAGCAGGGCTATCCCGTGGTCAGCCGCATCCTCTCCCGGCGCCCGCCGGCCCCGGTCGACGGGGCCGCGGCCGGGGCAGCCGCCGGCACCATCATCGAGCGCATGAACGCCGACCTGCGCGCCGTGGTCGAGCGGGTGGAGCGGTTGACGCCCACCATCATCGAGGTCGTGGTGCGCGCACCCCGCGCCGCGCGCCGCTTCCAGCCCGGCCAGTTCTACCGCTTGCAGAACTTCGAGATGCTGGCCGACCGGGCCAAGGGCACGACCCTGGCGATGGAGGGGCTGGCTCTGACCGGCGCCTGGGTGGACAAGGAGAAGGGCCTGCTCGCCACCATCGTGCTGGAGATGGGCGGGTCCTCCGACCTCTGCTGCCTGCTGAAGCCGGGCACCCCGGTGATCCTGATGGGGCCGACGGGCGAGCCGACGGAGATCCCGGAGGGCGAGACGCTCTGCCTCGTGGGCGGCGGCCTGGGCAATGCCGTGCTGTTCTCCATCGGGCAGGCGGCGCGGGCCAAGGGCAACAAGGTCGTCTACTTCGCCGGCTACAAGAAGCTGATCGACCGCTACAAGGTGGAGCAGATCGAGGCGGCCGCCGACGAGGTGATCTGGTGCAGCGACGAGGCGCCGGGCTTCGCCCCGGCCCGGCCACAGGACCGCAGCTTCGTCGGCAACATCGTGCAGGCCATGGTGTCCTATGCCAGCGGCGCCCTGGGCGCGCCGGGCGTGCCGCTGGACCGGGTGGACCGCATCGTCGCCATCGGCTCCGACCGCATGATGGCAGCCGTCGCCATGGCCCGGCACGGGGCGCTGGCGCCCTACCTGAAGCCGGTCCACGCCGCCATCGGCTCCATCAACTCCCCCATGCAGTGCATGATGAAGGAGATCTGCGCCCAGTGCCTGCAACTCCACAAGGACCCGGAGACGGGGGAGGAGACGGTGGTCTTCTCCTGCTTCAACCAGGACCAGAGCCTGGACCGGGTGGACTGGGGCGTGCTGCGCGAGCGGCTGGGCCAGAACGCCGTGCAGGAGAAGCTGACCGTGGCCTGGATCGACTGGTGCCTGGAGACGGGCCCCTGGGCGCGGGCGGCGGCGGAGTAGGCCCGCGCTTGCCCGGCCCCGGGGGTGTGGACTACGCTTCCGCCACAGCGTGGAGGCCGCCTTTGTCGGATCAGCCGGACAACCTCGTCCTGCTCTACCTCCGCCGCCTGGACGAACGGACCGGGCGGATGGAGGAGGACATGCGCGACCTCAAGGGCCGGGTGACCCTGCTGGAACAGCGGGTGGCCGCCGGCTTCACCCATCTGGAAGGCACCATCGCGCACCAGACGGCCCGTCTGGACCGGCTGGAGAACCGCCTGGAACGGGTGGAGCGCCGACTCGACCTGCTGCCCCCCGCGGCGGAGTAGGCAACCCGATGCACCGGACGGCGGGAGCGCGGGCACCGCGGGCGGCGGCGCTTTGAGCCGCACGCCCGGCGGCGCTATACTCCGGCCATGTCCGTCACGCCCGCGCCCGCCACGGGGAAGACCCTGTCCGACGTGCTGCCGCCCGAGCGGGTGGCGGACCTGATGGCGTTCAGGCGTGCGGCGGAAGCGGCCCTGCCCGGCCGCGTGGCGGGGGTCGTGCTGTTCGGCAGCCGGGCCCGCGGCGATGCGGACGCGGACAGCGATTACGATGTGGCGGTGTTCATCCGCGGCCTGGACAGGCCCTGGGACGTGATCGACGTCCTGTCCGACCTGACCTACGACAAGATGCTGGAGGGCATCGACATCCGGCCCGTTCCGTTGCGCGACCCGCCCGATCCCGGCGGGCGGCGCGAACTGCTGGCGAACATCGCCCGCGACGGGGTTCCCGTCCCGTGAGCCCCATCGACATCGCCGCGGACGCCTGGGCGAAGGCGGTCGGCAAGCTGCGTCAGGCGGCCCCCATCCGGCACGACAAGGTGATCCAGGCATTCGGCCGGCTTGCCACCGATCGAGGGGACGAGGCGCTGATCCACTGCGCCCGCAGCCTCCGGCTGGTCCTGAGACGGCGGGAGGTCGCCGACTACGAGGGCTCGACGCCCGGCGCCGACGAGGCCAGGGACACCCTTGAAACCGCCCGCCGCTTCCTGTCCGTCTGCGCCGGACGTTACGGCTTCCCCCCGCCCTGATCCCATGGCCCTGATCCCGTGACCCGCCCGACGCCCCTGCCCCGCCATACCGGTACGGCCGGTGAAGGCCGCGGTCATGCGGGCTGGGGTGCGACGGCTGCCGGCACTTTGAGCCGCACGCCCGGCGGCGCTATACTCCGACCATGTCCGCAACGCCCGCGCCCGCCACGGGGAAGACCCTGTCCGACGTGCTGCCGCCCGAGCGGGGGGTGGACCTGATGGCGTTCAGGCGTGCGGCGGAAGCCGCCCTGCCCGGCCGCGTGACGGGGGTCGTGCTGTTCGGCAGCGGGGCCCGCGGCGATGCAGATCCATCGAAAGCCCAGGACCCATTCGTGCTGGCCTCCAGACCCAGCCAGCAGCATGAATCACAAAATCAGCCCCGCGGGAATCTATACACGCCCCCCGCCACGCGGCCGGTGCCGTTGGAGGCGCAGCGAGTCGTTGGCTCAGCATTAAGAAATGGTGACCTCTTGCCGCGCCGGTATTCCCGGCGCGGCAAAATAAGCCTGAATCAAAGAGGACATTATGATTTGGCTTGTGGTTCTTGCTGTTTTGCTTTTACTTGATCACATTACTACAGAATACGCCATAAAAAAATATGGGATTGATATTGGATCAAATCCCCTTTCAAGGTGGATGCAAATCCGATTCGGTGGAAATTTAACCTTCTTGGCGCAGTCCACATTAATGATGTCTCTTATGTTTTTAATGTATTATAATTTGCCTGAAATTATGTTCGTGCTGCCTTTAGCGTTTTCTATAACAATTTTGAATAACTTGAGAGTAATTTTCTGTCTTTTAAGGTCGAAGGGCAAAGCCAATATTCTCTGACACGAGACACGGCATGGGAAAATACCGTCACGGCAAGTTGAGACTAAAATAGTTTTATTTCTGACAATGCAGCAAGCGGCCACATGATGATTGCGCAGCAAAAAGTGATACGCCAATCAGAAGCCACCGAGTGCGGCCTCGCCTGCCTGGCCATGGTGATGGGCCGCCATGGCCACCAGATGGACCTGTCCGCCGTGCGGCAGCGCTTCTCGGTGTCATTGAAGGGCACCACGCTGAAGTCGGTAGCTTTGAATGCGGCCATGCCCGCCACCGGGAAGACCCTGTCCGACGTGCTGCCGCCCGAGCGGGGGGTGGACCTGATGGCGTTCAGGCGTGCGGCGGAAGCGGCCCTGCGCCGTCTTGCGGAGGGTCGGGGGGACGATGCCTTGAAACTGGCAGGCCGGACCATCAACGAAGGGGAAGAGATGCGCCTGGATTCCAACTACAGCGGGCGACGCCCCGATCCCGACGAGGCCGCGCGTGCCGCCGACCTCTCCCGCCGCTTCCTCGCGCTCTGCGCCGACCGGTTCGGGGTCGACCTGCCGTGACCGTGCCGGTTCTTCCCCGCCCCGTCCGCGCCGTCGTGTTCGACATGGACGGGCTGCTGCTGGATACCGAGCGGCCGGTGAAGGCCGCGGCCATGCGGGCGGCGGAGCGGCTGGGCCGGCCGATGGACGACGCCTTCTATGCCGGCCTGATCGGCCAGCCCTTCGCCACGACGAAGCTGCGGCTGGCGGAGCATTTCCGCACGCCGGCTCTGATGGAGGCCTTCACCGCCGAGTTCCGCACGGCCCTGGCCACGGTCGGCGGCGGGCTGGTGGAGGGCGGCGGTATCCGGCTGATGCCGGGGGCGGCGGAACTGGTCGGGCGGTTGCAGGCGGCCGGGCTGCCGCTGGCCGTCTGCACCTCCACGGCGCGGGAGCGGGCGCTGAAGCATCTGGCCCTGGCCGGTCTCGCGGACCGCTTCCAGGCCGTGGTCGGCGGCGACTGCGTGGCCCGCGGCAAGCCCTTCCCCGATCCGTACCTGAAGGCGGCCGGACTGCTGGATGTCGCGCCCGCCGACTGTCTGGCCCTGGAGGACAGCCATAACGGCATCCGCGCGGCGCACGCCGCTGGCATGATGGCGGTGATGGTGCCGGACCTGCTGCCCTGCACCGAGGAGATCCGGCCGCTCTGCACCCATGTGGCGGCCGACCTGCACGCCGTCGGGGCGCTGCTCCCCTGACGCCGGCTCAGCCCGGCGGGACCGGCGCCGGAGCCAGGGCCTGCCGCGCCTCCAGCCAGTCCGCGGCCTCGGCCCAGAGGGTGGGGGCGAAGGTGTCGCGGAAGAAGCCGAAATGGCCGATGGCCCCCGCCCCCGCCTCTGCCGGGGTGACGAAGCGGTGCTCCCTGTGCGTGCCGCCGTACCAGGAGAGCAGCTCCGCCGCCGCCGCCCGCGGGGCGTAGAAATCGTCGGGGAAGCTGTAGAGCCGCAGCGGCATGGCGAGGTCGCGGAAGCGCTGCCGCAGCTCCGGATGGTAGCCCAGGATGTAGTCCGGATGCCGGCCCCAGCGTGCCCATTCGCGCGCGATGCCGGCCGGCAGGGGCGCGCTGCCCATGGCATAGCCGGGCAGGTAGCCGTGCAGCCGTGTCAGCAGCGGCACCGCCGCGTACCAGAAGGCGGCCAGCCGCAGCCGGTCCAGCCCCCGCCAGTGCCGCGCCGCGCCGGACTGGGAGGCGACCAGCAGCACCGCGGCGAGACGGTCGGCCGAGGGCGCCAGCGGCAGGATCTGGCCGCCGACGCTGTGCCCGACCAGCAGCGGCGGCGTGTCCGGATGCTCCGCCGCCACCCGCGCCAGCACGGCCTCCAGGTCCAGCCGCCCCCATTCCTGCATGCGGGCGTCGAAACCGCGCAGGGAGCGGGGCCGGGAGCCGCCGACGCCGCGGTAGTCGAAGGTGGTGACGGGGTGGCCGCGCCCGGCCAGGAAGCGGGCGAAGCGGCCGTAATAGCCGCGCGGCACCGCCGTGGCCCCGGCGACGATCACCGGGGCCAGCGGCGGCACGCGCGCCGGAGGCTCGAACCGGGTGACCGCGAGGACCATCCCGTCGGCGGCGCGCAGCGTTTCTTCCCTGGACGGAACCTGTACCGTGGACATCGCCGTCTCCGGTCGGGTTACCTTTACGTAAAGGTAAATCCGACGGATCGCGCCGACACCAGCCCGGATTTTCCGGCGCCCACTCTGCGGACGCGCCGCGCGGACAGGCGGTCGGCAGCCCCCTGCCCGTCCTGCCGGCGCCCGGCCGGCCGCGCGCACCCGCCGGCGGTCACTCGCCGGCAGGCTTCGGGACGCGGTAGCTGACCTCCATGACGCCCGGATCGTCCGGGTTGTCGTGCTGGGTGAAGCCCAGCTCCCGGCACATGGCCAGCATGGTGGTGTTCTCGCGCAGCACCTCGCCGAACACCTCCTTGATGCCGCGCATCCGGGCATAGTCCAGGATGCGGGTCATCATCACGTAGCCCAGGCCCTTGCCCTTCATGTCGGAGCGGACCAGCACGGCGTATTCGGCCCGTTCGTTGTCCGGGTCGGCGGTGATGCGGACGGTGCCGTGGATGGCGGGCTCGCCCGTCTCGTCGTCCGGCCGCTCGGCCACCAGCGCCATCTCGCGCCCGTAGTCGATCTGGGTCAGGCGGGCGGCGAGCTGGTGCGACAGCCGCTTCATCGGGGCGAAGAAGCGCAGCCGCAGATCTTCCAGGCTGGTGTGGGCCACCATGTCATGGATCAGCGGCTCGTCCTCCGGCCGGATCGGCCGGATCAGGAACTCCCGCCCGTCGCGCAGCCGGACCGTCTGCTCCAGCTTCTTCGGATAGGGCCGGATGGAGAGGCGGCGGCTGCCCTCCATCTTCGGCGGCGCCACCTTGATGCGGGCGTCCAGCGCCAGCACGCCCTTGTCGTCGGCGAACAGGGGATTGATGTCCAGCTCGACGATCTCCGGGAAGTCGGTGACGAGCTGACTGACCTTGATGAGGGACAGCGCGATGGCGTCCAGGTCCGCCTTCGGGCGCGAGCGGTAGCCCAGCAGCAGGCGGTGGATGCGGGTGCGGGACATCATCTCCCGCGCGAGGTTCATGTTCAGCGGCGGCAGCCCCAGCTCCTTGTCCGCCACCACCTCGACCCCGGTGCCGCCGGCCCCGAACAGGATCACCGGGCCGAACAGCACGTCGTCGATCATGCCCACGATCAGCTCGTGCGCGTCGGGCCGGTGGGCCATCTCCTGCACGGTGAAGCCCTCGATCCGGGCCGTCGGCATGAACGAGCGGACGCGCTCCAGCATCGCCTCCGCCTCGGCCCAGACCTGGTTGGGCGCGAGGTTCAGGGCGACGCCGCCCAGGTCCGACTTGTGCGTGATGTCGGGGGAGAGGATCTTCAACGCGATGCGGCCGCCCAGCCGGCGCGCGGCGCGCTCGGCTTCGGCCGGGGTGGCGGCGGTGACCGTCTGCACGCAGGGGATGCCGTAGGCGCGCAGCACCTCCTTGGCCTGGTACTCCGACAGCCAGTCGCAGCCGGTGGTCAGGGCCTCGTCGATCTGGCGGCGCGCGACGGCCATGTCCACGTCGAACTGCTCGGGCACGCTGGGCGGCGTCTCCATCAGCAGTTCCTGGTTCTTGCGGTAGCGGACCAGGTGCATGAAGGCGCGCACCGCCTGATTGGGCGTGTGGTAGTCGGGGATGCGCTGCTTGGCGAACTGTCGCCGCGCCTCCGCCGCCGCCGTCTCGCCCAGCCAGCTCGTCAGCACGGGGGTCCGCTTGTTGCCCTTGGCCTTCAGCACGCTGACGACGGCGTCCGCCGCGTCCACGCTGTCCGCCACGGCGGTGGGGCAGTTCATCACCAGCACGGCGTCGCAGCCCGGGTCCTCCAGCAGGATGCCCAGCGCGTCGGCATAGCGCTTGCCCGAGGCGTCGCCGATGATGTCCACGGGGTTGCCGTGGCTCCAGGTCGGCGGCAGCACCCGGCCCAGCTTCTCGATCGTCTCCGGCGCCAGCGCCGCCAGCCGGCCGCCCTGGCCGACCAGCGCGTCCGTCGCCAGCACGCCGATGCCGCCGCCGTTGGTCAGGATGGCCAGCCGGTCGCCCTTGATCTGCACGCCGGTCGCCAGCGTCTCCACCGCGTCGAACAGCTCGTCCAGCTCGGAGACGCGCAGCATGCCGGCGCGGCGGAAGGCGGCGTCATAGACCGCGTCGGCGCCGGCCAGCGCACCGGTGTGCGAGCTGGCGGCCTTCGCCGCCTCGTCGCTGCGGCCGGCCTTGATGACGATGACGGGCTTGGCGCGGGCGGCGGCACGGGCGGCGGACATGAATTTCCGCGCATGCGTGATCGCCTCGACATACAGCAGGATGGCGCGGACATTGGGGTCCTGCGCCAGATAGTCCAGCATGTCGCCGAAATCGACGTCGGCCATGCCGCCCAGGCTGACCAGATGGCTGAAGCCGATGCCGCGGGCGTTGGCCCAGTCCAGGATGGAGGTGACGACGGCGCCCGACTGCGCCACCAGGGCGATGTCGCCCTTCAGCGGCGGCAGATGGGCGAAGCCGGCATTGACGCCGCGCGCCGGCACCATGACGCCCAGGCAGTTCGGCCCGACGACGCGCAGCAGGTGCGGCCGGGCGGCGTCCAGCACCTGCTGCTGTAATTTCCGACCGTCCTCGCCCATCTCGGCGAAGCCGGCGGTGATGACGACGGCGGCCTTGGTGCCGCGCTCGCCCAGCTCCGCGATCAGGCCGGGGATCGTCTGCGGCGGCGTGGCGATCACGGCCAGATCCGGCGTCAGCGGCAGGGCCGCGACGGAATTGTAGGCCAGCACGCCTTCGATCGAGCGCTCATGCGGGTTGACCGGCATGATCGGCCCGTCGAAGCCGGCGTTGAAGAGGTTGCGGGCGACCACCTGGCCGATGGACTGGGGCTGCCGGCTGGCCCCGATCAGGGCGATGGAGGACGGCTTGAACAGGCGGTCCAGGTTGCGGATCGTCATGATGGTCGTCCTGCTCCGTCAGAGGGCCCGGGTCGGCATGCGCGCGGAAACGGGAGCCGCCCCGGAGGGCGGCCCTGATGCTGAACGCGTCATGCTGCACTGCAATGACATGGGTCAAAGGGACACGGGTGAAAGGTGTCGCCGGGGGAGCATCGGCATCCCCCGTTCCACCCAGAGGTGGGGCGTCCCGCAGCCCCGGCCAGGAGGGACGGCGAAGTGCCGCGGCCTCAGACCACCCAGGCGTCCGGATCGACGATCGGCTTGCGTTCCAGCGCGCGCTGGAGCGCGCCGACGCAGCGCATCAGCCACCACAGCGGCAGCAGCGCCAGCCCGATCAGCCCGACGAAGGCCGACAGCAGCAGCAGGCTGATCGACAGCACGATCAGCCAGGCCCAGAAGCCCCGGATGGCGAAGGCGAAGTGGTTTTCCCAGAGGGTGCCGCGGGCGGCGCCCCGCCCGAAGTAGGCCAGGACCACGGCCAGGATCGGTGTGACAACCGCGGGCGGGATGATGAAGGCCAGCAGCGCCAGCAGATTGAGGCTGTAGATGACGATCAGGATGGTGCGCAGTTCGTTGCGCTCCCGCCCGGCCTCCTGCGGCGCGGAATCATCCTGGGGCAGGGCGTCCCCCTGGCATTCCGCCCCCTGGCGTTCCGTGTCGTCCTGCTGCTGAACGCTGTCGTCGACCTGGACCATCGCCGCTAGCCCCTGCCCTGAGCCCGTGACCGTTGCCGTAGGAAGGCGGCATTTACGGCAGCGGGGCCGGCGTTCCGTCAAGCGGGGTCGGGGCGGCGCGCGGCTTGGCCGCACCCGCCCCGACCCTGGCCCGGAACCGCCCAGGCCCCGTGCCCAGCCCCGTGCGGGGGGATCAGCCCTCGCCCTTCTCCTGGTAGCGGGCGATGCTCTCCTGGATGATGCGCGCGGCCTCGTCCGGCTCGCCCCAGCGGACGACGCGGACCCACTTGCCCTTCTCCAGGTCCTTGTAGTGCTCGAAGAAGTGGGAGATCTGCTCGACCAGGATCTGCGGTAGCTGCCGAAAGCTGGCGACGTTGGAATAGAAGGGGTGCAGCTTGTCCACCGGCACCGCCAGGATCTTCTCGTCCACGCCGGCGTCGTCTTCCATGATCAGCACGCCGATGGGACGGGAGCGCAGCACCACGCCCGGCACGACGGGCGTCGAGGCCACGACCATCACGTCCGCCGGATCGCCGTCCAGCGCCAGCGTGTGCGGCAGGAAGCCGTAATTGGCCGGGTAGAACATCGCCGTGTGCAGGAAACGGTCGACGATCAGCGCGCCCGAATCCTTGTCCATCTCGTACTTCACCGGCTGCCCGCCCTGCGGGATCTCGATGATGACGTTGACGTCCCAGGGCGGGTTCTTGCCGACCGGGATCTTGGTGATGTCCATGCTGCTGTCCTCGATGACTGGCGGATGCGCCGGGCGACGGCCCGCGTGCGGCCGACGGCCGCACACTACGCCATCGCATCCGCTAATTGAAGCCGGCCCGGCGGAAGGGGCCGGCGGGAACGGGCCGCGGACGGGTGCGGGCGCCCTCAGGCGCCCATCTTCCCCGCGACCAGGGCCTTCAGGTCCACCTGCGGCCGGGCGCCGACATGGCTGATGATCTCCGCCGCGCAGATCGCCCCCATGCGGGCGCAGTCGCCCAGCGCCATCCCCTGGGTGAAGCCGCGCAGGAAGCCGGCGGCGAACAGGTCGCCCGCCCCGGTCGTGTCCACCACGGTGGTCGGCTCCGCCGCCACGCTGACGGTCTGCCCGCCGGCCAGGACGATGGCGCCCTTCTCGCTGCGGGTCAGCACCGCCACGTCGCAGTGCTGCTTGACGGCCTCGGCGGCCGTGTCGAAGTCCGTCTGGTAGAGCGCGGTGATCTCGCTCTCGTTGGCGAACAGGATGTCGATGTGCCCGGCCACGAGGTCGAGGAAGCTGTCGCGGTGACGGTTGACGCAGAAGGCATCGGAGAGCGACAGCGCCACCTTGCGCCCGCCGGCGTGCGCCACCTGCGCCGCCTTCAGGAACGCCTCCTTGGCCGGCGGCGGATCCCAGAGATAGCCCTCCAGGTAGGTGACCTGGGAGCCCTGGATCACGGCCGGGTCGATGTCGGCCGGGGTCAGCACGACGGCGGCCCCCAGGAAGGTGTTCATGGTGCGCTGGCCGTCCGGCGTCACCAGGATCAGGCAGCGGCCGGTCGGGGTCCCGTCGGACAGCGGCGGCGTATCGAAGGAAACGCCGGCGGCGCGGATGTCGTGGCGGTAGACGGTGCCGAGCTGGTCGTCCGCGACCTTGCCGACATAGGCGCCGCGGCCGCCCAGGGTGGCGATGCCGGCCATGGTGTTGCCGGCGGAGCCACCGGACATTTCGATGCCCGGCCCCATCTTCGCGTACAGGTCCTCGGCCTCGGCCGTGTCGATCAGGCGCATGCCGCCCTTGGCGAGCCCGTGCGTCTCCAGGAACGCGTCGTCGGTCTTGGACAGCACGTCCACGATCGCGTTGCCGATGCCCACCACGTCGAATGCAGCGTTGCGCTCCACCGTCACGACCCCTCTTGCCTTCATGGAATTCGGGGCCTTGTAAGGCTGCGGTGGCCTTGCGGCAAGCCTGCGCTTGGTCCTACAAGGACCGGCGGCGGTTCTGTGGGCGGAATGCCACAGACCGGGGGTCCCGCCCCGGTTGACGCCCCCCCGCCATCCTGTCTCCGCCGTTTCCGAGGCGCGCATGATCCGTGCATTCGCCCGTGCCCTGTCCCAGCTTTCCGATCCGGCCTTCGGGCGGGTGATCCTGCTGTCGATCCTGGCGACGCTGGGGCTGTTCGCGCTCCTGCTGACGGCGGTCTCCTGGACGCTCTACGAGACCGACCTGTTCACCATCCCCTGGCTGGACACCACGGTGGACGTGCTGGGCAGCCTTGCGGTGCTGGGCATCGCGTGGCTGCTGTTCCCGGCCGTGGTCATCACCGTATCGTCGCTGATGCTGGAAAGCGTCGTGCAGGCGGTGGAGCGGCGGCACTATCCGGGCCTGGGTCCGGCCCGGCCGCAACCGGTGCTGGAGGGGATCGCCAACTCCGCCAAGTTCCTCGGCGTGGTGATAATCCTCAACCTGCTGGTCCTGCCGCTCTACCTGATCCCGGTTCTGAACTTGGTGATCTACTACTGTCTTAATGGCTACCTTCTTGGTCGGGAGTACTACGAACTTGTATCCCTCCGAAGGCTTGATCCGGAAAGGATGCGGTATCTACGGTCGGAGGAGTCGATGGGACTTTTTTTGGTCGGCATCATTATTGCCTTCCTATCCGTGGTCCCGATCGTGAATCTTCTTGTGCCCGTCATCGCCACCGCGTTCATGGTGCATGTCTTCGAGGACATGCGGAGACGCTTGCCGCACCCGGGAGCCGCATGATACCTCCAACGGGGCCGGCTGGGCGATGACACGCCGCTTATTCGAGTGATTCTGGGGGCTGATCGTCATGTCTTGGTTCAAGCGCCAAAATCCCTCCGGGGATGCCAGCAGCACCGATACCGCGGCGTCCGGCACGCCGTATTCCGCGTACAACTCCCCCGGGTCGCCTGCCGACAAGGGAAACGACATGCTCACGAGGTCGTCCGCCATGAATACTACGCCCTCCGGTGCATCGGGCGCCGGCCAGAACAGCCTGACCGGCGGCTTCAAGCCGGACATCCCGCGCCGCGTCGTGGACATCCCCGCCACGCCTGCGAAGCGGGTCACCCCGACCGGCACCGAAGGAAATGCCATGGGCTCCGCAGAGATGCGCAAGCTGATCGTCGGCCGCGACATCAGCCTGTCCGGTGAGATCGCCGCCTGCGACGTGCTGGTGGTGGAGGGCACCGTCGAGGCGAAGCTGCGCGACGGCCGCACCATCGAGATCGCCGACACCGGCCTGTTCAAGGGCTCGGTCGAGATCGACGAGGCCGACATCGGCGGCCGCTTCGAGGGCGACATCACCGTGCGCGGCACCCTGCGCATCCGCGCCTCGGGCAAGATCCAGGGCAACATCCGCTACGGCGTGCTGGAGGTGGAGCAGGGCGGCCAGATGTCCGGCTCCATCGAGGTGCTGACGGCGAAGCCCGTGGCCGCCCCGACGCCCGCGCCGGCCGCCGCCCCGGCCCCGGTCACCCCGATCGCGCGCATGGCCGAGCCGATGACCCCGCGGATGAGCAGCGAGCCGACCTCCGGCGCCGCCGAGTAAGCCGGGCAGGGGCCAGCCTCCGCAGGCGGCCCCCGTCCCACGGCATCCGACCAGAACCCCGCCCCCGGCCCCGCCGGGCGGCGGGGTTCGTCGTTTCTGGGGGCCGGGCCGGGACCCGTCAGGCCGGATCGGGCGCCGCCAGGGGACCACGGCGCGGCCCCGCCATCGCCTCCGCCGTCGTCTTGTCGGGAAAGGCGCAGAGATCGCGCACCGGGCAGAGCGGACAGTCCGGCCGCCGTGCCTTGCAGACGTAGCGCCCGTGCAGGATCAGCCAGTGGTGCGCGTGCAGGCGGTACGTCTTCGGCACCACCTTCAGCAGCCCCTGCTCCACCGCCTCGGGCGTCCTGCCCGGCGCCAGCCCGGTGCGGTTGGCGACGCGGAAGATGTGGGTGTCCACGGCGATGGTGGGCTCCCCGAAGGCGACGTTCAGCACCACGTTGGCGGTCTTGCGGCCGACGCCGGGCAGCGCCTCCAGCGCCTCCCGCCGTCGGGGGACCTCGCCGCCATGCGTCTCCAGCAGGATCTGCGACAGGCGGAAGACGTTGGCCGCCTTGGTCCGATAGAGCCCGATGGTGCGGATATGCTCCCGGATGCCGTCCTCGCCCAGCGCCACCATGGCGGCCGGCGTGTCCGCCACGGCGAACAGGGTGCGCGTCGCCCGGTTCACCCCGGCGTCGGTGGCCTGGGCCGACAGCACCACGGCCACCAGCAGGGTGAAGGGGTTGGTGTAGTCCAGCTCGGTCCTGGGCTCCGGGTCGCGCTCGGACAGGCGGCGGAACAGTTCCTCGACCAGGGCCTTCTTCATGGCGGACGGCATCCCCGTGACGGCCGCCGGCCCGGCGGCGGGCGGGACTCTACCCAGCCGCCCCGCCCCCGGCAACGGCGTCCGTCAGGACGGGCCGGCGCTCCCGCGCCTCAGGAAGCCCCCGGCTCCAGCCGCAGGGTCCAGCGCGCCGGGCCGGGCAGGAAGGGCACCGGCCGGCCCGCCACCCAGTCGGCATGGCCGGCCAGATAATAGGGCGCCAGCGGGTGCCCGGACTGGCCGCCCGGCATCTGGAACAGGCCCTCCGCCTCCCGGCCGGGGGAGACGGCGAAGCGTTCGCTGGCCCCGAAGGAGGGGCTCTGCGCCCGCGGCTGGTAGACATCGCCGGGCAGCCTGTCCGCCGGCGCGTCGGCCAGCCAGGAGAGCCCCGGCACGAAGCGGCTGAGCGGGTGGCGGATGGCGGCGCGGTTGCGCTCGCCCCAGCGGTAGCGGGAGAGGTCGCCCCCGGCCTCCTTCGCCACGTCCTCGCGCACCTTGTCCAGCGCCGCGGCCAACACCGCGTCCCAGCCGGCGAAGCCCGGCGGCACCAGATGCGCCGGCCGCTCCGTCAGCAGCCGCCAGGCCGGTTCGTCCGCCTGCCGCGAGGCCAGCCGGAAAGCGGCCGGCCCGGTCGTGTCGGGCGGCGCCACGAAGGCACCGTAGACGGAGGACAGCAGCTCCGCCCGGAAGGTGCGGACCAGCCGGTAGCCGACCGCCTCGGGCACGGCGCGGTTGTCCCAGTCGCTGAGCCAGGGCAGCAGGGCGGCGACGGCCGGATCGTCGGCGCGGGTCCGCACCGTCTCCAGCATCAGCCCGTGCCAGCGGTCCAGCACCGTGCCGCGGTCGTCGAGCTGGATCGCCAGCAGGGCCTTCTCGTCGAACCGCTCCTGCGCCAGCAGCGCGTCGCGGATCTGCCGCGCGCGGGAACCGTGAGCATAGCCGCCGTCGCCCAGCAGGGCGAAGGCCTCGCCCCCGACGACGCGGGAATTGGCCGACCACAGCCGGCCGGCCGGGGGATCGATCACCGCCGGCACCCGGTCGGGCGGCAGGAAGCCGTCCCAGCGCCGGCTGCCGTCGGCGAAGGAGACGGGGGTCCGTCCGTCGAAGCCGATGCGGGCCGGAACCCGGCCGATGATGGTCCAGGCGATGCGGCCGTCGCGGTCGGCCAGCATCAGGTTCTGGTTCGGGATGGCGGAGCGGTGGGCGATCCGCACCGCCTCCTCCACGTCGCCCGCCTGCTCCAGCTCCAGGGCGGCGCCCAGGGCCCGGGCGCCGGTGTCGTGCGCCACCCAGCGGTAGGCGAGGCGCACCCCGCCCTCCGTCGCGATGACCGGCCCCCAGACCGTCTCCCGCACGGTGAGCGTCTCGCAGGTGCCGGAGGCGGAGCAGATGAGTTCCGCCACCTCCTCCGGGGTGCGGTCGCCCTCGGGCGTGCGGTAGCTGTCGCCGCCGGCGGCCCCGGGCTCCAGCACCACCACGTCGCCGGTGTCGATCTGGCTGTTGGTGTAGCCCCAGGCGACGCGGCCGTTGCTGCCGGCCACGATGTTGGGGGCACCGGGCAGGGTGACGCCGGTGGCGTCCAGCACGGGCGCCTCCCCTGCCCCCGCCACCACCAGCCGGGCGCGGTACCAGAGGTTCGGCACGCCATGGCCGAGATGCATGTCGTTGGCGACGATGGCGCCGCCATGGGCGCTGTGGCTGCCGGCCACGGCCCAGTTGTTGCTGCCGGGAACGGTGGCGTCCTCCGCCAGCGGCGCGGGCGCCCCCTCAAGGGCGTCATCCAGGGAGGCGGCGCGGCGGGGGAAGCCGGGGGGCAGCGCCTCCGGCCCCGGCAGCGGCGGGGTGTCGAGCCGGGTCCCGTCGATCGGCGCGTCCCAGGAAGTGCCGACCGGGTAGAGGAAGTCCGCCAGCGCCGGCCCCAGGGCCGCGCGCGCCTGGGCCAGCCGGCGGTCCAGACCGCCTTCCTCGTCCTGGAGGTCGAAATACATGGCGACGACGGCCAGCAGGCTGTCCTCTGGCGCCCAGGGCTGCGGCTCGCCGCCCAGCAGCGCGTATTCGAACGGGGTCGCGCCCAGCGCCGCCAGCCCCTGGTTCACCCCGGCGGCATAGGCGTCCAGCACCTGCCGGTCGGCCGCCGGCAGGGCCGCCAGTTCGGCCTGCATGCGGGCGCGGAAACGGTGGACGCGGCGCTTGCGGTCCAGCGGCAGGGCGGCGTCGCCCACCAGCGCGGCCAGTTCGCCGGCGGCGGAGCGGCGGATCGTGTCCATCTGGAAAAAGCGTTCCTGCCCGTGCAGGAAGCCCAGCGCATGGGCCACGTCGGCGCGGCTGGCGCCGGTCACGGTGGGCACGCCGGCCGCGTCGCGCACGACGGTGACGGGGGCGGAGAGGCCGGGCAGTGCCACCTCCCCCTCCAGCAGCGGCCGGCTGGCCCCGAGATAGATCCAGGCGGCGCCGGCGGCGGCCACCCCCAGCCCGAGCAGCCCCAGGACGGCGATGCCGGCCCCCCGTGCCACGCGCCTACCCGGCGACCGCCTCGCCCTGCGACTGGACCCGACCGGCATGCTCCATCCCCGTCCCATGATCATGGTGGCGGCACTGTAGCCGTCCACCCGTCCGGATGGCAAAGCGCCAACCGCCGGGCCGCCGCCCTGCGGCGGTACGGCCGCGCGTTTCCCCTGCGGCGCTTGAGGCCCCGGCGGGTGCCGCCTATGCTGCCGGCCCCGCCCGCAGGACCCCCGGAGCCGCCATGACCCTCGGCCGTGCCGACCTGGAAGCCCTCGACGCCACCGATCCGCTCGCCTCGTTCCGGGACGAGTTCGCCCTGCCCGAAGGGGTGCTCTATCTGGACGGCAATTCCCTGGGCGCCCTGCCCCGGGCGACGCCGGCGCGGCTGGCGCGGCTGGTGGAGGAGGAATGGGGCCGCGACCTGATCCGGTCCTGGAACACGGCCGGCTGGATCGACCTGCCCCGCCGGGTGGGGGAGGCCATCGCCCCCGTCGTCGGTGCCGCGCCGGGACAGGTGATCGCGGCGGACTCCACCTCCGTCAACCTCTTCAAGCTGGCCGCGGCAGCCGTGGGGATGCGCCCCGGCCGGCGGGTGATCCTGTCGGAACCGGGCAACTTCCCGACCGACCTCTACGTGCTCCAGGGGCTGGCGGAGCTGCTGGGCGACCGGGTGGAGCTGGTGCTGGCGGAACGGCACGAGCTGGCCGATGCGCTGGACGGCGACGTGGCCCTGCTGCTGCTGACCCATGTGCATTACAAGACCGGCCGGGTCCACGACCTGCCCGGCCTGACGGCGGCGGCGCACGCCGCGGGGGCGCTGACGCTGTGGGACCTGTCGCACAGCGCCGGCGCGCTGGAGGTGGAGCTGGACGCGGCCGGCGCCGACTTCGCCGTCGGCTGCGGCTACAAGTACCTGAACGGCGGGCCGGGGGCGCCGGCCTGGCTCTATGTCGCGCAGCGCCACCAGGGGCAGGTGCGCCAGCCGCTGGCCGGCTGGATGGGCCATGCCGCCCCCTTCGCCTTCGAGGACCGTTTCCGCCCGGCCGACGGGATGGCGCGGCAGCTCTGCGGCACGCCGGGCATCCTGGGCATGGCGGCGCTGGAGGAAGGGGTGCGGATCGTCGCCCGCGCCGACCGCGCCCGCCTGCGGGAGAAGTCCCGCCGGCTGGGCGACCTGTTCCTGACCCTGGTGGCGGAGCAGTGCGGGCCGGACAGCTTCGCCCTTGCCTGCCCGGCGGACGGGGCGGAGCGGGGCAGCCAGGTCAGCCTCTCCCATCCGGAGGGCTACGCCATCGTCCAGGCCCTGATCGCGCGCGGCGTGATCGGCGACTTCCGGGCGCCGGACATCCTGCGCTTCGGCTTCGCCCCCCTCTATCTGCGCTACACGGACATCTGGGACGCGGTCGCGCATCTGGCCGCGGTGATGCGCGACGGCGACTGGCAGGCGGACCGCTTCCGCCAGCGCGCCGCCGTGACGTGAAGTCGCGACGAGAAGGCGTGACGGTCAGCGGCCGCCGGGCGCCCAGGACAGCCAGCGCACCAGATGCGTGTCCACCGGGTTGTCCACCCAGCCGCGCAGGGCGGGACTGACCAGCCGACCGCTGGCGCCGCCGGTCAGCGGGATCACCGGATCGTCGGCCAGTGCGATGGTCTCGGCCGCGCGCAGCCGGTCGAGGAAGTCCTGCGGGTCCACGGCGGCATCCGCCGCCTCCATCGCCCGGTCGAAGGCGGGGTTGGCGTAGCCGTTGCCGTTGCGCGTCTCGCGTGAGCGCAGCAGTTCCAGGTAGCGCTCCGGGAAGGCCCACTGCCAGGTGCGCAGGACGAGACCGGGATAATCCATGGCCCGCTGCCGGGTCAGCACCACCCGCTGTTCCTGGTTCACCAGACTGGTCCGCACCCCCAGCACCTGGTCCCACATGGCGGCGACGGCGACGGCGATCTGCCGGTTGCGGTCGCTGGAGGGGAAGAGAAGCTCCACCGTCAGCGGCCGGCTCGGGCCGTAGCCGGCGGCGGCATAGAGGCGGCGGGCCTCCCGCTCGCGCTGCTCCCGGCTCCAGCCGGCCCAGTCGGGAACGACGGCGCGGTAGCCGCCGACCCCGCCGGGCACGAAGCCGTAGGAAGGCCGCACCGTCTTCACCACCCGCTCGGCCAGCACCTCCCGGTCGATCGCCAGCGACAGGGCGCGGCGCAGGCCGGGGTGGGACTTCCAGGGCTCCACCGTCAGGTTGGGGGCCAGGAACAGGATCGCCCCCAGCGGCGCGATGCGCAGGTCGTCCGGCAGGGTGGCGCGCAGCCAGTCGGTCTGCGCCCCCGGGAAGGTGTAGGTGACGTCCAGTTCGCCCGCGCGGTAGCGCAGCAGCTCCGCCTGCTGGTCCTCGGTGACGTGGAAGGTGACGCTGCCGATGGCGACGTTGGCGGCGTCATGGAAGAAGGGATTGCGCTCCAGCCGGATCAGGCTCTGCGGCACCGCCTCGGCCAGCCGGTAGGGGCCGTTGCCGACCAGCGCCCCCGGCCGCACGAAGCCCTCGCCATGGCGCTCCAGGCTGGCCCGGTGCAGCGGGTAGGTGGTGCGGTGGTAGAGATAGTCCGCGAAGTTGGGCTTCGGCCGCTCCAGCCGTACCTCCAGCCGCAGCGGGTCCAGTGCGCGCACCCCGGCTGCCTCCGGCGGCAGCTCGCCCTTCGCCACGGCCTCGGCGTTGCGGACGGGATAGAGCAGGTCGGCGAACAGGGCGCGGCTGCCGGGCGACAGCGCGCGGCGCCAGGCGAAGACGAAATCGTCCGCCGTCACCGGGCTGCCGTCCGACCAGCGCCCGTCGGGGCGCAGATGGAAGACCCAGGTCAGACCGTCGGGCGACACCTCCCAGCGCGCCGCGGCGCCGGGAACGGTGTTGCCGGCCGCGTCGCGGGTGGTCAGGCCCAGGAACAGTTCCTGGAGCACGCGCGCATCGGTAACGGTGGTGGAGCGGTGCGGGTCCAGGCTTTCCGACTGCGGCCCGGCGCCGATGTTCAGGCTGCGGGGCTGGCCGCGGCCAGCGTCCTTCTGAGGCGCCGCCGCCGAAGGGGCCGCAACCGCCGCCACGGCCAGCAGCAGGCCGGCGGCGAGCACCCGCCGGAGCATCCGTGCCATCCCGCCTCTCCCGGGTCCGTTTCGCCGGCGCGGATGGTGCCTCCCCCCGCCGCCCCCGGCAAGAGCGCCCATTGCCGCCCGTGCGTCAGGCGGACGGGCGGGGGTGGAGGGCGGGGGTGGAACGGGCTCACCCCTGCCGCGGCAGGTCGCGCAGGATGGCGCGGACGGGGGCGGCGTCGGCGGTGGCGAGCTTCAGCGGCAGGGCGATCAGCTCGTAGGCGCCCTCCGGCACCCCGTCCAGCACCAGCCCCTCCAGGATCGACAGGCCGTGGCGGCGGACGGCGTGGTGGGCGTCCAGGGTCTTGCTGTCCTCCGGGTCGAGGGAGGGGGAGTCCACCCCGATCAGCCGCACCCCCAGCCCGGCCAGCAGATCCACCGTCTCCGCCGCCAGCGCCGTGAAACGGCTGTCCCAGGCCGCATGGGGGAAGCTGCCCATGGTGCGCAGCAGCAGCCGGCGGGTGCCGGGGGGCACGCGGCCGTCCAGGTGGGCGGGCTCCACCCGCGGCAGGCCGGGGCGGACATGCAGCAGCAGCGCCGGGCCGAGATAGCGGGTCAGGTCCAGCGCCCCGGCCGGTTCGCCGTCGGCCGCATAGTGCAGCGGCGCGTCGGCATGGGTGCCGGTGTGGCTGGACAGGGTCAGGCGGCTGACGGTCACGGGACAGCCCGGCCCGATGCTCCAAGTCCGTTCCTCGGCATAGGCGGTGTCGCCCGGCCAGACCGGAATGCCGGCCCGGACCGGCTGGCTGATGTCCCAGATGCGGCGTTCGCCCATGCCCCGTCTCCCTGTTGTCCTCCGGTGGCAACAGGAAGTAGGGCCTGACGGCGCCCGCGTCACCCCCGGTCCGCGCTGCCCGGTTCCACGCTGGCGGCCCGGTCCGCGCCGCCGGCGCTCGGGGCGCCTACCCGCGGTGGCGTTCGGAGGTCAGCACCTGCCGCACCAGCGGCACGGCGCGCAGGCTGCGGGCGATGTAGTCGGACTCGTCGCGGGTCAGGGTGCGGACCTGGAGATCGATGCTCAGCTCCTCCTCCAGCTCCAACAGGCGGACCTGCACGGAGCTGGGGACGAGGCCGCGCTTGGCGAAGGGCTCCAGCAGGCGCGGCAGGGTGCCGGGATCGGGGTCCGCCAGGACATGGAAGCAGGCGGTGCGGGTCAGGTCCACCGGCCGCGCCTCGGGCGGCGGCGGTTGCAGGGCGGGGAGCGCCATGGCGGTCAGGCCGCGACGGCGCCGGCCGCCTCGGCCGGCAGTTCCAGCCCGACGCGCAGGCCGTCCAGCTCCACCCGTTCCAGGCAGCGGGCGAGCGCGCCGCGGGGGTCGGCCTCGGCCGCGCGGCCGGGCAGCACCACGGCGAAGGCCGGGCAGCGGCCGGCCCCGCGCAGGGCCCCCTCCACCGCCTCATCCAGCCCGCCCAGCATCCGGCGCCACGCCACGGCGGCGCCCGACCGGCCGGGACGGCCGACGGCCAGCGCGATGCGCATGCCGGTGGACGGATCGGTGTAGACGGTCAGGCTGGCCTGGGGCGGCAGGGCGGACGGGGCAGACATGACGGAAGGGGCGGACATGACGGCTTCTCCGGAAACGGGCCGCGGGGCAAGCGGCGGCGACCCCGGAAAGCTAGCGCCGGTGCCGGGAAAAATGTTTGCGTAGTTGAAGCCGGATGCCGATTTCCTGCATGATCCATGCGGAAATATCGGCTTCAGAGGAAAAATCATGTCCAAGGAGACGCCGAAGGATCTGGACCGCACCGACTGGCGCATCCTGGACCACCTCCAGAAGGACGGGGCCGCCACGGCGGCGGAGGTGGCGGAGCGCGTGGGCCTGTCGCAGTCGCCCTGCTGGCGCCGCATCCAGCGGCTGGAGGGGATGGGGGTGATCCGCCGCCGGGTGGCGCTGCTGGACCGCAAGCGGCTGGGGCTGAACGTGCTGATCTTCAGCCACGTCAAGCTGGAGGCGCACAGCGGCGACCGGCTGGAGGAGTTCCGCGACGCCATCCGCCGCATCCCCGAGGTGCAGGAGTGCTTCGTGCTGATGGGACAGGTGGATTTCCTGCTCCGCATCGTCGCGGCCGACATCGAGGCCTATGAGAAGCTGTTCTTCGAGAAGCTGTCGAAGCTGCCCGGCGTGCGGGAGATCAACTCCATGATCGCCGTCTCCGCCATGAAGGAGACGACGGAGCTGCCGCTGCCGATGCCGTGAGGGGCGGGCTCAGAGCGCCGTGCGGACGCTGCGCAGTTCGGGGAAGAAGCTCTGGTCCAGCGCCCGCACCAGATAGCTGGCGCCGGCGGTGCCGCCGGTGCCGGACTTGAAGCCGATGATGCGCTCCACCGTCTTCATGTGGCTGAAGCGCCACTGCTGGAAGCGCCAGTCCAGATCCACCAGCTTCTCCGCCAGTTCGTAAAGGTCCCAGTGCCGCTCCGTGTCGCGGTAGACGGCAAGCCAGGCCGCCTCCACCGCCGCGTCGGGCCGGTAGGGAAGGCGCCAGTCCCGCTCCAGCCGGTCGTCGGGAAGGGCGAAGCCCCGCCGGTCCAGCAGGCGCAGGCAGTCATCGTAGAGCGACGGCGCCGCCAGTGCCGCCTGGAGGTCGGCATACACCTTCGGCTCGCCGCGATGGACCTCCGCCAGCCGGGCGTTGCGGTTGCCCAGCAGGAATTCCAGCAGCCGGTACTGCCAGGACTGGAAGCCGCTGGACTGGCCCAGATAGGGCCGGAACCGCCCGTAGTCCGCCGGGGTCAGGGTGGACAGCACCTCCCAGCCCTGGATCATCTGGCGCTGCACCTGCGCCACCCGCGCCAGCATCTTGAAGGCGGGGCCCAGCCGGTCGGCCCGGATGGCGGCCTGGGCGCCGCGCAACTCGTGCAGGCTCAGCGTCAGCCACAGTTCGGTCACCTGATGGATGAGGATGAACAGCAGCTCGTCATGGGCGTCGGAGCGGGGATGCTGGGCGGTCAGCAGCCTGTCGAGCCCGAGATAGGCGCCGTAGCTGAGGTCGGGCCGCAGATGCGCGCCGCCGTCGGACGGGTCGGCGGCGGAGGGGCCGGCGGCGGAGGGGCCGGCAGGCGACGGGCCGGCAGGCGACGGGGGCTCGGGCTCGGCGGTCATGGGTCGTTCCATCCGAAACGGGATGGGCGAGTATCGGTGCTTCCGCCGGCCGGGCAAAGGAAAAGGCGCACCGGCCGCCGCCGATGCGCCTTTTCCGGTGAGAACGGAGAACCCCTACCGGCCGGCGGACTCCAGGATGAAGCGGCGGTTCAGCGGCTGGAGCGGCCGGGCATTGTCGCTGTACAGCGCGGCGAACCGCTCGATCTGCGCGTCCGAGGCGGTGACCGGCTGCTTGTAGGTGATCCAGTGGACCACCTCGGAGCAGGGCGGCGTGGTCAGCGAGCCTTCGTAGCGGAAATAGGCGGGGTCCGCCGGCAGCAGCCCGGCCGGATCGACCGCGACCGGGTCGGGGGCCGTGCCCTCCTGCGCCGGCATCGCCGCCCAGACGGCGTCCAGCACGGGGCTGGCGGCGCCGGGGACGATCATCACGCCCAGCACGGCCAGTTCGCCCGTCGCGGCGTTGCGGTGGACCAGATGCAGCTCCATCGGCGCGCGCTTGCCGTCCACGGCGTGCTCGCTGGGATGATGGAAGTGGAACTGGGCCAGATCGTAGCGGCCGCCCTCCAGCTCGATGAAGGAGCCGGGCGCGGCATTGGCCTGGATGGTGTGGCCGTTGTTCAGCACCTGCATCGGCCCGGCCTGGTAGTGGACGGCGATGGGGCCCAGCGTCGCCGGGACGGCATGCACGATGTCCACCGGCGACTGCGCCCGGCCCGTCTCGCAGGCCGCGAAGTCGGGGGAGAGCCGGCCCCACTCGGCGGGAGCGCCGGCGCCGGCATAGCCCCAGTGGGCATGCTCGTGCTCGGACGCGCCGGCGGCGGCGAGGGAGAGGGCGCCGGAAAGCGCAAGGGCGGAGGTCGCCAGCGCAAGGCGCCGGGCAAGGGGCGGGGCAAGGGGCGGGAAGGTCATGGGCATCACCCGTGAAGTTGACCGTCGGAACCCGGCGCCGACGGCGCGGGTCCCTAACGATCTACCCCCAACGGGTAAAGAATACCCTCTCCAAACGGGCGGACGCGGCCCGCATCGCGGGCATGACCGGCAGGCCGGGAGGGGCTACAGCGCCTCTC
Source organism: Rhodocista pekingensis (assembly GCF_042665545.1). Lineage (NCBI taxonomy): Bacteria > Pseudomonadati > Pseudomonadota > Alphaproteobacteria > Rhodospirillales > Azospirillaceae > Rhodocista > Rhodocista pekingensis. The sequence continues at coordinate 87,772 of NZ_JBHTCM010000006.1, read as the reverse complement.
CCTTCATCAGCCGCGGCAGCTCGCCCACCACGCCCATGGCGTGGCGCATGAACAGGCGCTTCAGCGGCTTCAGCGGCGGCAGGTCGTTGACGGCCTTCAGCCCCAGCCGGCGGGCCAGCGCCAGGGGGGCGATGTCGTTGCTGAACAGCCGCGTCAGCAGGTCGGTGGTTGCCAGCAGGGAGACCGTGTCCACCCGGCGCCAGCGCTGGTAGCGGTCCAGCGCGTCGGCGGCGCCGGGGTCCAGGCCCAGGCGGTGGGCGTCCACGATCACCTCGGCCAGGGCGGCGGCGTCGCGCATCCCGACATTCAGGCCCTGCCCGGCGATCGGGTGCATGGCGTGGCAGGCTTCGGAGATCAGGGCCAGCCGGCGGTCCACATAGCGTTCCGCATGCATCAGCCCCAGCGGGTAGGAGGCGCGCGGCCCGATCGGGCGGATGCGGCCCAGCCAGTCGCCCACGCGGGATTGCAGCTCCGCCGTGAAGGCGGCCTCGCCCAGCTTCAGATACCAGGGCGCCAGCTCCGCCCGCTCCGACCAGACGATGGAGGTGCGGTTGCCCGTCAGCGGCAGCATGGCGAACGGCCCGGCCGGCAGGAACAGCTCCACCGCCGTGCCGCCGTGCGGCAGCTCGTGCTCGATGTTGGTGATGATGGCGTGCTGGCCGTAGCTCCAGCTCAGCGTGTCGATGCCGGCATCCTCGCGGCACAGGCTCTTCTTGCCGTCGGCCCCGACGATCAGGCGGGCCCGCACGGTGCGGCCGTCGGCCAGCCGCACCGTGGCGCGCGGACCCGAACGGTCCAGGCCGGAGACGGCGACCGGCGCCAGATGCGTGACCGAGGGCAGCTCCGCCAGCCGGCGCATCAGGGCACGGCGGATCGCCCGGTTCTCCACGATCCAGCCGAACGGCCGCGCCCCCACCTCGCGGTGGTCGTAGTGCAGGAACAGCGGCGCGTTCTGGTCGGTGACGCGGATGTCCAGGATCGGCCCGGCCTCGTCCGCCAGATAGGGCCACACCCCGGCCCCGTCCAGCACCTTGCCCGAGCCGTAGGCGATGGCGGTGGTGCGGCCGTCGAAGTGCGGCGCCATCTGTGCCGACGGCGGGTCGCGGTCGATCACGACGACCGGCACGCCGGCGCTGCCCAGGGCGCAGGCCAGGGTGAGACCGGAAAGGCCACCGCCGACGATGGCGACTTCGGTCGTGACCGCGTCGGACGCGTCCGACGCGACGGAGGAGGGGGAGGCGACGGTATCCATGCCCAGGAAAGTCGGTCACCCGGAGCCGATTGTCCAGTAGGCCGACGGTGCCGACCCCCGCACCGTCCCGCGGCGGCCCCGCCCGCCCGCCTGCCGGCCGGGAAACCGATCATCTGCACAGTTTTTGTGCAGGACCTGCCCATCGCTAAGCCGACGAGTAGGGAAGGCCCGGAACGGATGCGCTGGAAGGTTGGACCTTCAGGCGCGGCACGCTTCTTGTATCATGGTTTCCGAGCGGCCGGACCCTCATGCGGAGACCGGCCCGGCGGAACAAGGCCCGAGGAACGAAAGGGGAGCCCGATGAAACTCGTGATGGCAGTGATCAAGCCGTTCAAGCTCGACGAGGTCCGCGAGGCGCTGACCGGGTTGGGCATCCAGGGCCTGACCGTGTCCGAGGTGAAGGGCTTCGGGCGCCAGAAGGGCCAGACCGAGATCTACCGCGGCGCGGAATACTCGGTCAGCTTCCTGCCCAAGGTGAAGATCGAGGTCGCCGTGACCGACGACCTGACCGACGCCGTGGTGGAGGCCATCCAGAAGGCGGCCAACACCGGCCGCATCGGCGACGGCAAGATCTTCGTGCTGGAGCTGGCCCAGGCCATTCGCATCCGCACCGGGGAGTCCAACGCGGACGCGCTCTGATCCGGCTGCCGCAGGCAGCCCGACGGGCAGAACCAGGGGCAGGGTCCCCGGGCCGGCCGCAGACGCGGCCGCCGCCCGGCGGCGCTGCCCTTTTTTCTTTGTCGCCGCAGGCGGCAGGCCCAGGCCACCGCCACCGCCACCGGCCCGATCCTTAAGCGGGGGTTACAGGGAATCCAAGCCGCTGCGGCCGTTTTCCCGTCACTTATCCACAGGAAATACCCCGGTCCGGGCACGATTTCGTGAATCGGATCAATGGGTTAGTGCAGTTTTCAACGCTTTTCTCAGCAACTGTCCACAAGCGACGGATTCGGCAGGGCTTTTCCGGGCGCCCCGGTCTTGTGCCCCGGCGCCCGCGCGGGTAAACTCGTTTTCGTTTCGTACCCGCTGCTCCCCGCATCGCCCGTGGATGACCGCAGATGACCGGCGCGTCGCCGTCGCAGGCCCCGATGCCGACGGGGAACCCCCGGCTTGAGGGACTGACCGACTATCCCTTCACCCGGCTGGCCGCGCTTCTGGCCGGCGTGCCGCCGCGCGCCAACCTGGAGCCGCTGAGCCTGGCCGTGGGAGAACCGCAGCACACCCCGCCGGCCCTGCTGACGGCGGCGTTGCAGGCGAACGCCCATCTCTGGGGCCGCTATCCGCCCGTGGCCGGCACGCCGGAGTTCCGCGCCGCCGTCGCCGACTGGCTAGAGCGGCGCTATGCCCTGCCGGCGGGCTTCGTGGACCGGGAGACGGGCATCCTGCCCGTGGCCGGCACGCGCGAGGCACTGTTCCAGTTGCCGCTGCTGACCGTGCCCGAGCACCGCGCCGGCCGCCGGCCGGCGGTGCTGATCCCCAACCCGTTCTATGCGGTGTACGAGGGGGCCGCGGCCATGGCCGGGGCGGAGCCGGTGTTCCTGCCGGCCTTCGCCGATACCGGGTTCCTGCCGGACCTGGACGCGCTGCCGCCCGACCTGCTGGAGCGGACCGCGCTGTTCTATCTCTGCACGCCCGCGAACCCGCAGGGCGCCGTGGCGGATCTGGACTATCTGCGCAAGGCCCTGGCGCTGGCCCGCGCCTACGACTTCGTCCTGGCAGTGGACGAATGCTATGCCGAGATCTGGGACAGGGCGGCCCCCCCCGGTGCGCTGGAGGCGGCGCGGGAGACGGGGAGCACGGCCGGCCTCGTCGTGCTGCATTCGCTGTCCAAGCGGTCCAGCGCCGCCGGCCTGCGCTCCGGCTTCATCGCCGGCGACCCCCAATTGTTGCAGCGTTTCGCCCGGCTGCGCAGCTATTCCTGCGCCGGCACGCCGCTGCCGGCCCTGGCCGCGGCCACGGCGCTGTGGCGCGACGAGACGCATGTGGAGGAGAACCGCCGCCTTTACCGCGCCAAGGTCGATGCGGCAGACTCCGTCCTGGCCGGACGGTTCGGGTTCTACCGGCCGCCGGGCGGCTTCTTCCTGTGGCTGGACGTGGGCGACGGGGAGGCGGCGGCCCGGACCCTGTGGCAGGAGGCGGCGATCCGGGTCGTGCCCGGCGCCTACCTGTCGCGGCCCGATGCCGATGGCCGCAACCGCGGCCGGCCCTATGTCCGTGTCGCCCTGGTGCATGACGCGGAGACCGTGGCCCGCGCCTGCGAGCGGATCGTCCGCCTGCTGGGCTGAGGCCCGCCGCGACGCGGACCAGAGGGCGGGGTGCCGGCACGGCGCCGCGCCCGGAAGCGGAACGCCGCACCCCGGAAGCGGCCCGGACCCGCGTACTGCCTGGACCGCCTGACGACTGGACTGCCTGACGACTGGATTGCCTGACGACTGGACCCGTAGCCCGACAGCCCGCGTTCCGATGCCCTGCACCCCGACCCCACCGGCCCGACCCCACCGGCGACGACCTTTCCCTGGATGACAGCATGAACCCGAGACTGGCCGCGACCCGCCCCGCCCCCCGCGGCAGCAATCCCCGCGGCGTCCCGCCCGGCCGCCCCGGCCCCTCCGTGCCCGGACGGAACCGGAACGCCCTGCTGCCCGACGGCGCCGCCCGCTTCCTGCGCGCGCGGCTGGTGGAGCTGGGCGGTCTGCTGACGGTGGGCGTGGGCGCGGCCCTGGCCGGCGCCATCGCCAGCTACACCCCGGCGGACCCGTCCTGGAACACCGCCGTGCCCGCGGGCACAACGATCGTGCGCAACTGGCTGGGCCTGCCGGGCGCCTATGCGGCCGACATCCTGGTGCAGACGCTGGGCCTGTCCGCCTATCTGATCGCCACCCTGATCGCCGGCTGGGGCCTGTCGGTGGCGCGCCACCGGCCGCCCGACCGCTGGGCGCTGCGGGTGCCGCTGGGCCTGGGCGCGGTCCTGCTGACGGCCGTCGCCCTGGCCGGGCTGTCGTTCGCCGCCGGCGGGGCCATGGGCGGCAGCGTCGGGCTGATCCTGCTGAACCAGGTGCGGCTGCCGCTGCTGTCGGCGGGGATCGCGCTGCCGCCCGGTCTGCTGGGACTGACGGCCGCCGTGCCGGCGCTGTGGATGCTGCTGACCGCGCTGGGCGTGCAGACGGGGGCGGCCCTGGCCGGGCTGCGCCGGCTGGGCGACCGCCGGACGGAAACGCCCCGCCCTGCGCCGCGCCGGCCGGCCGCCGCACCGGCGGCACAGCAGGCCGCACCGGAACGGCCGGAGACCGCACGGACGGGGCTGACCGGGCTGGCGGCGACCGGCCTGGGCAGCCTGGGCGGGCTCGCGTCCCGCGCCGCGGCGGCCGCGGGCGGGCTGCGGGAGGATCTGGGTGGCCGGCTGCGCGGCCTGTTCGCCCGCACGGCGGCGGAACCGGCCCGGCCCGTGCGGCGGATGCCGCCGGCCCTGACCCCGGTGCCGCCGCCACGGCCCGAGCGGGCGGGTGAGCGTATCGAGCCCGCCCTCACCATCCCGCGCGTCGAGCGGCCCGCGCCGCCCGTGACGGCGGAGACGGGCGAGCCGGACGTGGAGGCGGAGGAGCCGCGCCGGCCCCGGCTGGCGCCCGTGGTGACGCCGCGGCCGGCCCCGGTCATCTCGCTCCGCCGGCCGGAGAAGCCGCGCCACCCCTCGCTGCCGCTGGAGGAGCCCGACGCCGGGGAGTACGAGCTGCCGCCGGTGGAGATCCTGCAACTGCCCCCGGCCGGCCAGTCCGCCGCCCTGGACGAGGAGGGCTTGCAACGCAACGCCACCCTGCTGGAAGGCGTGCTGGAGGATTTCGGCGTCCGTGGCGAGATCGTGAAGGTCAGCCCCGGCCCGGTGGTGACGCTCTACGAGCTGGAGCCGGCCCCCGGCACCAAGTCCAGCCGCGTCATCGGGCTGGCGGACGACATCGCCCGCTCCATGAGCGCCGTCAGCGTGCGCGTGGCCGTGGTGCCGGGGCGCAACGTCATCGGCATCGAGCTGCCGAACCAGCGGCGCGAGACGGTCTATCTGCGCGAGCTGCTGACCGCCGACGCCTACCAGAAAAGCCAGCAGAAGCTGGCCCTGGTGCTGGGCAAGGACATCGGCGGCGGCCCCGTGGTGGCCGATCTCGCCCGCATGCCGCACCTGCTGGTCGCCGGCACCACCGGCTCGGGCAAGTCGGTGGCGATCAACACCATGATCCTGTCGCTGCTGTACCGGCTGCCGCCGGACCGCTGCCGCTTCATCATGGTCGATCCGAAGATGCTGGAGCTGTCCATCTACGAGGGCATCCCGCACCTGCTGGCCCCCGTCGTCACCGACCCGAAGAAGGCGGTGGTGGCGCTGAAATGGGCGGTGCGGGAGATGGAGGACCGTTACCGCGCCATGTCCAAGCTGGGCGTGCGCAACATCGACGGCTACAACGCCCGCCTGAAGGAGGCGCGGGAGGCCGGCGAGGTGCTGACCCGCCGGGTGCAGACCGGCTTCGACCCCGACACCGGCAAGCCGATCTTCGAGGAGCAGCCCATCGACCTGACGGAGCTGCCCTACATCGTCGTCATCGTGGACGAGATGGCGGACCTGATGCTGGTCGCCGGCAAGGACATCGAGGCCGCGATCCAGCGTCTGGCCCAGATGGCCCGCGCCGCCGGCATCCACCTGATCATGGCGACGCAGCGCCCCTCGGTGGACGTCATCACCGGCACCATCAAGGCGAACTTCCCGACCCGCATCAGCTTCCAGGTCACCAGCAAGATCGACAGCCGCACCATCCTGGGCGAGCAGGGGGCCGAACAGCTCCTGGGCCAGGGTGACATGCTCTACATGGCCGGCGGCGGTCGCATCACCCGCGTCCACGGCCCCTTCGTCCGCGACGAGGAGGTGGAGCAGGTGGTGAAGTTCCTGAAGGCCCAGGGCGAGCCCAACTATGTCGAGGCCGTGACCGAGGACGAGGACGAGGCGGGCCCGGCCGGCGACGAGGGCGCGGGCGGTTCCGGCGGGGCCGGCGGCGACGACCTGTACGACCAGGCCGTCGCCATCGTGACGCGCGAACGCAAGGCCAGCACCAGCTTCATCCAGCGCCACCTGCGCATCGGCTACAACAGCGCCGCCCGCCTGATCGAGCGGATGGAGAAGGAAGGCGTCGTCGGCAAGGCCAACCATGTCGGCAAGCGCGAGGTGCTGGCCCGCGACATCGACGACACCGAACGGGTGAACTGACCGGCACGGGACAGGGCCGGCGGGTGGCCGGCGGGTGGTGGCCGGCGGGTGGTGGTCGGTCGGGGGAGCCGGTCGCGGGTGGTTGACCCGCCGCGGCGGGACCCCCATCCTGCCGCGCGCCGCCGGCCGTGCCAGGGCCCGCGTCCGCAATCCCGCCACGATGCCCGGTCACGATGCCCGCATGAAGACGATCCTCTCCCCGACCGGACCTGTCCCGACTTCCCGATCCAGAATGGCCCGATCCGGAACGGCCCGCTCCCTGCTGGCCGCGACGGTCGCCCCTGTTGCGCTTGTCCTGGCCACGTTTGCCCTGGCCGCACTCGTGTTGGGCGTGCCGGCGACCCCGGCCCGGGCCGCCCCGGCGGTATCCGAAGCCGCCCGGACGCCGGAGGTCGCGGCCGATCTGGCGCGGGTGGAAGCCTATCTGAACGGCATCGGCACCCTGCGCTCCCGCTTCCTCCAGGTGGCGGACGACGGCAGCGCGCTCAAGGGCACCTTCTCCCTGGCGCGGCCCGGTCGGATGCGGATCGACTACGACCCGCCGGTCGGCAACTTCATCGTCGCCGATGGCCGCTTCGTCTATTTCTGGGACGCCGAACTGAAACAGCAGTCGAACGCCCCGATCGGCAGCACGCTGGCCGACTTCCTGCTGCGCCCGCAGATCAGCCTGTCCGGCGACGTCACCGTCACCGATGTCATGCATGACGGCGGCGTGCTGGAGGTGACCCTGGCCCAGACGAAGGACCCCGCTCTGGGCCGGCTGACCCTGGTGTTCGAGGAACGGCCCTTCGCCCTGCGCAAGTGGCGGGTGCTGGACGCCCAGGGGCTGACCACCGAAATCTCCCTGCTGTCCCCGGAGACCGGGGTGGAGCTGAAGGACGATCTGTTCTTCTTCCGCGACCCGACCCGCCGGCGCGAGCGGGACTGACCGTCCGTCCTTTCCGGGCCGTTGCGGCCCGGGCGGGGCTTGGCGCACACTCGGGATGCGCGCGTATTCCGCTTTGCGAGACGGTCCCCATGAGCCTGCCGATCCCCCCGAGCCCATCCCGACTGGCCACCATCCGGCCCCCGGTCGGCATCCCCGCCTGCGCCCGCACCCTGGGGCAGCATCCGTTCCATGTCGTCGGGGACAAGTATGTCCGCGCCGTCAGTGAGGGGGCGGGGGCGCTGCCGCTGGTGCTGCCGGCGCTGGGGGACTGGTACGATGTGGATGCCCTGCTGGACCGGCTGGACGGCCTGTTCCTCACCGGCAGCCCGTCGAACGTGCATCCCGCCGCCTATGGCCGCGCGCCAGGCACGGAGGCGCCCCCGCACGACGAGGCGCGCGACGCCACCACCCTGCCGCTGATCCGCCGCGCCCTGGAGCGGGGCGTGCCCCTGCTGGCCGTCTGCCGCGGCTTCCAGGAGCTGAACGTGGCCCTGGGCGGCACCCTGCACGCACGGGTGCAGGAGGTGCCGGGCATGATGGACCACCGCGAGGACAAGGACGCGCCGGTGGAGGTGCAGTACGGCCCCGCCCATCCCGTGGCGCTGGCGCCGGAGGGGCGGCTCGCCGCCATCACCGGCCGGCGGGAGCTGCGGGTGAACTCCGTGCATTCCCAGGGCATCGACCGGCTGGCGCCGGGCCTGGTGGTGGAGGCGACGGCCCCGGACGGCCTGATCGAGGCGGTGCGGGTGGAGGGGGTACCCTTCGCGCTGGCGGTGCAGTGGCACCCGGAATGGCGCTTCCGCGACGACCCGGCCTCCACTGCCCTGCTGGCCGCCTTCGGCACCGCCGTCCGCGACCACGCCGCCGCACGGGGGCGGTGAGCCGGAGGGTGTAAAGCACGACTTGACATCGGTGCGTTTGTAAAGGGATGCTTTACGCCGGTTGAGTTGATGACTCCGAAACAGGCGCTGGAGCGTTCCGTGGAGACCACCGCCCTTCCGCCGCTGCATCCGGGTGAACTGCTCCGGGAGGATATCCTGCCGGCCCTGGGTATCACCGTGTCGGAGATGGCGGAGCATCTGGGCGTGTCGCGGCAGACCCTGCACGCGATCCTGTCCGAGCGCGCCGCTGTGACCCCGGCCATGGCCCTGCGCCTGGGCAAGCTGTGCGGCAACGGGCCCGAGATCTGGCTGAACCTCCAGGCGAAGTGGGACATCGCCACCCTGACGACCGCCTTGAGCGACGAGCTGGACCGTATCCCCACGCTGACCGCCGCCTGAGAGGCGGGCCACATCCCCCGGCCTTGATCCCGCCGCCGGTCCCGCCATATCGCAGGAATGGGAACGGAGCGGAGAACCATGGGCGGGACGATGGTGGCGGCCGGCGGGAACAGCCCGGCAGCGGTGCCGGCGGGGGAGAGGGCCTTCACGGTCAGCGAGCTGATCCAGGCCACGCCCGACGTGCGGATCGTCCGGCTGGTGCCGGCGGACGGACGGCCCTTCGACTTCCAGGCGGGGCAGTATGCCCGGGTCGGCTTCGCCGGACTGCCGGCGCGGGACTTCTCCATCGCCAGCCGGCCCGGCGAGCCGCATCTGGAGTTCCACATCCGCGATGCCGGGCAGGGCGCGGGCGCCGCCCACTATGCCGTGCGCCATCTGCGCCCGGGCGAGCGGGTCCTGCTGCACGGCCCCCTGGGCGACGCCACCCTGAAGCCGGAGCATCGCGGCCCGATCCTGGCCATCGCCGGCGGCTCCGGTCTGGCGCCGGTGAAGTCCATCGTGGAGACGGCGCTGGAGCGCGGCCATGCCGGGCCGCTGCACCTCTATTTCGGGGTACGGACGGCGCGCGACCTGTATCTGGACGGGCATTTCGCCGCCCTGGGGCGGCGTCACCCGAACCTGAGCTTCGTCCCCGTCCTGTCCGAGCCGGAGGTGCCCGGTCCCTGGCGCACGGGTCCTGTCGGGCCGGCGGCGGTGGCGGATTTCGCCGACCTGTCCGGCTTCAAGGCCTATCTGGCCGGCCCGCCGGCCATGGTGGAGGGGACGGTGCCGCTGCTGCTGGAGAAGGGCATCGCCGCGGTGGACATCCACGCCGACGCCTTCTACACCGGAAACCGGACGCCGCAGCGGACCGGCCGCTGAGGCCGCCCGCCGTCCTTCCGGGGTCCCGCCCGTGCGCCTCTGCACCTGGAACATCAATTCCGTCCGCCTGCGCCTGCCGCTGCTGCTGAAGCTGCTGGACGAGCACGCCCCGGACGTCGTCTGCCTGCAGGAGACGAAGACCGTGGACGATACGTTCCCCCTGCGGGAACTGGCGGAACGCGGCTACCGCTTCGCCCATATCCACGGCATGAAGAGCTACAACGGGGTGGCGATCCTGTCCCGGCTGGAGCTGGGCGCGCGGGAGGTGCGGCACTGGTGCGGGCGGGAGGACTGCCGCCACATCGCCACGACGCTGCCGGTCGGGCCGGGGATCGAGCTGCACAACCTCTACATTCCCGCTGGCGGCGACGTGCCGGACCCGGCGGTGAACGAGAAGTTCGCGCACAAGCTCCAGTTCCTGGACGAGATGATCCGCTGGTGGCCGGAACAGCGCAGCCCCGACCGGCCCATGATCCTGGTCGGCGACCTGAACATCGCGCCGCTGGAGACGGACGTCTGGTCCCACCGCCAGCTCCTGGACGTGGTCTCCCACACCCCGGTGGAGGTCGAGAAGCTGACCCAGGTGCAGCGCACCCTGGGCTGGGTGGACGCCGTGCGCCGCTTCGTGCCGGAGACGGAGAAGCTCTACACCTGGTGGTCCTACCGCTCCGCCGACTGGGCGGCCAGCGACCGCGGCCGCCGGCTGGACCATGTCTGGGTCACCCCGCCGCTGGCCCCGGCGCTCGCCGGCACGACGGTGCTGCGCGAGGCCCGCGGCTGGGAGCCGAAGCCCAGCGACCATGTCCCGGTGCTGGTGGACTTCCGCTTCTGATCCCCGTCAGGCCCGCCGGTCCCCCCGCGGCATCATCAGGGCCAGCACCCAGAAGGGCGGTGCCCAGAGTACGGGGCTGACCGCAACCAGGGGGGCTGCCGTCAGCGCCAGCAGGGCCGGGGAGAGGAACCCGTCCAGCACCGCCGGATGCGCCGGCGCGGGCGGCCGGGCCGGAGTCACGGCCTGCGCCGCCGGGGAAGCGACCGCCGGGCGAGGCACCGCAGGCTGGGAGACCGCGGGCGGGGCGGGGCGGGGGACGACACCATGGTCGTGCAGGAGATCGTGCAGCGCGTGGTCCAGCATCCGTTCCTGCCTTGGCCGTTCCCGGCCCCCGCCGTGGGGCCGGGGCGGATGATCCCCCCGGCCGGTGCCGGGCGTCCAGCGCGTCCCCCGCATGGCCGGGACCGCCCGGAGACGGCCCTCCCGAAAGCGACGGAGCCGACCACCCAGGGGGCGGCCGGCTCCGGATCGGACGTGTCCAGGACCCGTGGACGGGCCGACAGACCGCGCTACTGGTTCATGCTGTCGAAGAAGTCGTTGTTCGTCTTCGCCTGCTTCAGCTTGTCGGTGAGGAATTCGACCGCGTCCTGGGTGCCCATGGGGTTCAGGATGCGGCGCAGGATCCACATCTTCGCCATGGCGCCCTTGTCCACCAGCAGCTCCTCCTTGCGGGTGCCGGACTTCTGGATGTCGATGGCCGGGAAGACGCGCTTGTCGGAGAGCTTGCGGTCCAGGATGATTTCGGAGTTACCGGTGCCCTTGAACTCCTCGAAGATCACCTCGTCCATGCGCGAGCCCGTGTCGATCAGGGCCGTGGCGATGATGGTCAGCGAGCCGCCCTCTTCGATATTGCGGGCGGCGCCGAAGAAGCGCTTCGGGCGTTGCAGGGCGTTGGCGTCCACGCCGCCGGTCAGCACCTTGCCGGAGGAGGGCACGACCGTGTTGTAGGCGCGGCCCAGGCGGGTGATCGAGTCGAGCAGGATGACCACGTCGCGCTTGTGTTCGACCAGGCGCTTGGCCTTTTCCAGCACCATCTCCGTCACCTGGACGTGGCGGGTGGCGGGTTCGTCGAAGGTGCTGCTGATGACCTCGCCGCGGACGCTGCGGGCCATGTCGGTCACTTCCTCCGGCCGCTCGTCGATGAGCAGCACGATCAGGTAGACCTCGGGATGGTTGGTGGCGATGGAATGGGCGATGTTCTGCAACATCACCGTCTTGCCGGTCCGCGGCGGCGCCACGATCAGGGCGCGCTGGCCCTTGCCCAGGGGAGCGACCAGGTCGATGACCCGGGTCGTCATGTCTTTCTTCGTCTTGCCGGAGCTGTCGACCTCGATCTCCAGCCGCAGCCGCTCGTCGGGGTAGAGGGGGGTCAGGTTGTCGAAGTTGATCCGGTGCCGGACCTTGTCCGGATGGTCGAAGTTGATCGAGTTGACCTTCAGCAGGGCGAAGTAGCGTTCACCCTCCTTCGGGGCCCGGATCTGGCCTTCCACCGTGTCGCCCGTGCGCAGGCCGAAGCGGCGCACCTGGGAGGGGGAGACGTAGATATCGTCCGGGCCGGGGAGGTAGTTCGCCTCCGGCGAGCGGAGGAAGCCGAAGCCGTCGGAGAGGACCTCCAGGACGCCCTCCCCGTAGATCGGGACGTCGTTCTCGGCGAGCTGCTTGAGAATGGCGAACATCATGTCCTGCTTACGCAGGGTGCCCGCATTCTCGATCTGGAGCTCTTCCGCGAATGCGAGGAGTTCGGCGGGCGTCTTGGCCTTCAGGTCCTGAAGATTCATGGTGTATCGATTGTGGGGATCGGTTGGCGGTGACCGGGAAGGGCGGTAGGCAGGCGCGACATGTCCGGTAGAGGTATCCGGCAGGGTGCCAGTGAAGCCGGGACCATCGATGCCGGGTGGAGCCGAACCGGCTGTCGGGAGTTCGGCCTGATGCGGTGGCCAGTCTCTTCTAGACCACTCTGACGCCGGCCCGGGGAGGGACGACGGAGAACGCGTTGAGTTCTCAGGGGAGTGGACTCGCAGGCAAGAATGATGGTTAGCCGATGCCCGGGATCAAGTCAAAGCAAAACAACCGCCACGCGGCCACTCTTCCGGGTAACGGTGTTACTCCCCGCCCTGGTCGTCGTCGTCGGTCTCCTGCCCGACCTTGAGCAGGCAGCCCGCGGGATCGAGGTAATAGACCTCGCGCATGCCCCAGGAGCGGTCGGCCGGCGGACCGCGGAAGGGTTCGACCCCCGCGGCCAGCGCCTCGGCGTGGAAGCCGTCCACATCGTCCACCTGGAGATAGATCGACGATGCCCGGCAGAGGGCCGGATCGTCGGTGCGCCAGAGATGCAGGAGCCAGCCCTCCCGGACCAGCAGCGCGAACCCGTCGCCGTAGCGCCCGTCCAGCTGGAAGCCCAGCCGTTCGTAGAAGGGCAGGGACAGGTCCAGGTCGGGACTCGGCAACTCGGCTCGCAGGGAGAGAATGCGGGCCATGCCGGCGGCCTCAGAACGGCTTCACGATCACGAGGATGACGATGACGATCAGCAGGATCGTCGGCACCTCGTTGAAGACGCGGAAGAACTTCTCCGACCGGGCGGAGCGGTTCTCCTCGAATTCGCGCCGGTACTTGCCCAGCATCATGTGCGCCGCCGTCATGCCCAGCACCAGCAGGATCTTGGTGTGCATCCAGCCCTGTCCCGACAGCAGGGACGGGTTCAGCGCAAGCATCGCCAGACCGAACGTCCAGGTCGCGATCAGGGCCGGATTCATTATGTATTTCAGGAGCTTGCGCTCCATCACCACGAACCGCTGATAGTCCGCGTCACCGGGCTTTGTCTGGGTGTGATAGACGAACAGCCGGGGCAGATAGAACATGCCCGCCATCCAGGCGACCATGGAAATCACATGGAAGGACTTGATCCAGAGATACAGCATGGATGGCAACTCCACGGGAACGCGGGCGCCTTTGTAACCGCTTCGGCGGGTGAGGGAAAGACGGCCCTTGGGCCGCGGCTCCCGCGGCTCAGCCTGCCGGGGCGCCTTGCGGGCAGCCGCGCGTCGTGCCTGGGCAGAAGCGGCCGCCGTTCTGCGAGCACATGGCGCAGCCGGCCCCCAGGGACTGGCGCACCAGCTCCGCCAGACCGCGGATGAAGTCGGGCTCCACCCCCACTGTCGGCACGGCGACGAAGTGGGGAACGCCGTGCTCCTCGGCCAGCTCGCGGTACTCGTGGCCGATCTCCACGATCGTCTCGGAATGCTCCGAGACGAAGGAGATCGGGACGACGACCAGCGGCACCCGGTCGCGCCCGGCGCGGAGGACCTCATCCTCGGTGGAAGGGCCGAGCCATTCCAGCGGGCCGACCCGGCTCTGGTAGCAGGTGACCCAGTCCAGACCCGGAATGTCCAGTGCCGCGATGACCGCCTCGGCCGTGCGGTCGCACTGCCAGGGGTAGGGGTCGCCGGCCTCCACGATCTTCATCGGCAGGCCGTGGGCGGAGAACAGGACCCGTGGCGTGCCGTGCGCCGCGGCCTCCGCCACCGCCCAGCGGATCAGCCGGGCGTTGGCCTGGATGAAGCCGGGCTCGGTCGGATAGCAGCAGATCGTCCGCGTCGGCTTGTCCAGCCCGGCGGCCTTGGCCGCCAGGTCCCAGACGCGCAGACTGGACGCCGTCGTGGTCGTTGACCACTGCGGATAGAGCGGCAGCAGCACCACCTCGTCCGGGTCCCAGTCCCGCACATCGCACGCCGTCTCGTCGCTCATCGGATGCCAGTAGCGCATGGCGATGAAGGCGCGCACCTCGCCCGCGTCCCAGAGCGCTTCTTCAAGCGCCCGGGCCTGGGCCTGGGTGTTCTCCAGAATGGGCGATTTTCCGCCCATCTTCTCGTAGATGCCCCGGGCGATCCGCGCCCGGCGCCCGGCGATGAAGTGCGCCAGCAGCATCCGGAACGGATTGGGCAGGCGCAGGATCGCCGGGTCCGAGAACAGGTTGAACAGGAACGGGTGGACCGAATCCAGCCGGTCCGGGCCGCCCAGATTGAACAGCACGATGGCGATCTTCCGGCGGGGTGCCGGGAAGGCAGCGGACTCTGTCACGCGGCTGATGTCCGGGAGGCTACGGGAAGGCTGGGCCGTGGCGATCAGCCGCGCAGAAGGCGCGTCAGCTCGGCCACATGCTCGGGCGGCGTCTCCTTCAGGATGCCGTGACCGAGGTTGAAGATGAAGGGCCTTCCGCTCATCGCCTCAAGCAGTTCAGTCACGCCGCGGCGCATTGCCGCACCGCCGGCCAGCAACAGCACCGGGTCCAGGTTGCCCTGGAGGGTGACGCCCTTGAGCGTCTGCGAGGCCCAGGCCGCCGGCACGCCCGGATCGAGCGAGACACCGTCCACCCCGGTCTCCCGCACATAGGCTTCCAGGTTCAGGCCGGCCTGACGCGGGAAACCGATGATCGGCACGCCCGGATGCCGCGCCCGCAGCGCGTCCACGATGGCGCGGGTCGGCTTGATCACCCACTGGTGGAAGCCGTCCACCGGCAGCGCCCCGGCCCAGCTGTCGAAGAGCTGCACCGCCTCCGCGCCCGCCTTGATCTGGGCGGAGATGTACTCGACCGTCGACCGCACCAGCAGGTCGATGAGCTGACCGAAGCCCTCGGGATCGCGGAACGCCCACTGCTTGACGTGCATGTACTCCTTCGAGCCCTGGCCTTCGACCATGTAGCAGGCGACCGTCCAGGGCGACCCCGCAAAGCCGATCAGCGCGGTCGAAGGGAAATCCTTGTCCAGGTTCTCCCGGATGCGCCGCACCGTCTCGTAGACCGGCTCGGCCCGGCGGTGCAGGCCGTCGAAGTCCAGCGCGCGCAGACCGTCCAGATCCCGGATCGCCGCCAGCCGGGGGCCTTCACCTTCCGCAAAGCCCACGGACTGCCCCAGCGCGTGCGGCACCAGGAGAATGTCCGAGAACAGGATCGCCGCGTCCATGCCGTAGCGGCGCAGCGGCTGCAACGTCACCTCGCAGCCCAGGGCCGGCTTCAGGCAGAGGTCGAGGAAGCCGCCGGCCTGCGCACGCACCTCACGGTATTCCGGCAGATAGCGGCCGGCCTGGCGCATCAGCCAGAAGGGCGGGCGGGGCTGGGTTTCACCGGCCAGGGCGCGGAGGAAGGGCTTCGTCGGGGCTGCGGTCATCGTCGCTGATCCAGGTTGTTCCAGGTCCCCCCTATACCTTGAATCCGGTATCAGAAGGAATGGGGGTGACAGTTGTGACTGTGGATAACGGGAATTCATGTTTCCCGCAAATCCATCCACAGGCTGCGGCAATCGTCATCCACGCCGAAAATGTCTGTGGACAGTTCGTCGGGTATCGCGCGGCAGGCCGCATCTGCGCTAGGTTCCGACCGCCTTGAGTCCTGGGGATAATGTCGCGGCGGGCGACCGGTCTTCCCGGTGTTGCGGAGAGGTGCGACGGTTTTCTCCCCCGGGGCGCATCCCTGCTGCCAAGTCGTAGCGGCCGCGTGGAGCGATTTCGGGCATGCTGTCGCAGGCCCCGGGTTATCCCCGCACCCGACGGGTTGTTCACCCTTTGATTCCGGTTTCCGTAACGGGAGCGGCGCTGCGCCAGATGAACACGGACACGACGACGAAGACCTTCCACCTGCACCTCGTCTCCGACGCCACGGGAGAGACGATCAATTCCGTGGCGCGGGCCTGCGTCAGCCAGTTCGACCGGGTGCAGCCGATCGAGCATTTCTGGAACCTGGTGCGGACGGAGCGGCAGCTCGACATGGCCATCGAGGGCATCCGGGATACGCCGGGCCTGGTCATGTTCACCCTGGTGAACGACCAGTTGCGCCGGCGCCTCCAGGACACCTGCCGCGACCTCCAGGTTCCCTGCATCCCCGTGCTGGACCCGCTGATCGCCGCGCTGGGCGCCTATCTGGGGCTGGAGAGCCAGAGCCAGCCCGGCCGCCAGCACGCGCTGGACGCGGAATATTTCGGCCGCATCGACGCCATGGACTTCGCCCTGGGCCATGACGACGGGCAGAGCGCCTGGGACCTGCACGAGGCCGACGTGATCCTGGTCGGGGTCAGCCGCACTTCGAAGACGCCGACCTGCATCTATCTGGCCAACCGCGGCATCAAGGCCGCCAACGTGCCCTTCGTTCCCGGCTGTCCGCTGCCGCCGGAACTGGACCAGCTCCGCCGGCCGCTGGTCGTCGGGCTGACCAAGGACGCCGAGCGGCTGGTGCAGATCCGGCGCAACCGGCTGCGCCTGTTGAACCAGGGCGAGGACACCAGCTACACCGATCCGGAGAAGGTCCGGGCGGAGCTGTCGGAGGCGCGGCGCCTCTACAGCCGCAAGGGCTGGCCGGTGATCGACGTGACCCGGCGGTCGATCGAGGAGACCGCGGCCGAGGTGATGATGATCCTGGCCCGCCGGCGCGCCGTCCCGGGCGAGACGGGTCCCGCCGGCGCGCCGGCCTGAGCGGGTCGGCAGGGGTGGAGACGGGAAGAACGATGGCCATGGTCGCTCTCTCGAACGGACCGGTCGTGCTGGCGTCCGGCAGCGCCACGCGGCGGCGCCTGCTGGAGTCGGCGGGGTTGGCGGTGATCGTCGATCCGCCGTCGGTGGACGAGGACGAGGTGAAACGGTCCTGCCGGGCCGGCGGCCTGCCGCCGCAGGCGGTGGCCGAGGCCCTGGCCGAGCTGAAGGCCGCCCGCGTGGCGGCCCGCCATCCGGACCGCCCCGTCATCGGCGCCGACCAGATGCTGGAATGCGACGGCGTCTGGTTCGACAAGCCGGCGGATGCTGCGGCGGCGCGGGCGCAGCTTCTGGCCCTGGCCGGGCGGCGCCACCGGCTGATCTCCTGTGCCGTGGTCTTCCAGGGCGGGCAGCGGGTCTGGCACACGGTGGACGAGGCGGTGCTGACCATGCGCCCGCTGGAGCCGGACTTTCTGGACCGCTACCTCGCGGTGGCCGGGCCGGCGGTGCTCTCCTCCGTCGGCGGCTACCAGCTCGAAGGACCGGGCGCGCAGCTCTTCACCGCCGTGACCGGCGACTTCTTCACTGTGCTGGGACTGCCGCTGCTGCCGCTGCTGGGCTTCCTGCGCACCCGCGGAGTGCTGCCGTCGTGATCCTGTCCGGCAAATCCAGGGTCGCGGGCGTCATGGGCTGGCCGGTCGGGCACAGCCGCAGCCCGCGCCTGCACGGTTTCTGGCTGCAACAGTACGGCATCGACGGCGCCTATGTGCCGCTGCCGGTGCCGCCCGACCGGATCGAGCCGGCCATCCGCGCCCTGCCGGCGCTGGGGCTGGCCGGCTGCAACGTCACCGTCCCGCACAAGGAGGCGGCGTTCCGGCTGGTGGACCTGCTGGACCCGGCGGCGAAGCGGATCGGCGCGGTCAACACCATCGTCGTCCGCCCCGACGGCAGCCTGGAGGGGCGCAACACCGACGCCTTCGGCTTCCGGGAGAATCTGCGCGACGGCGCCCCCGGCTGGGACCCGGCGGCCGGGCCGGCCGTGGTGGTCGGCGCCGGCGGCGCGGCCCGCGCCGTGGCGGTGGCGCTGCTGGACAGCGGCGTGCCGGAGCTGCGTCTGGTCAACCGCACCCGCGCCCGGGCGGAGGAGCTCGCGGCCGACCTCGGCCCCGGCGTGCCGGTCCGGGTGATCCCGTGGGAATGGCGCGCCTCGGCCCTGGCCGACGCCGGGCTGCTGGTGAACACGACGACCCAGGGCATGGCCGGGCAGCCCGCGCTGGACCTGCCGCTGGCGGGCCTGCCGCCGGCCGCCGTGGTGACGGACATCGTCTATACCCCGCTGCTGACGCCGCTGCTGAAGCAGGCGAAGGAGCGCGGCAACCCGGTGGTGGACGGGCTGGGCATGCTGCTGCACCAGGCGCGGCCGGGCTTCCAGGCCTGGTTCGGGCTGGCGCCGAAGGTGACGCCGGAGCTGCGCCGCTTCGTGCTGGAGGGGCTGTGAGCCGCTCTCCCGCCGGCTGGCCGGCGCTGCTGCGCTCCCGGGCCGGGGGGCGGCGATGATCGTGCTGGGGCTGACCGGCTCCATCGGCATGGGCAAGTCCACCGCGGCGGCGATGCTGCGCCGGCTGGGCTGCCCGGTGCATGACAGCGACGCCGCGGTCCACCGGCTCTATGCCCGCGGCGGGGCCGCGGTGCCGGTGGTGGCGGCCCTGTTTCCCGACGCGGTGCGGAACGGCGCCGTGGACCGCGCCGCCCTGTCGGCCCAGGTCGTCGGCCGGCCCGAGGCGCTGCGCCGGCTGGAGGCGGCGGTGCATCCGCTGGTGCGGGCCGATGCCGACCGCTTCCTGCGCCGCGCCGCCCGCCGGCGGGTGAAGGTGGCGGTGCTGGACATCCCGCTGCTGTTCGAGAGCCGCGGCGAGGACCGGGTGGACCGGATTGCCGTCGTCTCCGCCCCGCCATCCGTGCAGCGCGCCCGCGTGCTGGCCCGGCCGGGCATGGGTCCGGCGAAGCTGGCCGCCATCCTGGCGCTTCAGATGCCCGACCGGGAGAAGCGCCGCCGGGCCGATTTCGTGGTGCCCACCGGCCTGGGAAGACGCCATACCTTGATCGCGCTGACCCGGATCGTCAAAATGTTGGGGATGGAGCGGGGCCGGATCTGGCCGCCGCGGGGCTACCGGCCGCTGTTCCCGCCCAGGGGGACGCGGCCGCCCAGGACACCGGGACGGACCTGATGCGCGAGATCGTGCTGGATACGGAAACCACCGGCATCGACGCCCTGAACGGCGACCGGGTGGTGGAGATCGGCTGCGTCGAGCTGATGAACCACGTCGCCACCGGCCGCACCTATCACCAGTACATCAACCCCGAACGCGACATGCCGATCGAGGCGTTCAACGTCCACGGCCTGTCCACCGAGTTCCTGTCCGGCCAGCCGATCTTTTCGGAGATCGTCGGACCGTTCCTGGACTTCATCCAGGACAGCCCGCTGGTCATCCACAACGCCACGTTCGACGTGGGCTTCCTGAACGCGGAGCTGACCCGGCTGGGCATGCGGACCCTGCCCGCGGCCCGTGCCATCGACACCGTGGTGCTGGCCCGGCGCCGCTTCCCCGGCGCGCCCGCCAGCCTGGACGCGCTCTGCCGCCGGTTCGAGATCGACAATTCCGCCCGCAGCTACCATGGCGCGCTGCTGGACGCCCAGCTTCTGGCGGAGGTCTATCTGGAGCTGCTGGGCGGCCGCCAGCCCGACCTGGTGCTGGCGCCCACCGGCGCCCAGGCCGCGGCCTCCTTCCGCACCGAGCGCCCCCGCCGCGAGCCGCGGCCGCACGCCCCCCTGCCGGAGGAGCTGGAGGCGCACGAGGCCTTCCTGAAGGGCTTCAAGACCCCGCCCCTGTGGCAGACACGGTCGTCGTAGCGGCATGTCGGCTCTCGCCCGTCGGGCTCGCGGCGACCTACGGGATACGTAGGCTGCCCGCGGAGCGACGGCACCGTCAGGGCAGCAGGACGGTGGAACCGGTGGTGCGGCGGGCCTCCAGGGCGCGATGGGCTTCCGCCGCGTCGCGCAGGGGGAAGGTCTGGCGCACCTCCACCTTCACCGTGCCGTCCTTGACCACGGCGAACAGGTCGGCGGCCGTCTCCTCCAGTTCCGCGCGGGTGGCGATGTACTGGAACAGCGTCGGCCGGGTCAGGAACAGGCCGCCCTTGGCCGCCAGCAGGCCGGTGTCGAGCGGCGCCAGCTTGCCCGAAGACTGGCCGAAGCTGACCAGCATGCCCAGCCGGCGCAGGCAGTCCATGCTCTTGAGGAAGGTGTCGGCGCCGACGCTGTCATAGACCACGTCCACTCCCCGGCCGCCGGTGATCTCCTTCACCCGGGCGACGAAATCCTCCCGCGTGTAGTTGATCGCGTGGTGGCAGCCGTGCGCCCGCGCGAGCGCCGCCTTCTCCTCCGATCCGACCGTGCCGATCACGGTGGCGCCGAGCGCGCTGGCCCACTGGCAGACGATCAGCCCGACCCCGCCGGCGGCGGCATGGATCAGGATGCTGTCGCCCGGCTTCACCCGGTAGGTCCGGCGCAGCAGGTACTGCGCCGTCATGCCCTGGAGCAGCATGGCGGCGGCGGTGCGGTCGTCCAGCCAGTCCGGCAGGGCGACCAGCCCCTGGGCCGGGATCAGCCGCGCCTCGGCATAGGCGCCGATCGGGCCGGAGCAGTAGCCGACGCGGTCGCCGGGCGCGAAGCCGGTCACCCCCTCGCCCACCGCCTCGACCACGCCGGCGGCTTCCATCCCCGGCACGAAGGGCAGCGGCTGCGGGTAGAGGCCGCTGCGGTGATAGATGTCGATGAAGTTCAGCCCCACGGCCGTGTGGCGCAGGCGCACCTCGCCGGGACCGGGGTCGCCCACGGCGACCTTTTCCCAGCGCAGCACGTCGGGACCGCCCGTCTCGTGGATGCGGATCGCGTGAACCATGGTCCGCCGTCCTTCGGCTATGGCTGCGGCGCCCCGATGGCGCCGCCCGCCATCAGAACAGATGTTCCCTGAAGAAGGCCAGCGTCCGTTCCTCCGCCGCCTGCGCGGCGTCGGGGTCCCAGTGCTGGCCCTCGGTCCGGGCGAAGGCGTGCTGCTGGTCGGGATAGTCGTAGATGGCGACCAGACTGTTGCCGCCCAGGGTGTCCTTGATCTGGGCCTGCGCCTCGGGCGGGACGAAGCTGTCCTTGCCGGCGATGTGCATCAGCAGCGGCCGGGTGATGGCGGCGCATTCGTCCAGATGGCGGTCGATGCCCACACCGTAATAGGCGACCGTGGCGTCGCTGTCCGACCGCGTCGCCATCAGATAGGCCAGCTTGCCGCCCAGGCAGAAGCCGACCGCGCCGACCTTGCCGGTCACGCCCGGATGGTCGCGCAGAAGCTCCATCGCGGCGATCAGATCGTCCACCCCCTTCACCTCGTTGAAGCCCTGATAGAGCTTGAACGCCTTCTGCCATTCCGCCTCGGTCCGGTCGGTGAGCTGGACGCCCGGCTCCTGCCGCCAGAACAGGTCGGGACAGAGGGCGAAATAGCCCTGCCCGGCCAGGAAGTCGCAGTAGTCCCGGATCTGTTCGTTCACACCGAAGATCTCCTGGATCACCACGATGCCCGGGCCCTGGCCCGACGGCGGTTCGGCCAGATAGCCGGTGAAGCTGCCCCCGTCGGTCGCCTGGATCGTGACGTCGCTCATGCGTGCCCCCCTTGCTCGGTTCGGTCTGGGATCGGTTCGGTCCGGGATCGGGTCCGGCCGTGCGGGCCGGGACGAAAAGCCGCGGGAATGCTATATGCGGGTCCCCGCCTTGTCACGGTGCGGGCGGCGGGGTAACCCGATCTTCACGCAGAAGTGCTGCCAGGGCCGCCGGGTCCGTCACCGGCAGCGAACAGGCCATGGCGCGGCAGACATAGGCGGCCGCCCTGCCCCCGACCATGCCCTTGCCCGCCGCCGGATGGCCGTCCGGCAGGTCCGCCCCCGGCGCGACCGGGGTCAGCACCAGGGTCGGCAGGCCCGCGTCGTGGACCGCCCGCAGCAGCGCGCTCGTGTCCGCCGCCGCCGGATCGCCGGCCACCACCACCTGCACCGCCCGGTGCAGCAGCTCGACATTGTTGAGGAAGGTCGCCAGCGGGAAGAAGTTGCGCCCCGGCTCGCCGCCGAAGGCGGTGACCAGGGCGTCGGCGCGGCGGCGCCAGCCCGCCTCCCCCGTGATCAGCCAGAGCCGCGCCAGCACCCCCAGCATGGTGCCGTTGCCCGAGGGCACGGCGTTGTCCTGAGCGTTGCGCGGCCGCACGATCAGGTCCGTGGCGTCGGCCGCGGTCAGGAAGTAGCCGCCGGACTCCGTGTCCCAGAACTGCGCGTCCGCCACGGCGGCCCAGCGCCGGGCCTGCTCCACGCAGGTGCTGTCGCCGGTCGCCTCGAACAGGGCCAAAGCGGCGCGCGCCATGGCGGCCTGATCGTCCAGCGTGCCGCGGTGGCGCAGCCGCCCCGCCCGCCAGGAGTGCCAGAGGCGGCCGTCCGCGTCCTGCATGGACCCGCACACGAAGTCGTAGGCGCGGCGGGCGGCGGCGATCCAGGCCGGTTCGTCGAACACGGCCCCGGCGCGCGCCAGCGCCGCGATCATCAGCCCGTTCCAGTCGGCCAGCACCTTGTCGTCCCAGCCGGGGCGGATGCGGGCTTCGCGCGCCTGGAACAGCACGGCCCGCATCGCCGCCAGCGCCGCTTCCTCCTCCGGGGTGCCGGGTTCCGGATGGTGCAGGCGGTTCAGGATGCAGGTGCCTTCCCAGTTGCCCCGCTCGGTCACGTCGTAGATGCGGGCGAAGGCCGCGGCGCGGTCGCCCAGCCGCCGCTCCACCTCCGCCCGGGTCCAGACGTAGAAGCGGCCCTCCTCCCCCTCGCTGTCGGCGTCCAGGGTGGCGGCGAAGCCGCCGCCGGCGGGATCGTCCGGGCCGGAGACCATCTCCCGCAGCACCCAGCCGACCGTCTCCCGCACCCGCGCCTCGAACAGCGGGTCGCGCGTCTCCTGCCAGACGGTGGTCAGCAGGTCGATGAGCTGGGCGTTGTCGTAGAGCATCTTCTCGAAGTGCGGCACCAGCCATTCCTGGTCGGTGGAATAGCGGGCATAGCCGCCGCCGAGATGGTCGTAGATGCCGCCCTGGCTCATCCGCGTCAGGGTGGTGACGACGGCCGCGCGGCAATCCTCCCGGCCGGTGCGCTTCCAGGCCCGCCAGAGCAGCTCGAAGATGCCGGTCTGCGGGAACTTCGGGGCAGAGCCGATGCCGCCATGGACGGGATCGACCTCCTGCACCAGCCGCGCCGCCACCTCGTCCAGCAGGTCGATGTCCACCCCGGCCCCCGGCCGGTTCTGCGCCAGCCGGTGCAGCGCGTCCTTCAGCGCGGCGGTGTTGCGCCCCACCTTGTCCGGCTCCTGCCGGTAGGTGGTGCTGACGCCCAGCAGCACGTCGGCGAAGCCGGGGCGGCCCCAGCGGCGTTCCGGCGGGAAATAGGTGCCGCCCCAGAAGGGCTCCCCCTCGGGCGTCAGGAACATGGTCAGCGGCCAGCCGCCCTGCTGGCCCAGCAGCGCCAGGGCCGACTGGTAGATCTGGTCCACGTCCGGCCGCTCCTCCCGGTCCACCTTCACGTTGACGAACAGGTCGTTCATCATCATGGCGATGGTCGGGTCCTCGAAGCTCTCATGGGCCATGACATGGCACCAGTGGCAGGCGGCATAGCCCACCGACAGCAGCACGGGCTTGCCCTCCGCCCAGGCGCGGGCGAAGGCCTCCGGCCCCCAGGGCATCCAGTGGACCGGGTTGTCCTTGTGCTGCAACAGATAGGGGCTCGTCTCCTGCCCCAGCAGGTTCGCGGGGTCCGCCATGTCTCTTGTCCCTCTGTTCGGCATCCGTCTTGCCGGACCGGTCGCCGTTTCCCGGCGCTGCCTTTGCCTCCAGGATAGCGTCGTGTAGACTGGCGTGCGCCGGAAAAATGGCCCTGATTCAATTGCGGTTTTCGCCCCCGCCCGATCCCCGGCCGGCCCGCCGCGGACGCCGGATGGACAGCGGGACAAGAGACGGAAGACCGGGGGCGGTCCGCCGGAACGGAGGGGAACAGCGCATGAAGATTTCCGTCGACATCGACTGCACCCCCGAGGAGGCCCGCGCCTTCCTGGGTCTGCCGGACGTGAAGCCCATGCAGGACGCCCTGATGCAACAGCTTCAGGAGCGGATCAGCGCCAACATCGCGGCCATGGACCCGGAGGTCATGCTGAAGACCTGGCTTCCGGTCGGGCTCCAGAACCTGGAGCAGATGCAGAAATTCATGTGGAACCAGATGGCCTCCGCCATGGGCGGAAGCGGCAAGGATCAGAAGAAGTGAACGACCAGGATACCCAGGACCCGGCCCCCTACTACCGGGCCCATGTCTTCTGCTGCACCAACGAGAGGCCGGAGGGCCACCCGCGCGGGAGCTGCAAGCGCCGCGGGGCCGAACCGCTGCGCGACTACATGAAGAAGCGGGCGACCGCGCTGGGCCTGCGCGGCATCCGGGTCAACGCCGCAGGCTGCCTGGACCGCTGCGAGCTGGGGCCGGTCATGGTGATCTATCCGGAGGGGGTCTGGTACGGCTTCTCTTCGGAAGCCGACATCGACGAGATCCTGGAGACGCATCTGGTCCGCGGCGGCCGGGTCGAGCGGCTGATGCTGCGTCCGGAGGACCGGAAGCCGGAGGATGTGGCCGCCCGGCTGGCGGCGGCGGAATAGGACGGGCGGGACCGCAACGGCTGTGGGTGTCCGTGCCACCAGGGCGGACCCCGTGTTTCACGTGAAACATCGACGATGACGACGGATACCATCTTCGCCCCCGCCACGGCCCCCGGTCGCGGCGGGGTACAGGTCGTGCGCCTGTCCGGGCCGCTGGCCGGTCCGGCCCTGGTCCGGCTGTCGGACCGGCTGCCGCCGCCGCGGCAGGCGACGCTCGCCGCCTTGCGCGATCCCGCTGGCGGGGAGGTCTTCGACCGCGCCCTGCTGCTCTGGTTCCCCGCCCCCGCCAGCTTCACCGGGGAGGATGTGGCGGAGCTGCACCTGCATGGCGGCCGCGCGGTGCTGGCCGCCGCCACGGAGGCGCTGACGGCGCTCGGCCTGCGGGTGGCGGAGCCGGGCGAGTTCAGCCGCCGCGCCTTCGAGCACGGCAAGCTGGACCTGACGGAGGCGGAAGCCATCGCCGATCTGGTGGCGGCGGAGACGGCGGCCCAGCGCCGCCAGGCCCTGCGCCAGATGGACGGCGCCCTGGGCCGGCTCTACGAGGACTGGCGGCACCGGCTGCTGCGGGCGCTGGCGCACCTGGAGGCGGAGATCGACTTCCCCGAGGAGGACCTGCCCGGCGGGCTGACGGACTCCGTGCGGCCGGTGGTGCGGGACCTGCTGGCGGAGATCGCGGCGCATCTGGCCGACGGGCACCGCGGCGAGCGGCTGCGCGACGGCATCGCCATCGCCATCCTGGGCGCGCCCAACGCCGGCAAGTCCAGCCTGCTGAACGCCATCGCCCGGCGCGACGTCGCCATCGTCAGCGCCCAGGCCGGCACCACCCGCGATGTGATCGAGGTGGCGCTCGATCTCGGCGGCTATCCCGTCACCCTGGCGGACACCGCCGGCCTGCGCGAAACCCTGGACGCGGTGGAGAGCGAGGGCATCCGCCGCGCCCTGGACCGGGCGGCGCGGGCCGACCTGACGCTCCTGGTGTTCGACGCCACCCTGCCCCCCGATCCGGCGACGCTGGCCCTGGCCGGGGAGGATGCGCTGGTCGTGCTGAACAAGGCCGATCTGGCCGGGGCGCTTCCGGCGGAGCTGGCGGGCCGGCCGGCGCTGGGCGTTTCCGCCGCCACGGGCCAGGGGCTGGCCGCGCTGCTGGCGACCCTGACCGCGGCGGTGGAGGCGCGCTACGCCCCCGCCGCCGCCCCCTCCCTCACCCGCGCCCGGCACCGGGCGGCGCTGGAGGCGTGCGGCGCCTCCCTCGCCCGCGCGCTGGAGGCGCCGCTGCCCGAGCTGGCGGCGGAGGATGTCCGCCTTGCTGCCCGCGCGCTGGGCCGCATCACCGGCCGGGTGGATGTGGAGGACCTGCTGGACGTGATCTTCCGCGACTTCTGCATCGGCAAGTGAGCCCCGCCGCGGGAGCGGCTGGACTCCGCCCCGCCCCGCCCATACATTCCGCGCCATGCGAAGCTTCGACGTGATCGTGGTGGGCGGCGGCCATGCGGGCTGCGAGGCCGCGGCGGCGGCCGCGCGGATGGGCGCGCGCACGGCGCTGCTGACCCACCGCATCGAAACCATCGGCGAGATGTCCTGCAACCCGGCCATCGGCGGTCTGGGCAAGGGCCATCTCGTGCGCGAGATCGACGCCCTGGACGGGCTGATGGCCCGCGTCATCGACCAGGGCGGCATCCAGTTCCGCGTGCTGAACCGCTCCAAGGGCCCGGCCGTCCGCGGCCCGCGGGCGCAGGCCGACCGCCGGCTCTACCGCGAGGCGATGCAGGCGGCCCTGCGTGCCCAGCCGGGCCTGGAGCTGGTCGCTGCGGCGGTGGAGGACCTGCTGCTGGACGCCGCGGGCACCTGTTGCGGCGTGCGGACGGCGGACGGTGAGGAGATCCGCGCCGGGGCCGTGGTGCTGACCACCGGCACCTTCCTGCGCGGCCTGATCCATATCGGGGAGCGCCGGATTCCCGCCGGCCGTGTCGGTGAGGCGCCGGCGCTCGGCCTGTCCGCCACGCTGGCGCGGCTGGGCTTCCCGCTCGGCCGGCTGAAGACCGGCACCCCGGCACGGCTGGACGGCCGCAGCATCGACTGGGCCGGGCTGGAGAGCCAGCCGGGCGACGACCCGCCCCCGCCCTTCTCCACGCTGACGGAGCGGATCACGACGCCGCAGGTCGCCTGCGCCATCACCTGGACGACGCCGGCGGTGCATGCGCTGATCCGGACCAATCTGCACCGGGCGCCGATCTATTCCGGCCAGATCGAATCCACCGGCCCGCGCTACTGCCCCAGCATCGAGGACAAGGTCGTCCGCTTCGCCGACAAGGAGCGGCACCAGATCTTCCTGGAGCCGGAGGGGCTGGACGACGACACGGTCTATCCCAACGGCATCTCCACCAGCCTGCCCGAGGAGGTGCAGCGCGAGATGCTGGCCGCCATCCCGGGGCTGGAGCGGGCCGTGATGCTGCGTCCCGGCTATGCCATCGAATACGACTTCGTGGACCCGCGGGAGCTTGCCGCCACGCTGGAGACGAAGCGGCTGCCGCGCCTCTTCCTGGCCGGCCAGATCAACGGCACCACCGGCTATGAGGAGGCGGCGGCCCAGGGCCTGATGGCCGGGGTCAACGCCGCCCTCGCCGTGGCGGGCGGGGACCCCTTCGTGCTGGACCGGGCCGAGGGCTATATCGGCGTGCTGATCGACGATCTGATCACCCGCGGCACGACCGAGCCCTACCGCATGTTCACCAGCCGCGCCGAATACCGGCTGCTGCTGCGCGCCGACAATGCCGACCAGCGGCTGACCCCGCGCGGCCTGTCGGTCGGCGTCGTCGGCAGCCGGCGGGCGGAGGCGTTCCAGCGGAAGGCGGACGCGCTGGCCGCGGCGCGGGCGCTGGCGACATCGCTGGCCGCCACGCCGAACGAGCTGGCCCGCCACGGCATCCCTGTGAACCGCGACGGCGTGCGCCGCACGGTGCTGGACCTCCTGCGCTATCCGGAGGTGGACATCGCCCGCCTTGCCGCCGTCTGGCCGGAGCTGGCGGCCCTGCCGGCGGAGATCGCCGAGCAGGTGGAGATCGACGGCAAGTATGCGGGCTATCTGGAGCGGCAGGAGGCCGACATCCGCGCCTTCCGCAAGGATGAGGCGCTGGGGCTGCCCGCCGATCTGGACCCGGACGCCATCGCCTCCCTGTCCGCCGAGATCCGGCAGAAGCTGCGGCAGGTACGTCCCGCCACCCTGGGGGCCGCCGCCCGCATCCCCGGCATGACCCCCGCCGCCCTGACCGCCCTCCTGCGCCACGTCAAGCGCCGCCCCGCGGCAGCCTGATCGCGGGCGCCCCACCGACCGACGGACCCGATGAGCAATACCCGTTTCAAGGCCACCGATTTCCAGGCCGCCTTCGGTGTTTCACGTGAAACACTGGACCGCCTCGCCGCCTATGAGGCGCTGCTGCGCAAGTGGAACCCGGCCATCAATCTGGTCGCCCGCTCGACCCTGGACGATGTCTGGGAGCGGCATTTCGCGGATTCCGCCCAGCTCTTCGCGCTGCTGCCGGAGGGTACGCGGGTGCTGGTCGATCTCGGCTCCGGGGCGGGCTTCCCAGGCCTTGTCCTGGCGATCCTGGGCGTGCCGGAGGTGCATCTGATCGAGTCCGACGGGCGCAAGGCCGCCTTCCTGCGGGAGGTGGCGCGGGTCACCGGGGCGCCCGCCACGGTCCATGCGCAGCGGGCGGAACAGGCCGACGCCCCGCCGGCTGATGCGGTGTCCGCCCGCGCGCTGGCCGATCTCTCCGCCCTGCTGCCGCTGGCGGTCCGATTCTTAAGGCCGGGCGGCGTCTGCCTGTTTCCCAAGGGCCGCACCGCCGCCGACGAATTGACCCGCGCCCGGGATTCCTGGACAATGCGGGTCGAGGAATTCCCGAGCCGGACCGACCCGTCCGGCGCCCTGCTCCGCTTGAGCGAGATCGCCCCCCGGGGCATGCAGATAGGCTGATCCCCGTGCCAGACGGAACCACTTCCGCAGCCCAGGCCAGGCCGACCCCGCGGGTCATCGCGTTGGCCAACCAGAAGGGCGGCGTGGGCAAGACCACGACCACCATCAATCTCGGCACCGCGCTGGCCGCCATCGGCAAGCGCGTGCTGATCATCGACAACGACCCCCAGGGCAACGCCTCCACCGGGCTGGGCATCAGCCAGAGCGACCGGGGCATCGGCATCTACGACCTGCTGTTCGGCGACAGCCGGCTGGAGGAGGTGACGGTGCCCACGGACGTGCCGAACCTCTCCCTCGTCACCGCCTCGGTCGAACTGTCCGGGGCGGAGGTCGAGCTGGTGAACGTGGAGCGGCGCGAGTACCGGCTGAAGGATGCGCTGGCCCGCTCCCAGGGTGGCTACGACTATGTCCTGATCGACTGCCCCCCTGCCCTGGGCCTGCTGACGCTGAACGCGCTGGCCGCGGCGGATGCCGTGCTGGTGCCCTTGCAGTGCGAGTTCTACGCGCTGGAGGGGCTGTCGCATCTGGTCCGCACCATCGAACGGGTGAAGCGCGCCTTCAACCCGGCGCTGGACATCCAGGGCGTGGTGCTGACCATGTTCGACCGCCGCAACAACCTGTCCGACATGGTCGCTGCGGATGTGCGCGGCTTCTTCGGGGACAAGGTGTTCGAGACGGTGATCCCCCGCAACGTGCGGGTCTCCGAAGCCCCCAGCCATGGCAAGCCGGTGCTGCTCTACGATTACCGTTCGGCGGGCGCGCAGGCCTACATCCATCTGGCCGGGGAAGTTCTGAAGCGTGAGCGGAAGCGGCAGTTGGCCTATGGATGACGTGCGCAAGGAAGAACCCCGCAAGCGGCCCGGCGGCCTTGGTCGCGGCCTGTCCGCCCTGTTCGGGGATGCCGCCCCGGCGGAAGGCGAGCCGGCCGACCGCGTCCGCCTGACCCGGCTGGTGCCGATCGACCAGCTCCATCCCGGCCGCTACCAGCCCCGCCGCCGCTTCGACGACGAGGAGATGCGCGCGCTGGTGGACAGCGTGCGCGAGCGCGGCGTGTTGCAGCCCCTGCTCGTCCGCAAGGACGAGGATTCGCCGCCCGGCGCGCCCAGCTTCGAGATCATCGCCGGCGAGCGGCGCTGGCGGGCCGCCCAGCTTGCCGGGCTGCATGAGGTGCCGGTGCTGGTCCGGACCCTGTCGGACCGCGAGGCGCTGGAAATCGCGCTGATCGAGAACATCCAGCGCCAGGACCTGACCCCGCTGGAGGAGGCCGAGGGCTTCCGCCGGCTGATGGACGAGTTCTCCCACACGCAGGAGGACCTTGCCCGCGCCGTCGGCAAGAGCCGCAGCCATGTCGCCAACATGCTGCGCCTGCTGGCCCTGCCGGACGAGGTGAAGCAGCTCGTGCAGGAGGGGCAGCTCAGCATGGGCCATGCCCGCGCCCTGCTGACGGCGCACGACCCCGCCGCCCTGGCGCAGGAGGTGGTGAAGCGCGGCCTCAACGTGCGCCAGACCGAACAGCTCGTGAAGGACGCCGCGGCCGGGCGGCAGGCGAAGCTGCCGGCCGTGAAGCCGCCCGACACCGTGGCGCTGGAGCGCGAGGTTTCGACCGCGCTGGGGCTCAAGGTCGTCGTCGCCGGGCGCGGGCCCAAGGGCGTGTTGCAGATCCACTACAAGACGCTCGACCAGTTGGACGGGGTGCTGACCCGTATCCTGGGACGGCGCTGAACCGACGACACCAGGGAGGGACCCCATGGCCGACGAGATGACGGCGGAGAAGGCCGGCGCTTTCTTCCACACCTATTCGGAGGCCTTCGCCGCCTACGACCTGGACCGGGTGATGGACCACCACGACCATCCCCTGACGGTGGTCACGGCGGCCGGCCCGCGGGTCTTCCCCGAGCGGGAGCAGGCGCGCGCCTTCCTGGGCGCCCAGATGGAGGCGTACCGGCACCTGGGCATGGCCTGGCCGGTGCCGGCCGCGGCCATTACCGTGGCCTACAACCACGATCTGGTGCGGGCGGAGGTGCGCTGGATCCTGCGCTCGCGCGACGGCGAGGGCATCTCCGGCTGGACGACGATCTATCTGCTGCGCCGGTCGGAGACGGGCTGGAAGCTCGCCATCGTCGTTAGCCCGGAGGAGCCGCAGGCCCTCGCCGCCCTCGGCACGCCCGGCCCCACCTCCCCCGCCACATGAGGCAGCCGGCCCGGCTGCGGGGTCACCCGGCCCGGCGGCGGGCCCGCATGCGGTGGCCGGGCTTCAGGTTGAAGCCGAAGCCCACGTCGAAGCCGTGCCGGTCGAACAGCCGGCGCAGGGCCTCGCGGGTGAACCAGCGCAGATGCTCCGGCGGCTTCACCTCCGGCCAGCGGGTGAAGTCGCGCGGCACCCGCCAGTGGCCGCCGTCCGGCGTGGTCAGGAACAGCACCGCCCCCGGGGCCGCCAGCCGCGCCAGCGCCGCGGCGAAGGCGTCGGGATCGCGCACATGCTCGATCACCTCGGTGCAGTAGAGGATGTCGAACGGCCCCTTCCCCGCCGCGGCGAAGGCCTCCGCCTCGGCGATGTGGAAGGTTGCGTTCTCCACCCGCACGCGGGCGCGGGCCACGGCGTCGGGGTCGATCTCGATGCCGGTCGCCTGCAATTCCAGGTCGCGTGCGGCCTCCACGGCAAATCCCAGGTTGCAGCCGATGTCCAGGAAGCGATTGCCCGGCGCCGCCGCCTTCAGCCCGGCGATGCGGCGCCGCGCGCGGCGCAGCTTGCTGGCCGCCTTCGTGGAATAGGACCGGCTGGCATAGTAGGCCGTGTAGAAGCCGGCCAGCGCGTCCGCCGACGGGATGCGCTCGACGCTCACCAGACCACAGCGCCCGCAGCGGCAGAGGCCGCCGAAGTCCAGCGCCGGGTCGGCGGCGACCAGGGCCGCCATGTCGCGGCGCTGGTCCGGGGCGGTGCGGGCCGTGGCGGCCCAGTCCTCGTGGCTGGCCACCGGGGTCCAGGTCTCGGCCCCGCAGGCCGGGCAGGCAGGCATGCTCACATCCCCTCCGCAATGTTCCCCGGCCGTTCCCGGGCGGCCGTCAGTTCCCCCACCGTGCGGCACAGCAGGTCGATGTCCTGCGGCCGCGACAGCCGGTGGTCCCCGTCCTTCACCAGCACGACGCGCACGTCGTCGCTTTCCAGGTCGCCGGCCAGATCCAGGCTGAAGCGCCAGGGCACGTCGGCGTCCCGTTGGCCGTGCAGCAGCCGCACCGGGCAGCGGACCGGGATCGGCCGGCCCAGTAGCAGATGCCGCCGCCCCTCGTCCAGCAGCGCCCGCGTGATGCGGTAGCCGGCCGGGTCGTAGGCGCTGGGCTGCACGAAGAAGCCGTCCCGCTCCAGCGCCGCCGTCTGCTCCGGCGACAGGCGCTGGCGGATCAGCCGCTCGGTGAAGTCCGCCGCCGGGGCGACGCAGACCAGCCCCGCGACCCGGTCCGGCCGGGCGAGGGCGACAAGATGCGCGATCCAGCCGCCCATGCTGGAGCCGACCAGCACCTGCGGCCCCTCCGTCGCCCGGTCCAGCACGGCCAGCGCGTCCTCCAGCCAGGTGCCGACGGTGCCGTCCTCCCAGCGGCCGGAGGACCGGCCGTGGCCCTGGTAGTCGAAGCAGACGCAGCCGAGCCCTTGCCGTTCCGCCCAGGCCTCCAGCGCCACCGCCTTGGTCCCGGTCATGTCCGAACGGAAGCCGCCCAGGAAGATCACGCCCGGCCCGCCCGGGCGCCGGGGCAGGGTCCGTCGATAAGCTATGGTGGCGGTGCCCCGGGTCAGGCTATGTATCGGCGCACCCATGCCGTCCCCTGTCGATGCTACGCCCATGACCGTCCCGGCCGAGCTGCCCGGCACCCTAGCGGCCACCGATCCCGACGACAACCCGGCCCCGTCGGCCGCCCCCGCGGGGGACGATCCCGACCTGCCGGGTCCTGACGCATCCGACGGAGAGGACGATGCCGGCTT
This sequence comes from Rhodocista pekingensis, assembly GCF_042665545.1. Taxonomy (NCBI): domain Bacteria; kingdom Pseudomonadati; phylum Pseudomonadota; class Alphaproteobacteria; order Rhodospirillales; family Azospirillaceae; genus Rhodocista; species Rhodocista pekingensis. The sequence continues at coordinate 55,202 of NZ_JBHTCM010000006.1, read as the reverse complement.
CCCCGGCGCCGCCCAGGCCGGTCCGGAGGCGGCGGAGGCCGTGGCCTCCTGGTTCGGCGGCGGGCGGCCGGTGGTGCTCCAGGTCATCCCCACCCTGGTCACGGGCGGGGCGGAGCGCGGCTGCATCGACATGGCCGCCGCGATCCAGCGGGCCGGCGGCCGTGCCCTGGTCGTCTCCGCCGGCGGGCCGATGGCGCGCGAGCTGGAACGCTACGGCGCCCGCCACATCACCCTGCCGGTGGACAGCAAGAACCCCGTCACCATCTACCGCAACGCGGCGCGGCTGGCGGCGCTGATCCGGGCGGAAGGGGTGGACATCGTGCATGCCCGCTCGCGCGCCCCGGCCTGGAGCGCGCTCTGGGCGGCGCGGCGCTGCGGCGTGCCCTTCGTCACCACCTTCCATGCCCCCTACAATTTCAAGGGCCGCCTGAAGCAGCGCTACAATTCGGTGATGGCTCGGGGCGACCGGGTGATCGCCGTCAGCGGCTTCGTCGCCGGGCATGTCGCCGACTGCTACGGCGTCGGGCCGGACCGGCTGCGGCTGATCCATCGCGGCGTGGATGTCGCCACCCTCGTCCCGGCCAAGGTGACCCAGGCGCGCATGGCCGTGCTGGCGCGCGACTGGCGCCTGCCCGACGACCACCGCGTCGTGCTGCTGCCGGGCCGGCTGACCCGCTGGAAGGGCCAGCTCGTGCTGATCGAGGCGATGGCGAAGCTGGGGCGCAGCGACGTGCGCGCCGTGCTGGTGGGCGGCGACCAGGGCCGCACCGACTACCGCCAGGAGCTGGAGGCCCGCATCCGCGCCCTGGGTCTGGACAGCCAGGTCACCATCGCCGGCCACTGCGCCGACATGGCGGCCGCCTACATGCTGTCCGACGTGGTGGTCAGCGCCTCGGTCGAGCCGGAGGCGTTCGGCCGGGTCATCGTGGAGGCGCAGGCCATGGGCCGGCCGGTGATCGTCTCCGACCTCGGCGCGGTGAAGGAGACGCTGGTGAACGGGCAGACCGGCCTTGTCGTGCCGCCCGGCGATGCCGAGGCGCTGGCCGGCGCCATCGCGTCGGTGCTGGACCTGACCCCGCTGGAGCGCCGGGCCGTGGGGCTGGAGGCGATGCGCTACGTGCGCGAACGCTTCACCCGCGACGGCATGTGCCTCGCCACGCTCGCCGTCTATGCCGAACTGCTGGCGGAGCGGGCGGCCGGGGGCCGGCCCGCCGCGCTGCCGTGAGCCCGCCGGCCGCGGCGGCGACGGAGACCGCGGCCGGGGCCGCGGCTGGGGCCGGGGACACGGCCCGGCGCGTGCTGGTCATCCGGCTGGGCGCGCTGGGTGACCTGATCCAGTGCTTCGATGCCTTCCATGCCGTGCGCGCCCGCCATCCGGGGGCGGAGGTCGCGCTGCTGACCAAGCCCGCCTTCGCCGGCTTCGGCCGGACCATGCCCTGGTTCGACCGGGTCTGGGAGGACGGGCGCAGCCGCAGCCCGGCGCATTACTGGCACATCCGCGCGCTGCTGCGCGGGGCGCGGCTGGACGTCGTCTACGACCTCCAGGCCAAGCCGCGCACCCGGCTCTACCGCCGGCTGCTCTGGCCCGGTCCGGCGCCGCGCTGGCCGGTGGCCGATCCCGCGGCGCTTGCGGGCCGGCACAACCGCGACCGCTATCTGGCCGTGCTTGCCGCGGGCGGGGTGGCGGATGCGGGGGCGGCCGATCTGTCCTGGCTGGCGGCCCCCGTGGACGGGGTGGCGCCGGCCGGCCCCTTCGTGCTGCTGGTGCCCGGCTGCTCCCCCCATCTGCCGCACAAGCGCTGGCCGCCGGCGCACTATGCGGCGCTGGGCCGGTCGCTGCTGGAGGCCGGCACCGTGCCGGTGCTGGTCGGCACCGCCGCCGACCGCGATGCCGCCGACCGCATCCTGGCCGACTGTCCGGGGGCGCTGGATCTTGTCGGCCGCACCAGCCTCGCCCAGCTCGGCAGCCTCGCCCGGCGGGCGGCGGCCACGGTCGGCAACGACACCGGGCCGGTGTTCCTGACGGCGGCGGCGGGCTGCCCCACCCTGATGCTCATGTCCCACCACACCGATCCCGTCCGCTCCGCCCCCTGGGGGCCGCGCACGGCCTGGCTGAAGCGCGACGACCTGTCGGCGCTGCCGGTGGCGGAGGTGGCGGCGGCGCTGGCCGGCCTCGCCGGGGTCTGAACCGGCCGGCGTCCGGGGATGTGTCGCACGCAACCCTTCCCCGCGTCACGGGAATCGCCCATCTCCCGGTCTTGACATCGGGCGGAACGGCTCACCAAAGTCCCACCTCCCGAAAAGGGTTCCTTCAACTACCAAGGTCCGGTGAGTGCCATGACGATGGCGGAAGCCTCTGCGCAGGATATGGTCTCCATCACGCTGCCCGACGGCGGCGTGCGAACCTTTCCGCGCGGCACTACCGGGGGCCAGATCGCCAGCGCCATCGCCAAGAGCCTGGGCAAGGCGGCGCTGGCGGTGAAGATCGACGGCAAGGAGCGCGACCTCGCGCTCCCCGTCGAGCAGGACTGCCGGCTGGAGATCCTGACGCGCGAGAGCCCGGAGGCGCTGGAGCTGATCCGGCACGACGCTGCCCACATCATGGCGGAGGCGGTGCAGGCCCTCTATCCCGGCACCCAGGTGACGATCGGCCCGGCCATCGCCACCGGCTTCTACTACGATTTCGCCCGGTCCGAGCCCTTCACGCCCGACGATCTGGTGAAGATCGAGGCGAAGATGCACGAGATCGTCAACGCCGACGCCCCCTTCACGCGGGAGGTCTGGAAGCGCGACGAGGCGATCGAGCACTTCACGTCGATCGGCGAGAAGTACAAGGCCCAGATCATCGAGGACCTGCCCGCGACGGAGACGATCACGATCTACCGCCAGGGCCAGTGGTACGACCTCTGCCGCGGCCCGCACCTGCCCAGCACCGGCAAGGTGGGTCACGCCTTCAAGCTGATGAAGGTGGCCGGCGCCTACTGGCGCGGCGACTCCCGCAACGAGATGCTCCAGCGCATCTACGGCACGGCGTGGCGCACCGAGAAGGAGCTGGCCGACCACCTGCACCAGATCGAGGAAGCGGAGAAGCGCGACCACCGCAAGCTGGGCCGCGAGATGGACCTGTTCCATGTGCAGGAGGAGGCCGTCGGCTCCGTCTTCTGGCATCCCAAGGGCTGGGCGCTCTACCGGACGCTGGAGAACTACATCCGCACCAAGCTGGACGCCGCCGGCTATGTGGAGGTGCGCACGCCCCAGCTCTATGACAGCAGCCTGTTCAAGGCGTCCGGCCACTGGGACATGTATGGCGACAACATGTTCAAGATCCGGGAATCCGTGGCCGAGGACGGCACCGAGAAGTTCCTCGGCGTGAAGCCGATGAACTGCCCGGCCCATGTGCAGATTTTCCGTCAGGGGCTGAAGAGCTACCGCGACCTGCCGCTGCGCATGGCCGAGTTCGGCAACTGCCACCGCAATGAACCGTCGGGCGCCCTGCACGGCATCCTGCGGGTGCGCAACTTCACCCAGGACGACGCCCATATCTTCTGCACCGAGGATCAGGTGGGGCAGGAGGCGAAGGAATATTTCGCGCTCCAGCTCGGCGTCTACAAGGATCTGGGCTTCGACAGGATCGCGGTGAAGCTGGCGCTGCGCCCCGATGTGCGTCTGGGCACGGACGAGACCTGGGACAAGGCGGAAGAAAGCCTGCGCGTGGCCCTGCGTGCCAATGATCTGGAATTCGAGGAACTGCCGGGCGAGGGCGCCTTCTACGGGCCGAAGGTGGAATTCCACCTGACCGACGCCATCGGCCGGTCCTGGCAGTGCGGCACCCTGCAACTGGATTTCCAGCTTCCCGAACGGCTGGACGCCAGCTACATCGGGCAGGACGGCGCCCGGCACCGTCCGGTCATGCTGCACCGGGCCATCCTGGGCAGCCTGGAACGGTTTATCGGCATGATGATCGAGCACTATGCCGGCAAGTTCCCGCTCTGGCTGGCCCCGGTGCAGGTGGTGGTCGCCACCATCGTGTCGGAGGCCGACGCCTATGCGCAGACCGTGGCCGAGACGCTTCGCCGCGCCGGGCTGCGGGTCGAGGCCGACGTGCGCAACGAGAAGATCAACCTGAAGGTCCGGGAACACAGCCTGGCCAAGGTTCCGGTCATGCTCGTGGTCGGCGCGCGCGAGGCCGAACAGGGCACCGTGGCGGTGCGACGCCTTGGCGGCAAGGATCAGGAAGTCCTTGCCCTGGGCGATGCCGTTGCTAGACTCAAGGATGAGGCCCGCAGTCCCGCGGGTGCCGAAGCCGTTTCGCCCGCGTTCTGACCTTGCGGTCCGGCCGCGGGGCCCGGCGGAACCCCTTCGGGAGTTCCGTCGGAGCGACGACACAGGTAGAGTGACAACCAGTCAGAGTACCAACCAGGGCGTTCCGCTGAACCGGCCGGGTCCTTCCGGACCCCGCGGCGGGCACCCTCAGACGAAGGAGAAGGTTCCATAGCACGGCCTACCCCCCAAGACCGGGAACCCCAGCGCGACGGACCCCGGATCAACCGCGAGATCAATGTCCGCTCCGTCCGCCTGATCGATCAGAACGGCGACATGGTCGGCGTGGTCAGCCTGCGTGATGCGCTGATCTCCGCCGAGGAGGCTGGACTCGACCTCGTGGAGGTGAGCCCGAATGCCGATCCGCCGGTCTGCAAGATCCTCGACTATGGCAAGTTCAAGTACGAGGCGCAGAAGAAGGCGAACGAGGCCCGCAAGAAGCAGAAGATCATCGAGGTCAAGGAGGTCAAGCTCCGGCCGAACATCGATGATCACGACTACGACATCAAGATGCGCAACATGCGCCGCTTCCTTGAGGAAGGCGACAAGGTCAAGGTGACCATGCGCTTCCGCGGCCGTGAGATGGCGCACCAGGACCTCGGCATGAACATCCTCGTGAAGGTGCGCGACACCCTGGATGATCTGGCCAAGGTCGAGCAGATGCCGAAGCTCGAAGGCAAGCAGATGATCATGGTGCTGGCTCCCCGCTGACCGCGGTGAGCCCGGCCGGCGCCCCTGCCCCGGCCGACCGTCCTTGCGAAACCCCCGCCCGCGGCCCCGCGGCGGGGGTTTTCCGTTTCCAGGTCCGCCCCGCCGGCATCCAGGAAGTCCAGCAGGGCAGCGCGGCGCCTGCGGACCCGCTCGGCCGACGATGCGGTATCTCTCCCTCCCGTTGCAGCCCGGTACAGAAGGGATGCGCCGCGGGCCGGACCCGGCCAATCCCCTCACCGATTCCGCGTCCGGACCCCGCAAAAGCGAAGGGCCGGGGGATCGCTCCCCCGGCCCTTGCCGATCCGTTGCGCGGGTGCGCTGCCGGTCAGGCGGCGACCTTCACGCCGGCGCCGCGCACCTTCTCGTCCACATGCTCGGCGAACTGGGTGAAGTTCGCCTCGAAGCGGCGGGCCACCTCGCGCGCCGTGTCGTCGTAGGCGCGCTTGTCGGTCCAGGTGTTCTTCGGCTGGAGCACCTCGGCCGGCACGCCGTCGCAGCCCTCCGGCACCATGAGGCCGAAGCTCGCCTCCGCGACATGCGGGACGGTGGCCAGACGGCCGTCCAGCACCGCGCGCACCAGGGCGCGGGTGTGGGCGATGGACATCCGCTTGCCGGTGCCGTAGGCGCCGCCGGTCCAGCCGGTGTTGACCAGCCAGCAGTTGGCGCCGCCGCGGGAGATGCGCTCGCCCAGCAGCTTGGCGTAGACGCTGGGATGGCGCGGCATGAAGGGCGCGCCGAAGCAGGTGCTGAAGGTCGCCTGCGGCTCCGTCACCCCCTTCTCCGTGCCGGCCACGCGCGAGGTGTAGCCGGACAGGAAGTGGTACATCGCCTGCTCGGGCGTCAGCTTGGAGATCGGCGGCAGCACGCCGAAGGCGTCCGCCGTCAGCATGATGATGTTCTGCGGCTGCCCGCCCATGCCGCTGTCGCTGGCATTGGGGATGAAGTCGATCGGGTAGCAGGCGCGGGTGTTCTCGGTGTGGCGCGCGTCGTCCAGGTCAAGCTCCCGGGTGCCCGGGTCCATGACGACGTTCTCCAGCACCGTGCCGAAGCGGCGGGTGGTGGCATAGATCTCCGGCTCGGCCTCGGGCGACAGGCGGATCACCTTGGCGTAGCAGCCGCCCTCGAAGTTGAAGACCGAGGTGTCGGACCAGCCGTGCTCGTCGTCGCCGATCAGGGTACGGCTGCCGTCGGCCGACAGCGTGGTCTTGCCGGTGCCCGACAGGCCGAAGAAGATCGCCGTGTCGCCGGCCGGGCCGATGTTGGCCGAGCAGTGCATCGGCAGGATGCCGCGCGCCGGCAGCAGGAAGTTCAGGATCGTGAAGACCGACTTCTTGATCTCGCCGGCATAGCTGGTGCCGCCGATCAGGACCAGGCGCTGCTTGAAGTTGACCAGGATGAAGGTCTCGGTCCGGGTGCCGTCACGCTCCGGCACGGCGCGGAAGTCGGGCACCTGCAGGACGGTGAAGCCCGGCTCGAATTCCCGGCGGTCGCACAGCTTCGGCCGGATGAACATGTTCTGGGCGAACAGGTTGTGCCAGGCGTGCTGGGTCACGATGCGGACCGGCAGGCGGTGGTCCGGGTCGGCGCCGGCATAGAGGTCCTGGACGAAGACCTCGCGGCCCTGGAGATAGGCCTGCATGCGGGCGAACAGACGGTCGAACGCGTCTTCGGAGATCGCCTTGTTGTTGCCCCACCAGATCTGGTCGGCGGTGGTCTCTTCCTGGACGATGTACTTGTCGTTCGGGGAGCGGCCGGTGTGCTGGCCGGTCAGGGCCACCAGGGGTCCGTCCTTCGCCATCTGCGCTTCGCCGCGGCGGATCGCCAGCTCATAGAGCGCGGCGGCGGAAAGGTTCCAATGCGCGGCCTTCAGGTGGCTCAGGCCCAGGTAATCCAGGCCGAAGCTGCTGATGACGGGACCGGTCATGTGCACTTTGGCGTTCTCCTCTGGTGCGATCGCACGGGGGCGACGGGCCCGGTTCCCTGCATGCCCGGCACACTGCACGCAAGCAAGGGGGCGGCGCGCGGACCGGCGCCTGCCCCTGTAACGGTGCCCTGATGTAACGGCCGTGTAGACTTACCGTTCTGCCCAACGGCCCGCAACCCTCCGCCAAGGGGGGAGCTACGCGAGCTTTGCCATACGACATTTCGGATTACGCAGGGCAGACGGCTCCGGAGCGGTGCGGGTCGCTTCTCACGCAGGTTGCGCGGACCGCGCCCGTCGGACCAGCCGGACCAGTTCCGCCCGCGCCTCTTCCGCCGTCGTGACGGTCCGCTCGAAGGGCAGCCGTGCCGTGGCACCGCCGGCGCGCAGGTCGCAGCCCTCCGGGTCCAGCCCGGTCAGGCGCCAGTCGCCGGCCGGCCGGCCGGCCAGGACGGTGGCGTAGAGCGCCACCGCGTCGGCATGGTCCGCGTTCATGTGGCCGACGATGTCCCCTTCCCGCTCCGCCAGTTCGCTCCAGGCCGTGGCCGGCAGCAGCAGGTCGTCGCCCGCGATCCAGCGGATGCGGCCGAAGCCGGCCACCAGATGCGCCCGCTCCGGCCGCAGCCGCCACAGGGCGAAGTCGGAGAAGCCGGCATACTGCGCCGCTTCCGGGTGGCGCGCCACGAAACGGTCGCGCAGCCGCGGGTCCGCCGTGCGCTCCATCCGCCCCAGCACGGACAGGCGCGGGCCGGTCAGCGGTTCGTCCAGCCCGGCGGTGCCGTCGAACAGCAGCCCGGCCCGCGGGTCCCGCTCCAGGTTGCGGGTGTGCTCCGCCAGCCCGGAGAGCAGCAGCAGCGGCGTGGCGTCCAGGTCCAGCGCCACCAGCACCAGCGACGGCAGCGGCCAGCCGCCGCTGTCGCGCTGCGCCGTCGCCAGCGCCGCCCGGCCGCTGCCGCGCATCACCGCCCGGCCGGTCGCCGGCCCCTCCCCCATCCAGGCCGTCCCCGGCGGGGGCATGCTCATCCCGGTCATCGTCGCCTCCCGTGCTGGCACTCCCATGCGGCCCCGTCCGCGCGGCTTCCACCGTCCGCTGCGCCAGGACCCCGTGTCCCGCGATCCAAATGATGCCATATTGCAGGCGATCCTAGACCCGATGGATCGGGAGGGGGCGCCGCCGGGCGGCGGCTCCCCGCCCCCGGGGAAACGCCCACGCTGCGCAGGAAGGCAGGAGAAGAAGACGGTGGCCCACACGATCGCCCTGGTCGATGACGACCGCAACATCCTCACCTCGGTCTCGATCGCGCTGGAGGCGGAAGGGTTCGAGGTGCGGACCTACGGGGACGGCGACGAGGCGCTGCGCGGCCTGACCTCGCGGCCGGTGGACCTGGCCGTGCTGGACATCAAGATGCCCCGCATGGATGGCATGGAGCTGTTGCAGCGCCTGCGCCAGACCACGGCCGTGCCGGTGATCTTCCTGACCAGCAAGGATGACGAGATCGACGAGCTTCAGGGTCTCCGCATGGGGGCGGACGACTACATCAAGAAGCCGTTCAGCCAGCGCCTGCTGATCGAGCGCATCCGCGCCCTGCTGCGCCGGCAGGAGCTGACGCACGGCCGCGGCGAGCCCGATCCCGGCCAGACGCTGGTGCGCGGCGAGCTGGTGCTGGACGGCGCCCGCCATCTCTGCACCTGGAAGGGGCAGGAGATCGACCTGACCGTCACGGAATTCCTGCTGGTCAAGGCGCTGGCGCAGCGTCCGGGCCACGTCAAGAGCCGCGACCAGCTCATGGACGCCGCCTATGGCGAGCACATCTACGTGGACGACCGCACCATCGACAGCCACATCAAGCGGCTGCGCAAGAAGTTCAAGGCGGTGGACGACAGCTTCGCCCAGATCGAGACGCTGTACGGCGTCGGCTACAAGTACCGCGACAACTGATCCCGCGACGATCGACGCGGCAACCACGGACCGGGGCCGGGCATGACCTTCGACCTGCGCGCCGAGCGGCGGGAGGCTCCGGCCGGTGACGCCACCGCGCGGCGGCGCAGGCCCCGTGGCCCGCTCCCGGACGCGGACGGACCCGGTTCTCCGGACGGGGGCCGCGGCAAGGCTCCGCTCTGGCCGCCGCCGGCCGACACGGCTGCGGCGCGACCCCGGCGCCGGATGCGGCTGCGCCGGCCCGTCTCCCCCATCACGCTGCGCATCCTGGCGGTCAACGTGCTGGCGCTGGCGATCCTCGTCGGCGGCCTGCTCTATCTCGGGCGCTATCAGGACCGGCTGATCCAGGCCGAGCTGGAGGCGCTGGCGACGGAGGCGCGGATCTTCGCCGGCGCCCTGGGCGAAGGCGCGGTCCGGCCCAGTTACGACGAGTTCAACGAGCCCTCCGCCGAGCTGTCCTGGGAACTGGCGCGGCAGATGGTGCGCCGGCTGGTGGAGACGACCGACACCCGCACCCGGCTCTACGCCCCCAAGGGCGAACTGGTGGCTGACAGCCGCATCCTGGGCGGGCCGAAATCCATGGTCCAGATCGAGGAGCTGCCGCCGCTGCGCGACGGCAACAGCCTGAGCGAGCTGGGCATCGCCCTCTACGACCGCATCGTCAACAGCCTGCCGGGGCGCGAGCATCTGCCGGTCTACCCCGAGGACCGGGCCCAGGACGCGGCCCGGTTCCCCGACATGCAGCGCGCCCTGGCCGGCGACATCGCCACCGGCGTCTGGCGCGTGGCGCGGGAAAGCGACCGCACCGACATGCTGCTGACCGTGGCCGTGCCGGTGCAGCGCTACAAGCAGGTGCTGGGGGTGGTCTACCTGTCCCGCGCCGGCACCGACATCGACCGCGAGGTGCGGCAGCAGCGGGTGGACATCCTGAAGCTGTTCGGGGTGGCGCTGGGCGTCACGGTGCTGCTGTCCTTCTATCTGGCCCGCACCATCGCCGGCCCCATCCGCAAGCTCGCCCGCGCGGCGGACGAGGTGCGCCACGGCCATGGCCGGCAGGCCGTCATCCCCGATTTCGGCCGCCGCCATGACGAGATCGGCGAGCTGTCCGTCAGCCTGCGCGAGATGACGGCGGCGCTGTGGAACCGGATGGACGCCATCGAGCGCTTCGCTGCCGACGTGGCGCACGAGATCAAGAACCCGCTGACCTCCATGCGCTCGGCCGTGGAGACGGTGCAGCGGGTGAAGGACGAGACGCAGCTCCGCCGGCTGCTGGCCATCATCCATCACGACGTGCAGCGGCTGGACCGGCTGATCTCCGACATCTCCAACGCCTCCCGCCTGGATGCGGAGCTGTCGCGCGCCCAGGCCTCCCCGGTCGATGTCGGCACCGTGCTGACCATGCTGCGCGACGTCACCATGGCGACCTGGGAAGAACCGGACCCGGGCGAGCCGGTGCCGCCGCGCCTCGTGGTGGAACTGCCGGCCGGCGCCGATCTGGTGGTGCCGGGCATCGAGGGGCGGCTGACGCAGGTGTTCCAGAACCTCGTCTCCAACGCGCTCTCCTTCTCCCCGCCCGGCGGCGTGGTGACGCTGCGCGCCCGCGCCCTGCCCGACCGGGTGGAGGTCACCTGCGATGACCAGGGGCCGGGCATCCCCGACGGCAAGCTGGACGCGATCTTCGACCGCTTCTACAGCGAACGCCCGAAGTCGGAGGATTTCGGCCGGCATTCCGGCCTCGGCCTCTCCATCTCCAAACAGATCGTCGAGGCGCATGGCGGCACCATCACGGCCACGAACCTGCGCCGGCCGGGCGGCGAGGTGGCCGGCGCGCTCTTCACCGTCCGCCTGCCGCGGCGGTGACGCCCCCTTCGGGTTGCGCCGACCCGGGCCCCGTTAACCATGTTGCGAACGAGGGGAGTGCCCGTTCAAGAGTTGCCGGAACTGTTCCTTCTGTGAACAGAATATTCGTTCATTTCAGTTAAATCTCAATCTTCCCGACCACACCCGCGTAGCAACCTTATCTGGAAGTGAAATCATCTTCTGTGCGATAATGAACGGATGAACCTGTCGCCGTTCTTTGCACTGTCGCAGGACCTGCTGTCCGTCGTCCGCACCGACGGCGGCTTCGTTGCGCTGTCCCCGGCCTGGGAAAGGACGCTGGGCTGGTCGCAGGCGGAGCTGATGGCGGCGAACAGCCTGGACCTTCTGCATCCCGACGACCGCGAGGTCGCCGTCGAACGGCTGCAGACCCTGCTGGCGGGACGGTCGCCGCAGCAGTTGGAGGCGCGCTGCCGGCGCAAGGACGGACGCTATGTCTGGCTGAGCGGTCAGTGCGCCCTGTCGGCCGAGGACGGACGCATCTACAGCGTCTGGCGCGACGTGACCGAGTCGAAACGGGCAGCCCTGCATCTTCTGGCGGTGGAAAGCCATTCCCGTGTCGGCACCTGGGATCTGGACCTGGAGACGGGGCTCCTGACCTGGTCGCCGATGACGCACCGCATCCACGCCACCGACCCGGCGGTCCACCGGCCGCTGCTGGAGGAGGCGGGGCGCTTCTTCCCGGGGGAGGCCCTGCCGGCCCTGCTGGGCGCCGTCGCCGACCTGCGCGAGGGCGGCCCCCCGGTGCGCCTGGAACTCCCCTTCCTGACGGCGGACGGTCGGGCGCGCTGGGTCCTGTTCTCCGCCGCGCCGGAAGCCCATGCCGACCGTCCCCGGCACATCTACGGCACGCTGGAGGACGTCACCGAGAAGCGCCAGGAGCGGCTGCACCTGCTGGCCTTCAAGGACATCGTCGAACGCTCCACCGACGGCATCTGGGTCGTCGGTCCCGACGGGCGGACGCAGTACGCCAACGGCCGCATGGCCACGATCATGGGCTGCGCCGAGGGGGAACTGCTGTCGGTCCGCTTCCTCGACCATGTGCTGGCGGAGCCGCGGCCCCGGGTCGCCGACCTGATGGCCGGGATCGTGCGGGTCGAGCGCGACTGGTCGGATTTCCAGATGTGGCGGATGGACGGGACCGCCTTCTGGGCCTCCGCCTCCATCCATCCCCGGCGGGCTCCGGACGGCACGCTCCATTCCACGGTCGTGCTGGTGCGCGACATCTCCGCCTGGCGGCGGGTGGAACTGGAGCGGGAGGTCAACCGCGCCCGGCTGGAACTGTCGCAGAACATCGCCCGCCTGGGCCACTGGGAACTGGACCTGCGCTCCGGCGCCGTCTTCTGGTCCGATGTGGTGTACGACATCTTCGGCGTGCCGAAGGACCGCGAAGCCCATTCGCAGCCGGCCTTCCTGGCCGCCGTGCATCCCGATGACCGGGACCGTGTCCTGGAGACGCAGCAGCGCATCGAGACGATCGGTTTCGCCGATGTGGAGCACCGCGTCGTCCGCCCTGACGGGGAGATCCGCTGGGTACACGAGGTGGCGCGGTTGGAGCGCGACGATACGGGGCGCCCGGCCCGCATCGTCGGCACGGTGCAGGACATCACGCCGCAGAAGGAGGTGCAGGCGCGCCTCGATCAGGCCCTCGCCCAGGCGGAGGCGGCCAATCGCGCCAAGACGCAGTTTCTGGCCACCATGAGCCACGAGCTGCGGACGCCGCTGAACGCCATCCTCGGCTTCTCGGAGATCATCCGCGACGGGACCTTCGGACAGGTGGTGCCCGCCGTCTACCAGGAATATGCCGGGCATGTGCATGACAGCGCCAGCCACCTGCTGGACATCATCAACGACGTGCTGGATCTGGCGAAGGTGGAGTCGGCCACCGTCACCCTGACGCCGGAGCCGGTCCCCCTGGACGAGACGGTGCGGCGCGCCGTGCAGACGGTGCGCCCGATCGCGCGCGACCGCCGCGTCAACTTCGCCGTCGATGGCGCCCAGGCCGTCACCGTGCTGGCGGACCGCCGGGCGCTGTTGCAGTCCCTCTACAACATCCTGTCCAACGCCCTGCGCCACAGCCCGGAGAACGGCACCGTGGAGGTCCGGCTGGAGCTGACCGACGGGTTCGGCGCCCTGACGATCCGCGACTACGGCCCGGGCTTTCCGCCCGACGTGCTGGCCGAACTGGGCCAGCCCTATCCCGGCCGGCGCAACGTCTATGTCAGCGCGGCGCGCTCCACCGGCCTCGGCTACGCCATCACCGCCGCCCTGCTGGGCGCCATGGGCGGGGTCATCGACGCCTGCAACGCCGCGGACGGCGGGGCCTGCGTCACGATGCGCCTGCCGCTGGCGCCGGCGCCCGGCGCCCCTGCGCCAGCGTCGGCCCCGGTCACCGCCCCTGTCACCGCCCCGGCACCCACGGCCTGACGCCGCGGGCCCGGCGGCCTGGTACTCAGCGGTCTGGCACTCTCAGCGGCCCGGTACTCAGCGGTTCGACACCGGCTGGTCGGGGAAGGCCAGCTCGTGCCGGGACTGCCACTCGGCCACCACGTAGTTCACCATCAGGGTGCGGCGGACCCCCTGGACCGGCCGCGGCTCGAAGCCGTGCCAGGTGTTGCTGCCCGGCACGAAGATCAGCGCCCGGTTGAACGAGGCGTCGGTGCGCGCGACCGGGGCCGCGGTGGGATCGGCATAGATGTCCGTGCCCCAGTCCTGGGCGTCCTCCGGCGGGTTCAGGTAGATCAGCAGGGTCAGCAGCTTGGCGCCGATGTCGGTGTGCGGCCGCAGCCAGAAGCCGGCCGTGTCCAGGCAGTATTCGATGCGCAGGAACGACCCGGCCAGCGGCGCACGGCAGCGCGAGGACAGCAGCGCCACCGTCTCCGGATGCTGGAAGGCATGGGCGATGTCCGCCACCACCGGATGCCGCTGCTGCTGGTCGGGGTTGAAGAAGATGCGGCTGGCGTTGTGGGTGTCGCGCCGGCCCAGCGTGTCGCCGACGGCGGCCGGCGCGTGCGGCAGCCGGGTCACCCCCGTCGCCACCGGCTCGGGCAGCGTGTCGGTCAGCAGCCAGTGGCGGAACGGCCATTCCTGCTGCCGGCTGGCTTCCAGCGCGTGGTGCAGATGAAGCGCGGTGGCCGACGGGCGATGGCTGGTGCTGACAGGCATCGTCAGGGCATGGGGCATCGGGACCCTCTCTCCTCACATACGCGGTCCGGTCGGCCGCACGGGGCGGCGGACGAACGGGGACGGGCGGTTTCCCGCCGGACGGTGACGCCGAAGGACGCTGCCGGCGGCCTTCGGGGGGCGGCGAACGATCCGCTGTCCGGCAGCTTTCTGCCGGGGCGCCGCGGGCACGGCCTGGGACCGGGCATGGCGACCGACCCCGCCCCGGCCATCCCCGTTCATGCCGGGACGCTGCCGCCAGGACCAGGGCGCCGTTCCGCCGGAGTCTTGCTGCGTTGCACACTAATCCGGTCGGGGCTCCCCGGCCTTGACCGAGATCAATTCGCGACCCGCTGCGGCGCGACCGATCCCCGTGTGCGGACCCCGTGTCGCCCTTGGCATCCGCCGGCCGACCGGCTAGGGTCCTCACCCTTGCGGACGAGCGGAAAACGGGACGGCCAGCAGCCATGACCCAGCCCTTGAACACCTACCGGACCGGACCGGACGAGCGCGGGCATTTCGGCCAGTTCGGCGGCCGTTATGTGGCCGAAACGCTGATGCCCCTGATCCTGGACGTCGAGCGCGCCTATGCCGAGGCCCGGCAGGACCCCTCCTTCAAGGCGGAACTCTCCTACTACCTGACCCATTATGTCGGCCGGCCCAGCCCGCTCTACTACGCCGAGCGGCTGACGGCGGAACTGGGCGGCGCCAAGATCTACCTGAAGCGCGAGGAGCTGAACCACACCGGCGCGCACAAGATCAACAACTGCATGGGCCAGATCCTGCTGGCCAAGCGCATGGGCAAGCGCCGCATCATCGCCGAGACCGGCGCCGGCCAGCACGGCGTGGCGACGGCCACGGTGTGTGCCCTGTTCGGGCTGCCCTGCGTCATCTACATGGGCGAGACCGACATCGCGCGGCAGCAGCCCAACGTCTTCCGCATGAAGCTGCTGGGCGCCGAGGTGCGGCCCGCGAAGTCCGGCGCGCGCACGCTCAAGGACGCCATGAACGACGCCATGCGCGACTGGGTGACGAACGTCGAGGATACCTTCTACATCATCGGCACGGTCGCCGGTCCGCACCCCTATCCCGCCATGGTGCGCGACTTCCAGTCCATCATCGGCGAGGAGGTGCGCGAGCAGATGCAGCAGGCCGAGGGCCGGCTGCCGGACAGTCTGGTCGCCTGCGTCGGCGGCGGCTCCAACGCCATCGGCATCTTCCATCCCTTCCTGGACGAACCCAGCGTCCGCATGGTGGCGGTGGAGGCGGCGGGCTACGGCATCGAGACCGGCCAGCACGCCGCCAGCCTGACTGGCGGCCGGCCGGGCGTGCTGCACGGCAACCGCACCTACCTGTTGCAGGACGAGGACGGCCAGATCGTCGAGGGCCACAGCATCTCCGCCGGGCTGGACTATCCCGGCATCGGGCCGGAGCACGCCTGGCTGCATGACGTGAAGCGCGTGGAGTACGTCTCCGCCACCGACCAGGAGGCGCTGGACGCCTTCAAGCTGCTGGCCCGGACCGAAGGCATCCTGCCCGCGCTGGAGCCGGCGCACGCGCTGGCCCACGTCAGCCGCCTCGCGCCCACGCTGCCCAGGGACCACCTGATGGTGATGAATCTGTCGGGCCGGGGCGACAAGGACATCTTCACCGTCGCCCGTCACATGGGGGTATCGCTGTGAGCCTCGCCACCGAGATCGACGCGGGCACGGAGACCTTCCGCATCGCCCGCCGCTTCGCCCGGCTGCGGGCGGAAGGCCGGGCCGGCCTCGTCACCTTCCTCACGGCCGGCGACCCCGACCACGCGACCAGCCTCGCCCTGCTGAAGGGGCTGCCGGCGGCCGGGGCCGACCTGATCGAACTGGGCATGCCCTTCACCGACCCGATGGCGGACGGTCCCGCCATCCAGGCCAGCTCGCTGCGGGCGCTGACGGCCGGGGCGCGGATGACCCGCACGCTGGACCTGGTGCGCGACTTCCGCCGCGACGACCCGGACACGCCGGTGATCCTGATGGGCTACTACAACCCCATCTTCAGCTACGGCGTGGACCGCTTCCTGGCCGATGCCCGGGAGGCCGGGGTGGACGGGCTGATCGTCGTGGACCTGCCGCCGGAGGAGGATGACGAGCTGTGCCTGCCGGCGCTGAAGGCCGGCATCAGCTTCGTGCGCCTGTCCACGCCGACGACGGACGAGCGTCGCCTGCCGGCCGTGCTCGCCCACACCTCGGGCTTCGTCTACCACGTCTCCATCACCGGCATCACCGGTGCCGGTTCGGCCAGCGAGGAGTCGGTCAGCGCCGCCGTGGCCCGGCTGAAGCGCCACACCGAGCTGCCGGTCGCCGTCGGTTTCGGCATCACCACGCCGGACCAGGCCGCCGCCATCGCCCGGGTGGCGGACGCCGCCGTCGTCGGCAGCGCCATCGTCCGCCGGGTGGAACAGACGCTGGACGCCGACGGCCGCGCCACTGCCGCGACCGTGCCGGCCGTGCTAGACTTCGTCCGCACCCTGGCCGAGGGGGTGCGCACCGCCCGGGGGTGAGGCCATGGCCTATGTCTATGACGACAGCGGCGAGCATGACGAGCTTCCCTCCCGGGACATGGTCCTGGCCCGGCTGGAGCGTTGGCGGCAGCGGCTGAGCGACCTGTATGCGCGGATCGAGGGCTGGCTTCCGGAGACGGCCGCGGCGGTCCGTGGGCAGTCTTTGCCCTATCAGAGTCCGCTGATGAAGGCAGTCGGCATTGCCCCGGTCCGTCTGCCGACGCTGACGGTGCGATGGAACGGTGGGGCGGAACTCCGGGTCAAGCCGGAGGCTCTCTGGATGATCGGGGGCAACGGGCAGGTCCGCCTCTCGATCATAGGGGGCGACGGCGTCACCCTGGTCGATGCCGGCACAGACGACGCACCCGACTGGATGGTCTATCCGAGGCGCGATCCGACGCGCCGGCACCGGTTCGGCCCGGAGGAGCTGCGTCATATCCTGGCGGAGGCGCGTTGACGGTCCTCCACACGGTACTTTCGACCTACGCGGAGACGCACCGCGTGCTCGCGCGGCGGCGGGACGAGCTTGAGACCGACCTGATCCGCGCCCTTGATGACGGGGATTCCGCTCTGACGGACTCTCTGCACGAGGCCCTGGGCACAGCCAGCGCGATGGTCTGGATCAACACGGAAGCCCACTTCCTGCTGGTCTTCGCCCAGTTCGAGAGTCTGGTGACGGAGCTGGCCGCAACGGCCATCGAGACCGGCCGACGGCATCCGGATGCGGCTGCACGCCGCGCCTGGCAGGTGCTGTACGACAGGGCGCGGCAATCGGTCCAGGCGCTGCCCTTCCTGGACAGGATGGCCCTGTTGTTGGATAAGGGCGACTCAGCTTACCAAGCCATCCGGGACATCTATCAGAAGCGGAACCATGTCGCCCATGGCAGCCCGCTGTCAGAGATGATCGACGTGATGGAACTCGCGGAACAACTGCAGGCAATCGCCGCCCGTCTCCAGGAACCCCGATGAACTGGCTCACCAATTTCGTCCGGCCCAAGATCCGGGCGCTCGTCTCCTCCAAGAAGGAGGTGCCGGACAATCTCTGGCTCAAGTGCCCCTCCTGCGAGGCGATGATCTTCCATCGCGAGCTTGAGGAGAACCTGCACGTCTGCCAGCACTGCGGGTTCCACATGCGCCTGTCGCCCGACCGGCGGCTGGAGATGCTGCTGGACGAGGGCTTCCAGACGATCGAGCTGCCGAAGGCGATCCAGGACCCGCTGAAGTTCCGGGACCTGAAGCGCTACACGGACCGGATGAAGGACGCCCAGACCAAGACGGGCCGCAACGACGCGATCATCGTCGCGCACGGCCGGATGGACGGGCATCCGGCCGTCGTCGCCGCGTTCGACTTCTCCTTCATGGGCGGGTCCATGGGCATCGCCGTGGGCGAGGGGCTGCTGGCCGCCGCCAAGCTGGCGGTGCTGCAACAGGCGCCGCTGATCGTCGTGCCGGCGTCGGGCGGCGCGCGCATGCAGGAGGGCATCCTGTCCCTCATGCAGATGCCGCGCAGCGTCATCGCCGTGGAGATGGTGAAGGAGGCGGGCCTGCCCTATCTGGTGGTGCTGACCGATCCCACCACGGGCGGCGTCACCGCCAGCTTCGCCATGCTGGGCGACGTGCATCTGGCCGAGCCGGGGGCGCAGATCGGCTTCGCCGGCGCCCGCGTCATCGAGAACACGATCCGCGAGACCCTGCCGGAAGGCTTCCAGCGCTCCGAATACCTGCTGGAGCACGGCATGGTGGACATGGTCGTGCCGCGCAAGGAGCTGAAGCAGACCCTGGTCCGCCTGATCGACCTGCTGCGCCGTCCCGGCCCGGAGCCCCTGTCCCTGCCGGAGCCGGAAAAGGTTCCCGAGGCGCCGGCCGCCACCTTGCCGCCCCCGCCGCCGCCCCCTCCCCCGCCGCCGCCAGCGGCGCCCGCCGCGGTCGTCGTGGCCACCGCCGCAGCGGCCACGGCCGCGGTGGTCGGGGCCGCCGGTGTCGCCACCGCCGCCCCGGCGGGATCGGCCACCCCGCCCGCATCCAGCACGGCTGCCGCCGCGGTGGTGGGCGCCGCCGGCGTGGCGACGGCCGCGCCCGCCAGCACCCCGGCCCCCAGCGAGGACTGATCCCGGCATGATCAAGGCCACGGTCGTGCCGGCGGCGCCGCGGCTGGAGGCCGCCCTCGACCGGCTGCGTCTGCTCCACCCCAAGGTCATCGACCTGTCCCTGGGGCGGGTGGAGCGACTGCTGGCGCGGCTCGGCAATCCCGAGCGGCGCCTGCCGCCGCTCGTGCATGTCGCCGGGACCAACGGCAAGGGCAGCACCGTCGCCTTCCTGCGCGCCATGCTGGAGGCGGCGGGCGCGCGGGTGCATGTCTACACCTCGCCGCATCTCGTGCAGTTCAACGAGCGCATCCGGCTGGCCGGACGGCTGATCGACGACGAGACCCTGGCCGGGCTGCTGGAGGAGTGCGAGCGGGTCAACGGCGACGACCCGGTCACCTTCTTCGAGATCACGACGGCCGCCGCCTTCCGCGCCTTCGCCGAAGTGCCGGCGGATATCTGCCTGCTGGAGGTGGGGCTGGGCGGCCGGCTGGACGCGACGAACGTGATCGAGCGCCCCGCCGTCAGCCTGCTGACCCGCATCAGCATGGACCACATGCAGTTCCTGGGCGGCACCCTGGCGGAGATCGCCTGGGAGAAGGCCGGCATCCTGAAGCCCGGCGCCCCCGCCGTGGCCGGGCCGCAGGCCGACCCGGTGGTGCTGCGCGTCTTCCGCGAGCGCGCGGCGGACCTGGGCGTGCCCCTGCGCAGCTACGGCGAGGGCTGGACGGCCCGGCCGCACGACGGCGGCTTCCGCTTCGACAGCCCGGCCCGCAGCCTGGAGCTGCCGCTGCCGGGGCTGCCCGGCGCGCACCAGATCCTCAATGCCGGGCTGGCGCTGGCGGCGCTGGAGCACCTGCCCGTCGCCGTGGACGACGAGGCCGCGCGGGAGGGCATGCGCCGGGTGGAGTGGCCGGCCCGGCTGCAACGGCTCCGCCGCGGCCCTCTGACCGACGCGCTGCCGCCCGGCTGGGAGCTGTGGCTGGACGGCGGCCACAACGACAGCGCCGGCGAGGTGCTGGCGGTGCAGGCCGCCGCCTGGGCGGACCGGCCCCTGGATCTGGTCTTCGGCATGCTGGGCAGCAAGCAGCCGCTGGATTTCCTGCGGCCCCTGGCGCCCCGCGTCCGGCGCCTGCGCACGGTCGCCATTCCCGGCGAGGCCGCCGCCCTGCCGGCGGCCGAGGCCGCGGCGCTGGCGCGCGAGGCCGGCATCGCCGACGCCGCCCCGGCCGACAGCACGGCCGCGGCCGTGGGTGCGCTGGCCGCAGCGCCCGGCCCTGGCCGCATCCTGATCTGCGGCTCGCTCTATCTCGCGGGCACGGTGCTCAAGGACAACGGCTGAACCCCGCCGGGAAGCGCGGGGCCGCCTGACGGGAGGAGGAGAGGATGGAGATCGCCTACTGGTGCGTCGTCGCGGCGGCGCTGCTGCCCTATCTCACCGTGCTGCCGGCCAAGGCCACCGGCCGCTATGACAATGCCGCCCCGCGCGACTGGGCGGAGAAGCAGACGGGATTCAGGCGCCGCGCGGTGGCGGCGCACCTGAACGGGTTCGAGGCCTTCCCCCTGTTCGCCGCGGCGGTCATCGCCGCCGACGTGCAGGGCATGCCGCAGGACGCCATCGACACGCTGGCCGTGGCCTGGGTCGTGCTGCGGATCGGCTATGTCGGCTGTTACTTCGCCGGTCTGGCGACGCTGCGCTCCATCGTCTGGATCGCGGCGCTGGCGATGGCGCTGGCCATCCTGACCATGCCGGCCTGGCTGATGTAGGGCCGGCTTCGCTGATGCAGCGTCGCGGGGGCGGTCCGCCGCCCCCGCTGCCCGGCGGGTGGCCCGTCGGCCGGATCAGAGGTTCTCTTCGATCCAGTTCCGGAGCTGCTGCTTCGGCAGGGCCCCGATCTTGGTGGCGGCGACCTTGCCGTCCTTGAAGATCATCAGGGTCGGGATACCGCGCACGCCATAACGGGTCGGCGTGTCCGGGTTCTCGTCGATGTTCAGCTTGGCGATGGTCAGCTTGCCCTGCAATTCCCCCGCGATCTCGTCCAGCGCGGGCGCGATCATCCGGCAGGGACCGCACCATTCGGCCCAGAAGTCCACCAGCACGGGACCGGAGGCCCCAAGCACGTCGGTGGCGAAGCTGGTGTCGGAAACCGCAGTCGCGTTGCTCATGGGTGCGTCCCCAAGGATTGTGTCGGGTACGGCCGGGTGACCACGGCCGCTTGTCGGTCAGGAATGTATGGGGGCCCGCCCGCGCCGGTCAAGCCGGCGGCCGGCGCGCGGCTGGCGTGCGCCAGCCCCCCTTGCCGACCCTCCTGACGACCGTCACCCCCGCCGCCGGTGGGGCCGGCGTCGGGGCTCCACCATTCCTTAAAATGCTGTCCATAGTATAAGCTGCGGTAGGGTATCCCTGGCGTACCCTGGAAGGACGCTGATCTTGACGCTGTTGACCGCAGAGGAGTTCCTGCCCTCCACCTTCGCCGAGCGCGGGGTGGCGGTGCCCTTCACCACGCCGCTGCTGAACCAGGCCCGCCTGCGCCAGGACCGCAACGAACGCTTCGAGTTCCTGCTGCCCAGCTTCACCGGCGGCAAGGGCATCTATGTCATGCCCTGGAAGAGCCTGCCCTCCGTCATGACGGTCACCCTGCACGACCGCCTGCTGTTCGAGGAGATCGAGGGGCTGGAGACCCATTCGCCGGAGACGATCCGCGGCGCCGCCCTGCGCGTTCAGGCCACCGGCGTGGCCGGACCGGATGCCGCCGCTGCGGCCCGGCGATCGCTGACCGAGGCCGGGCAGCAGCTCATCCTGACCCAGTTCATCCTGGTCACCGAGCTGCTGAAGCTGGTCGGCATCGGGGCAAGGGACCTGCTGCGCCCCGGCATGACGGCGCAGGAGTCCCAGCGGCTGGCCCGGCAGGCGCTGGCCAAGGTCGCCGCCCTGGTGAAGATCCCGCCCGATGACATGGCCCAGCGGGTGGAGACGCTGGGCACCGCCATCGCCCCCGTGGGCATGCCGCAGAGCCCGCAGCCGGGCCGCCTGCGCGCCCTCTTGAAGCAGCTCGACGCCATGCGCGACGGCCTGATGACCTGGGCGCAGAAGGATGCCTCCGACGTGTCGGGTCTGGGCGACTACGTGGCCGACATCGCCGGCCACACCATCGCGCTGGGGACGGAGCGGCTGAAGCAGCTTGATCTGGTCTGCGGAGATCCGAAGCAGATCATCCACGACGAACCGCGCTTCCGCGCCGCCATCACCCAGCATGTCTCCCGCCTGTCCTGGCTGCTGGACGGCTGGGACTTCCTGATCGCGCTGTGGAACGCCGCCCAGGACAGGCCGGAGGAGGCGCAGCGCGCCGCCGTGGTGGAACTGTCGCGGCTGGTGCCGGTGATCCCGCGCGAGGAGCTGGGGGTGAGCTTCACGGAAGCCGACCTGGAGGCGGTGGCGAAAGTGCAGCGCCGCTGGGTCCGTATGAACGAGGACTGGCGCACGGGAGCGCTGGACATGGATGCGGTGATGCGCCTGGAATCCCTGAAGACGGCCGCGGCGTGACGGGATGGCCGGCATGAAAGACCGCTCTCCCTCCGACAGCCTGGCGCGGGAATGGACCGCGCTGGCCGCCGACGCCGCGCGGCTGGACGACAGCCGCTTCCTGAAGATCTATCACCTGCTGGAACAGGTGGGCGACAAGGCCCCGGTGCAGGGGGCGCTGGATACGCTGCGCCCGCGTCTGGCGGCCCTGCGCCCGCCGCGGCGGCCCAGCCTGTCGCGCCTGTTCTTCCGCCCGGTCGAGGACCTGCTGGACGATCCCCAGACCTATGCGCGGCGGCTGAACCGGATCGCCCGGTCCACCCTGGCACCCTGCTGGCGCACGGCGCGCGAGCGGATGGACCCGGCCCTGCTGGCCGAGATCCAGCGCGAGCTGGGCCGGACGGACCCGCGCGATCTCCGCGCCTTCGTGGCACTGGGCGAGCCGCTCTGGATGTCGGGTGCCCTGGCCGTGCGCGAGGTGGTGCGGGCCTGCCATGAGGGCCTGAAGTTCAAGGTGGACAATTTCGGCCGCGACGACGACGTGCTGCGCCAGCTCGACGCCATCGCCGGGTTCCTGGATGTCGGCCGGGAGATCGAGACGCTGAAGCTGACCCTGCCGGAGAAGCCGATCGGCGAGCTGGCGGAAAGCCATGTGGAGGCGATCAAGGAGGCGCTGGCCGACCTGGGGGCGGTCGATCCGGGTCGCACCACGCCTCTGCTGCTGGTGCTGACCTCGCGCATGAAGCGGCCGGGCGACCTGCTGAAGATGCTGGGCGACGTGAAGCTGGGCGGCACCGCGGCGGAGAAGGAGGGGCTGGCCCGCGATCTCTCCGGTTATGTCGTCGGCAACCTGCTGCGCCAGACCTCCGACATCGAGCGGGCGAAGCCCGGCGTGGAGCAGGCGGCCGATCTGGCGAAGGCGGCGGAGCGGCTGACCGAAGGGCTGAACTCCGTCAACGACACCCTGGCCGGCCTGCGCGACAAGGAGCTGAACGGCCGCGTCGCTGCGGCCCGGACGGAGATCGCCAACCTTGTCGTGCGCAACGTGGTGGCGGAGATCGACCAGACGCTGGTCGATACCCTGTTCGCCGGCGCCACGGACGGCGGCCCGCCCGATGTGCAGGTGCGGCAGGCGGAGGAACTGGCGATGGCCCTGCGCCGCTCGGCCAGACTGGCGCCGCACCTGGGCATCCAGCGCGAGGTGAACGCCAAGATCGGCGACGTGCGGCGCCGGCTGGAGACGGAGACGGAGGGGCTGCTGCGCGGCGGTCGCAGCGCCGCAGACGATCCCGAGGTGCAGCGGCAGGTCTTCAGCAGCCTGCGCATGATCGAAATCCTGGCCGGCTCCGACGAGGCGGAGCGGCTCTACCGGGAGTGGAAGCGGCGGCTGGGCTGAGCCGCCGCCCCGGCCCCGCGGATCTCAGTCCCGCCGCTCCAGAACCTCCTTCAGTCCGGCGATCTCCGCCCGCAGGGCGCGCAGTTCGTCCGCCATGGCGGTGCGTTCCCCGTGCGCCTTCAGCTCCCGCTCCTCGGCCTCGGCCTTGGTGTCGGCGTCGTGCAGCGACTGCATGCTGTTCACGATGATGGCGATGAACAGGTTCAGCACCGCGAACGTCACCAGCACGATGAAGGGCACGAAGAAGACCCAGGCGTAGGGATAGACCTCCATCACCGGGCGGACGATCCCCATGGACCAGCTTTCCAGCGTCATGATCTGGAACAGGCTGTACATGGACCGGCCGATGCTGCCGAACCAGTCGGGGAAGCTGGCGCCGAACAGCTTCGTCGCCAGCACGGCCGAGACATAGTAGATCAGCGCCAGCACGGCGATGATGGCGCCCATGCCCGGCAGCGCCCCGAACAGCGCCTGCACCACCGCCCGCATCTGCGGCACCACGGACAGCAGCCGCAGCACCCGCAGGATGCGCAGCGCCCGCAGCACCGACAGGTTGCCCGCGCCGGCCACCCCGATCAGGGGGGCGAGGCTGAGCGCCACGATGGTGAAGTCGAAATTGTTCCAGCCCTGGCGGAAGAAGGACAGGCGGTAGACCGCCAGCTTCAGCCCCAGCTCGACGACGAAGACGGCCAGCGCCAGCCGGTCCAGGACCGTCAGCAGCGGCCCCGCCGCCGCCATCGCCGTGGCCGAGGTCTCCAGACCCAGCGTCACGGCGTTGACCAGGATGACGGCGACGATGAAGCGCTGGAACCCGGCCGACTCCACCAGCCGGCGGAGCGCGGAAGGGGCGGGGGCCGGTGCGGCGGGCGCAGCGGCGGCGGCGGGCAGGGCGGAGTCCGTCATGTCCTTCGTCGCAGGCGATGGTGGCAAGCCCCTTAGAAGGTGTCGCCCCCGCCCGCCGTCAAGCCCCGCCGCCCCGCTGTTCCACCGGGTTCACAGCGCCGGTCCCGGGGGCAGGCGAAGGGCTGTGTTCCGCTTTCCGGAACATTCTCTTGTTCCGGTTTCTGGAACATGATACCTGGTCGCCCATGAAGATCGTCGGTCTTGAAATCCTGACCACGCTGATCGCCCGCGAACGGCGTGAACGGCCCCAGCAGGCCCGCGCCCTGGATCGTCGGATCGCCGCATGGATACAGGAAGTCCAGCAGGCACGGTGGATGAAGCCGACCGAGATCAAGGCCGTCTATGGGACGGCCGATGTGGTGGGCAACAACAGGATCGTCTTCGACCTCTGCGGCAATCGCTACCGGCTGATCGTGCAGTTCAACTACGTCGCCCAGGTTGCCCGCATCCGGTTCGCCGGAACACATGCCGAATACGATGCCGTCGACGCAACAACGGTGTGACCATGGATATCCGACCGATCAAGACCCCCGAGGACCACAAGGCCGCGCTGGCGCGTATCGACGACCTCATGGACGCCGAGGAAGGCACGCCCGAGGTGGCCGAGCTGGAGGTGCTGTCCATCCTGGTGGAACAGTACGAGCGCGAAGCCTTCCCCATCGATCCGCCGTCGGCCCTGGACGCCATCCGGTTCCGTATGGAGCAGGCGGGCTATGAGCAGCGTGACCTTGCCAAGGTACTGGGCAGCCGCTCCCGTGCATCGGAGATCGTGCATGGTTCGATCCAGCGGCTGTCGCTGACCCAGATCCGCCGGCTGCATCAGGCGTGGAAGATCCCTGCCGACGCCCTGATCCGCGACGTGGTGTGACGGTCCGGTCCCCCGCCCGTCACACCCACTCGACCATGCCGTTGGTCAGCACCACCAGATCGCGCTCCACGACCCGGGCGCGCAGGGCGGCGCGGCCGGGGCCTTCGTGCCAGATCTCCGTGCGGATCGTCTCCCCGGGGAAGACGGGGGCGGAGAAGCGGCCGTCCAGCCGGCGCAGCCGGGCGGGATCGTTGCCGCAGAGAAGCCGCAGCACCGCCCGGCCCGCGACGCCGTAGGTGCAGAGCCCGTGCAGGATCGGCTGGCTGAAGCGGGCGGCGGCGGCCATGCCGGGGTCCACATGCAGCGGGTTCCAATCGCCCGACAGGCGGTAGATCAGGGCCTGCTCCGGCCGGGTCGGCAGGTCCAGCGTCAGGTCGGGCGGCCGGTCATCGGGCACCGGATGCGGCTTCGGCGCCCCGTCCGCCTTGCCGCCGAAGCCGCCGTCGCCGCGCAGGAAGGCGCTCTGCCCCACGGTGGCCAGCAGCTCGCCCGTGGCGGCGTCGCGGATGTCCCGCCGGGTGTAGAGCACGGCCCCCTTGTCCGCTCCCTTGTCGTAGATCCCGTCGATCACCGTCGCGGCCACCACGGTCCCCTCCACCGGCAGCGGCCGGTGCAGGCGCAGGGTCTGCTCCCCGTGCAGGACCTTGTGCCAGGTGATGCCGAAGCGCGGCTCCATCAGCCAGACACCGGGATAGGCCAGCACCACGGCCATGGTCGGCAGGGCGTGCAGGTCGGCCTCGTAGGTGTATTTCAGGTCGTCGGGGTCCAGCGGGTCGGGCACCCCGGCCGCCACGCCCAGGGCGTAGAGGATGGTGTCGCGCGTCGTATAGCTCTGCCGCACCTCCTGCGGGGGCAGCGACATCAGCAGGTCGTGGTTCAGCGGCATCGGGGGCCTTCCGGCGGCGGGCGGGCGCGGACCCGCGCGTCGGCGCGGGCGGAAGCGGGAGGATACCGGCGGCGCGGAAAGCCTGTCCACGCGCCGGGGCCGGCCGGCAGCACCCGTGCCGTGCCGCCACCGCAGGGCGGACGCCGGGCGGAATCGCCGGCCCGTCCGCCCTTGCGTTCTGGCCCTCCGGCCGCGACCGGCTGCTATGGTTCGATAACGAAAGCCGGTTCGGCCGGCAGAAAAGACAGAGAAGACGAACCAGGGAGGATACCCCGTGACCGCCGAGACCGCCGCCGACGGGCGCGGGCAGGCCGCTGCCCCCGTGCCGGAGCCCGCGACCGTTTCCCCGGGGGGGACCGCCGTCCCGGCCCCGGGCGCCGCCCAGCCGCCCTATCCCCGGCCGCTCTACGCCTGGTACGTGGTGGGCGTGCTGATGCTGCTCTATGTCGTCTCCTTCGTGGACCGGCTGGTGATCAACCTGCTGGTGGAGCCGATCAAGCGCGACCTCCAGGTCAGCGACTTCGAGATCGGGCTCCTGTCCGGCCTGTCCTTCGCGCTGCTCTACACGGTCCTGGGCCTGCCGGCCGGGCGGCTGTCCGACCGCTACAGCCGGCGCTGGATCATCGCCGGGGGCGTCCTCGTCTGGTCCTGCTTCGCCGCGGCCTGCGGTCTGGCCAAGACCTACTGGCACCTGATGATCGCCCGCATGGGGGTGGGGGTGGGCGAGGCGGCGCTGTCGCCGGCCGCCTACAGCCTGCTGCCCGACTATTTCCCGCCCGACCGGCTGGGCCGGGCCTATTCCGTCTACGGCACCGGCATCACCGTGGGGTCGGGCGTGGCCTTCATCGTCGGCGGGCTGGTGGTCGGTTTCGCCAGCGCGGAGAACGCGATGATCGCGGTGCCGCTGCTGGGCGAGGTGCGGCCCTGGCAGTTCGTCTTCCTGGTCACCGGCCTGCCGGGCATTCCGCTCGCCCTGCTGATGCTGACGGTGAAGGAGCCGGTGCGCCGCGGCCGGGTGCAGGGGCAGGCGCAGGTACCGTTCGGTGCCGTGCTGGCGCATGTGCGTGCCCGCGCCGGGGTGATGGTGCCGCACTTCCTGGCCTGCGGGCTGATGTCGCTGGTCGGCTACGGCACCGCGGCCTGGATGCCGGCGCTGGCGGTGCGGACCTTCGGCACGCCGCCGGGGCAGGTCGGGCTCTATCTCGGCAGCATCACCATCCTGTTCGCCACAGCGGGGATGTTCACGGCCGGCTTCCTGGCCGACCGGCTGACCCGGGCGGGTGTGGCGGACGCGCCGGTGCGGGTCTGCCTCTGGGTGGCGCTGGCCGCGTCGGTCTTCAGCACGGCGGTGCCGCTGATGCCGTCGGAGACGCTGCTCTGGAGCGTCGCCTGCCTGTCCGGCTTCGTCGGCACGGCCTGGGCCGGGGTGGGGGCGGCGGCGGCCAACCTGATGACGCCGGGGACCATGCGCGGGCTGGTCTCCGCCCTCTACCTCTTCGTCGTCAACATCGTCGGGCTGGGGCTGGGGCCGGCGGTGGTGGGCGGCGTCACCGACTGGGTGTTCGGCGACCCCGCCCTGGTGCGCTATTCGCTGGCGCTGGTCAGCGCCGTCTGCCTGCCGCTGGCGGCCCTGCTCTACGCCGTGGCGCTGCCGGGCTTCCGGCGGGCGGTCGGCGGCGCGGCCTGACCGGCGCGGTCGCCGATCCAGTTCAGGATGCGCGGCCACAGTCCGGCATGCAGCGCCGGCCCGACCAGGGCGGCGACATGCCGGAGGGCGACGCCGCGGTCGCCGCTGTGCTCCAGCACCAGGCTCTCCGGCCGGGCGAAGGCGGGGACCGGCGGCACGGCCGAGCCACGGGGCACCACCCGGCTGTCGGGATCGACGACGGCCAGCACCGGGCAGTCGATGGCCGACGCGGCGGCCGGCACCCCGTCCAGCGTCAGGGTGCCGCGGGCGAAGCGGTCCTCGCGGTAGAGATGTTCCACCACCTCCTCGAACAGACGGGCGGGCATGGGGAACTCGTCCAGGGTCCAGCGCCGCACCCGGCCGTGGCGACGCCGCGCCTCCGGATCGCCCCAGCTCTGGAGCCGGTCCGCCAGCACGGACCAGAGAAAGCTGTCCGGCGCCGCCGCCAGCGACCCGTAGGTCAGCAGCGATCCCGGCGCGTCGCCATAGGTAGCGGTGATGCCGGCGGCACCGGGCTGGCGGCGACCAGCGGGGCCAGCGCGCCCGCTTCCGGCCCGAAGCGCAGGGGGGCTTCCAGCAGCACCAGCCCGCGCACCCGGCCGGGGCGCGAGGCGGTGAAGATGGCGGCGAGCGTGCCGCCCAGGGAGTGGCCGGCCAGCACCGGCCGCGGCCGGCCGCTGTCCGCCTCCACCGCCGCCACGGCGCGGTCCAGCAGGTGGCCGGCCTGCTCCGCCAGCCCGCCGGACGGGGTTCCCGCCGGCTGTTCCAGCCATTCCACCAGATAGGTGGGGAAGCCCGCCCCGGCCAGCCGGCGCACGACGCTGACGCCGGGCTCCAGGTCCCAGATGTAATGGCGCTTGATCGGCGCCGGCACGACCAGCACGGCCGGCGCGCCCTCGCCGCCATAGGCACGCAGGCGGAAGCCCGGTTCTGCCAGGACGATCCGGCTGGGGGTCGTCTCCGGCCCCAGCCCCAGGCTGTCCAGCAGGTGCCCCTGGCGGCGGCGCATCTGGTCGAGAAGGTGGAACAAGGCTGGCTCTCCTCCCGCAACTCCCGCGGGCATGGCGCCAGTCCCGGACCGGGCCTGTCAAGCGGAACGGGGCCGGGAAAACGGGGCAGCCCGGCGGGCCGGACGGGGGACGACGGCGGCGCGCTTCCCGCCGCGGTGCCGGCGGACTACCCTGCGCCGCCGCTCCGGCCCGTTTCCCGTGCTTCCGCCGTCCGCCCGCCCATGACCCTGCCCCCCGTTCCTCCCCCCATTGTTCCCGACGCCGGACACCGGGCCGGGGCCGTCACCGCGATCGGCTACACCGCCAGTTGCCACCGCGAGATGACGCCCGCCCTGCTGTCGCTCTCGCTGTTGCTGCGCGGCATTGCGCCGCCCGATTTCGGCCGGGCGTTCACCTGGTGCGAGCTGGGCTTCGGCCAGGGGGTGAATCTGGCGGTCGCGGCGGCGACGCACCCGCAGGGCCGCTTCTTCGGCACCGACGTGAACCCGGAGCATGCGGCCCATGCCGCGGACCTCGGCCGCGCCGCGGGGCTGGGCAATCTGGCGGTGGAGGCGCTGGACTTCGACGCCTATGACCGGCTGGACCTGCCGCCCTTCGACGTGGTGGCGCTGCACGGTGTCTGGTCCTGGGTGGGGGAGGGGCCGCGCCGGCGCATCGTCGAGTTCCTGCGCCGGCGCCTGAAGCCGGGCGGCATCGCCTATGTCAGCTACAACGCCCTGCCCGGCTGGGCCCCCTACATGCCGCTGCGCCGGCTGCTGACGGCGCATGCGGCGCAGGGGGCGCAGGGCAGGCCGCTGCCGGAACGGATCGCGGCGGCGCTCGCCTTCGTCCGCCGGCTGGCGGACGAAGGCGGCTACTTCGCCGTCAACCCGGCCGTCCGGCCGCGGCTGGAGGAACTGGCGGAGCGATCCGCCGCCTATCTGGCGCACGAGTTCTTCAACGAGGCCTGGACGCCCGACTATTCCGCCGACGTCTTCGCCGCCCTGGCCGGGGCGGACCTGACCTTCGCCGCGCCGGCGCTGGCGTCCGACCATGCCGACGCGCTGCCGGAAGGCGCGCGCGCCCTGCTGGCGGAGGTAACGGACCCGGCCCTGCGGGAGACGGTGCGCGACACCCTGACGAACCAGCCGTTCCGGCGCGACATCTTCGTGCGCGGGCCGGTGCCGCTGGACCCGGCGGCGCGGGACCGGCGGCTGGACGCGCTGCCCTTCGCGGCCCTGGCCCCGGCGCGGACCCTGCCGGGCATCGCCCGGCTGCCGCAGGGGGAACTGCCGCTGGACCGCGACGCCGGCATGGCCCTGCTGGAGGCGCTGGCGGACGGGCCTGCCAGCCTGGAAGCCCTGGCCGCGCGGTCGCCGGAACTGGCCGCGCTGGGACAGGAGCGGCTGCGCGCGGCGCTGGTCCAGCTCCATGCCCTGTCCCGGATCGCCCCGGCGCCGGGTGGCGGAGCCGCCGCTGGGGCCGACTCCTGGAACCGGCTGGTGCTGGCGCGCAGCCTGGATGGCGACACCCTGTCGGCCCTGGCCTCCCCCATGCTGGCCGGCGGGGTGGAGACGGACCGGCTGGAGCGGCTGTTCCTGCTGGCCTCGGTCCGTGGCGAGGACCCGGCGGCCTTCGCCTGGGACACCCTGGCCGCGCGCGGCGAAGCGGTGCTGCGCGACGGCCGCCTGCTGGAGGGGGAGGCGGCGAACCGGGCGGAGCTGGCCGAGCGCGCCGCTGCCTTCCGCCGCGGGCGCCTGCCGCTGCTGGCGCGGCTGGGCTGCGTCCCCTCCCGCACATGAGGGGGCCGCCCGTCCGTCGGTCATAATTCCCGGCATTTGAAAAACGGGTATTTCCTGTTATTCTGCGCAACCCATGGGGCGCCAAGGCTGCGGACCCCGCCCGCGCCGTCAGCCAAGGCGCGGCGCGCAGAACGGCACGCGGAACGGCACGCGCCCCAGGGCAAGCGGAAGAGGGGACGAGGATGAGGGGGCCGTTCCAGTTGCTCGCCACGGTCGCACTGATCGCCGGGGTGAACATCGCGTTCCTGCGCTTCGATACCGTGTCCTGGCGCACGGTCGCCTTCCTGGTGACGGCGGCGCTGCTGATCCTGCTGCTGCGTCAGGTCGGTCTGGCGCTGACCGGACACGCGGCGGGCGTGCTGATCGACGGGCGCAACCGCATCAGCCTGGACCGCTTGCAGGTGATGGCCTGGACCGTGCTGACCACGGCGGTGCTGGTGGTGGCCGCCGCCTCCAACCTCGCCGGTGTCGGCGGTCCGCTGCCGCCGGGGACCAGCCCCCTGGACATCACCATCCCGCAGTTCCTGCTGGCGGCCCTGGGCATCAGCGGGGCCACGCTGGCGGCCTCGCCCCTGATCCTCAGCACCCGGCCGGTGGCCGATCCGGCGCCCAGCGCCGCGCTCGCCGCGGCCGGCCCGGCCGACAGCGCCGCCGTCTTCACCCGTGAGACCTCGCAGCAGGCGGACTGGACCGACATCGTGCAGGGGGAGGAGGTGGGCAACGCCGCCACCGTGGATCTGGGCAAGGTGCAGCAGATCTTCTTCACGCTGCTGGTGCTGGGCGCCTACACGGCGGAGGTGTTCGCCGCCTTCCGGGTCGATGCCCCGGTCACCGCCCTGCCGGAGCCGAGCGAGACCTTCCTCTACCTCATGGGCATCAGCCACGCCTCCTACCTCGCCTACAAGGGCGTGCCGAAGACATCGGCCCGCGGCGGAACCCGCGCCGCCGCAACTCCGTCGGCCCCGGCGCCGGATGCGGTGGCCGGACCCGGCTGACCGGGCCGTCAGGTCCGGGCGGTGGCCTTGACCAGGGCGCGCAGCTCGTCGGGCCGCACCGGCTTGCGCACGAACTGCACCCCGGCGGCGCGGGCGCGCGGTTCCACGTCGGCGGTGACGTCGCCGGTCAGCAGGATCGCCGGCACGCTCTGGCCCAGCTCGGTGCGGATGCGGCGCACCGTCTCCAGCCCGTCCAGGGCGCCCGGCAGGCGGTAATCGGCCAGCACCAGCCGCGGCCGCGCGCCGCCGGCGATGATGCGCAGCGCCTCGTCGCCGTTGCGCGCCTCCACCACCGGGCAGTCCAGATCCTCCAGCAGCATGCGGGTGGCGGTCAGGACCAGCGGGTCGTCCTCCAGCAGCAGGATGGGGAAGCCGGTGGCGCAGGGTTCCGCCGGGCCGTCCGCGGCCGGGGCGTCCGGCTCCGCCGCCACGACGTCCGCCTGCGGCAGCACGACGGAGAAGCGCGAGCCCCGGCCCGGCCGGGAGCGCACGTCCAGCGGGTGCTGCAACAGGTCGGCGGCCCGGCGCACGATGGCAAGGCCCAGCCCGTGGCCGCTGCCCCGCTCCCGCGCTTCGTTGCCGAGCTGCTGGAACTCCTCGAAGATGTCGTCCAGGCAGCCGGTCGGGATGCCGGGGCCGGTGTCCACCACGTCGATGCGCAGATGGCTGCCGTAGCGGCGGACGCCGACCAGCACCCCGCCCCGGTCGGTGTAGCGCACCGCGTTGGCGACCAGATTGCGCAGGATGCGCTCCAGCAGGGTGGGGTCGCTCAGCCCGTGCAGGGTCGTGGGCACCACGCCCAGCCGCAGCCCCTTGGCCCGCGCCGCGGGGGTGAAGTCGCGTTGCAGCCGGTTCAGCAGGGGTTGCAGCGGCATCGGCCGCACGTCCAGTTCGACACCGCCGCTCTCCAGCTTGGAGATGTCCATCAGCGACTCGAACAGGTCGATCATCGCGTCCAGCGAGCCTTCGATCTGGTCCAGCAGCTCCCGCGCGCCGGGATCGCCCACCCGGGTGCGCAGGTTGCAGGTCAGCAGGCTGATGGCGTTCAACGGCTGCCGCAGGTCGTGGCTGGCCGCGGCCAGGAAGCGCGACTTGGCGCGGTTGGCGCGTTCCGCCGTGTCGCGGGCCGCGGCCAGGGCCTGCTGTGCCTGCCGCTCGCCATCGATGTCGGTGGCGGTGCCGAACCAGCGGACCACGTTGCCGGCATCGTCGAACAGCGGCCAGGCGCGCGACAGCATCCAACGCCAGCCGCCCCCGGCCCGGCGGATGCGGTGCTCGATCTCGTAGGGGGTGCGGGTGGCGACGGCGGTGGTCCAGGCGTGCATGGTGCGCGAGGCGTCGTCGGGATGGAGCGCGCTGTCCCACTCGCCGGCGGTGCCCTTCTGCACGCTCAGGCCGGTATAGTCGGACCAGCGCCGGTTGTAATAGTCCACCTCCCCGTCGGGGCTGGCGGTCCAGACGATCTGCGGGATGGACTCGGCCATGAAACGGTAGCGCCGCTCGCCCTCGCGCAGGGCAGCCAGCAGCCGGTCGCGCTCGGCCTCCACCTCCATGCGGCGCAGCCCGGCGCCCAGCATGTTGGTCAGCCCCTCCAGCAGATAGAGGTCGGCCATGTCGTAGCCCCGCGGCTCCGGGCTGCCCAGGGCGACGATCCCCACCACGGTCAGGCCGGCGCGCAGCGGCGTCAGGGCGATGCCGCGCAGGCCCAGGGTGGCGAAGGGGTCCGGCATGTCGGGTTCGGTTTCGGCGTCGGCGTCGGGGATGACGACGGCGCGGCCAGCGGTGCAGGTGCGGCCGACGGGGGTGCCGGCGCGGTCGGGCAGCACCAGACTGCCCACCGTTCCGGGCGGCAGCCCCTCCCCGGCGACGACCAGGAAGCCGCCCGCCCCCTGCCGTACCTCCGCCACCAGGGCCGCCGGCACGCCGGTGGCCTGCACGGCGCTGCGCGCGACCCGCGCGACCAGGGCCGTGCGGTCGCCGCAGGTCAGCGCGAAGGCCCCGAAATCCGCCAGGATGGCCTGACGGGTCAGCTCCGGCGTGGCGGTGGTCTCGGATCGGCGCTGCGGCAAAGGCTCGGCTCGCTGGAACGGACGGCCGCAGTCTAGTCCAGGCGGCCGACCGGGGGACATAACGCCGATGGATGATACCGGTCCCCGCCGTTGGATGTAACAACGCTCGGGTCCTATGACCCATGGGGTGGGGCAGGCTGTGCCGTCAGGACGGGTCGGTCAGGGTGTCGGGGTCGTCGCTGTCCACCACCCGGCGGGCGGTGTCCAGGTCGAAGCCGGCCCGCGCCAGGGCGGCCAGGTCCTTGTCGCGCCGCTCCGCCCGCGCCGCGGGGTCGCGGTAGGGACCCAACCGGCGGCGGCGGGCATAGGCCAGCGCGGCCGCAAGGTCGGCGTTCCCGCTCTCCGCCCCGTCCAGCCCGTCCAGCGCGCGCACGATCAGGCCGTCCTCCAGCCCCTTCGCGGCCAGCTTCTGGCGGATCATGCGGGTGGAGCCGCCGCGGCGGTGCAGGCTGGCGGCCCGCGCCTCGGCATAGGCGGCATCGTCCAGCAGCCCGCTGCGCCGGTAGCGGGCGATCAGGTCCTCCACCCAGCGGCGGCCTTCCTCCGGGTCGGTGCCGTGGGCGCGGGCGGACATGTCCACCTTGCGCAGCAGCACCCGGCGCAGGTTCGCGGCGGAACTGGCGAAGCGCTCCAGGTAGTGCAGCGCCGCCCGCTCCAGATAGTCCGGGCTGACCCGGCGCGGCCCGCGGCGGGCCGGACGGGCGGGGGAGGCGGGGCGGGCAGCGTGGTCGCGGTCGTCCGTCATGCAGCCCCCGGGGTGGCGGTGGTAGCCGTTCGCGCAATGGGCCTTCGCGCGATGGCCGCGGTTGCCCGCGACGGGGCCGGGGCGCTACTGTGCCGCAGCCTCAAGCGGAACCCTGTGCAATGCCGGATCATAGCTTTCCCATGCCGCGGAGCGTGGGCGCCGTCAACTGGATCGGCCTCTGGACCCTGACGCGCCGGGAGATCCGGCGCTTCCTGAAGGTCTGGGTGCAGACCGTCGCCGCCCCCGTGGTGACCACGCTGCTGTTCTATTCCGTCTTCGCCCTGGCCCTGGGCGGGGTGGTGCGGATGGTGGGCGACGTGCCCTTCCTGGTCTTCCTGGGGCCGGGGCTGGTGATGATGTCCATCGCCCAGAACGCCTTCGCCAACACCTCCTCCTCGGTGCTCGTCTCGAAGGTCCAGGGCAACATCGTGGACGTGCTGATGCCGCCGCTCTCCGCCGGGGAGCTGACGGCCGCCTATGTCATGGGCGGGGTGGCGCGCGGCCTGCTGGTCGGGCTGGCGACGACCGTCGCCATCTGGATCTTCGTCCCGCTGGGGCTGCACGCCCCCCTGTTCATCCTGTTCCATGCCGTGGCGGCGGCCATGCTGCTGTCGCTGCTGGGTCTGATCGGCGGCATCTGGGCGGAGAAGTTCGACCACATGGCGGCGGTGACCAACTTCATCGTCACCCCGCTCGCCTTCCTGTCGGGCACCTTCTACACCATCGACAGCGTGCCCCCGACCTTCCGCTTCATCGCGCACCTGAACCCGTTCTTCTATTTCATCGACGGCTTCCGCTACGGTTTCATCGGCCAGACGGACGGCACGCTGACCACGGGCATCCTGGTGCTGACGGGGGCCAATCTGGCGCTCCTGGCCGTGGCCCTGCGGATGCTGTCCACCGGCTACAAGCTGAAGGCCTGATCCGCCCATGTCCCCGCGCGACGTTCCCCCGCCGCCCGCCGGCGCCTTCGACCCGGCGTTCGACCGCCGCATCGGTGCCTTCCACTGGCGGGGCTTCGTCACGCTGACGCGGCGCGAGCTGCTGCGGGTGCGCAAGATGGCGGGGATGACGGTGATCGCGCCCGCCATCATGGCGGTGATCTACTTCACCTGCTTCGCCTTCGGGCTGGGGCCGAACCGCGGCACCCCGGCCGGGGATGCGGTGCTGGATTTCCTGGTGCCGGGGCTGATCATGATGTCGCTGCTGCTCCAGGCGGCGCAGAACCCGGCCTTCTCCCTCGTCTACAGCAAGATCGAGGGGATGGTGATCGACCAGTTGATGGCCCCCGTCGGGGCGCGGGAGACGGTGCTGGCCTACGTCATCGCCGGGGTCGCGGCGGGGCTGCTGGCCGGGGCGGGCATCTGGGCCGCCATGCTGCTGCTGCGGGCGCCGGCGGTGGCGCATCCGCTGGCGGTCCTGGGCTTCGGCGTGCTGGGGGCGGCGATGATGGCCGCGGCGGGGTTCCTGTCGGGCATCGTCAGCCAGAAGTGGGACCACATGGCGGCCTTCCTGACCTTCATCTTCCTGCCGCTGGTCTTCCTCTCCGGCCTGTTCGCCCCGGTGGAGGGCATGCCGGAGCCGTTCCGCACGATCGTCCAGGCCAACCCCGTCTTCTATGCCATCGACGGTTTCCGCTACGGCTTCATCGGGGAAAGCCACCAGCCGCCGGCGCTGTCGCTGCTGGTGCTGCTGGTCGTCACGGTGCTGCTCTACGGGGCGGCGTCGCTGCTCTATGCCCGCGGCTGGCGGCTGAAGAGCTGAGCCCGGCGCTGGTGGCGGAAGGGCCGGGTCCGGTCCGGTTCATCCAGCCCGCCAGCAGCCACAGCCCCGCTCCCATGCCCGGGGCTGGTGGCGGAAGGGCCGGGTCCGGTCCGGTTCATCCAGCCCGCCAGCAGCCAGAGCCCCGCTCCCATGCCCGGGGCTGGTGGCGGAAGGGCCGGGTCCGGTCCGGTTCATCCAGCCCGCCAGCAGCCACAGCCCCGCTCCCATGTAGGCGAAGCCGGCCGGCACCCACATGACAAGACCCGCAAGCTGCTGGTCCTCCAGCGGGGTCAGGCCCCAGGCGGCGGTGCGCGGGCCGTACCAGGCGTAGAGCGGCACCGGCGCGAAGGCGATCAGCATGCCCAGCAGGCCGCTGTGCATCAGCGTCAGCAGCAGCGCCCCGGCGGCGGCCACGGGCGCCATGCCGCCCAGCCGCGGGGCGCGCAGCACCATGGCCCAGAACAGCAGGGCGGTGGCGAAGAAGGACAGGTGCTCGGCCCGGTGCAGCCAGTCGTCCGCCAGCGCCGCGTCGAACGCCACGGGCGCGTGCCAGAGCCAGAGCGCCAGCCCGTGGACCAGGGCGGCCGGCCCCGGTCGCAGCAGCGGCTCCAGCCCGCGCCGGACCGCCCGCAGCCCCCGCGCCCCCCGCCGCCGCAGGGTCGCCGTCGGCAGCCCGGCCAGCACCGGCCCGGCCGGGCGTGCCAGCAACAGCAGTGGCGGCGCCACCACCGTCAGCACCAGATGCTGCGCCATGTGCGCGCTGAACAGGGTCTCGCCCCAGGCGTCCAGGGGCCAGACCAGGGCCAGCAGCAGCCAGGCCGTGCCGGCGGCATAGGCGGCGGCACGGCTGCGGCCGACGGAGGGGCGCCGGGCCAGGCCGCGGCCGAACAGCCACCAGGCCAGGGCCAGCGGCAGCAGCGACACCGGGTCCAGGGTCCAGGCATAGGGCAGTTCGTTCGGCCCGATCCAGGGCGTGCCGGGATGCGCCGCGGCGTCTGTGGGGAACAGCACCGCGGGCACCAGGGCGGGCCACGCCCACCGTCTCACAGGCACGCCGGCACCCAGTAGGCCGGGAGCGCCACCATCAGCGTGGCGACGGCCGACAGCAGGCCCAGCAGCAGCGTCGTCAGCGCCAGGAAGCGGTGCCGGGCCGGGGCCGAGCGGGCGATGTCCCGCTCCTGCACCAGATGGCCGGCGTCGCGCACCGGGCGGAAGCGGCGCCAGGACAGCAGGATCAGCCCGGCGATCCCGGCCAGCGCCGCCACGGTGACCAGCGTCACCGCCGCCGGCAGCAGCGGCACGCCCAGCGGTGCCGCGTCATGCACCCGCTTCTCGCAGGCGATGGCGGTGATCACGTAGACGATCAGGAAATGGCCGGCCCAGATCGTCGGCGGCAGCGCCAGCCCGACCGGGTTCTCCGGGTGCAGCGGGTTGAAGCGGATGGGCGCGATCCGTCCGGGGTCGGCGGGCCGGGTCATGGCATGCCTCCGTCAGAGCCAGGCCGGGGCGGCCAGCACGACCCCCAGGCTGAACAGGGTCTGCGCCGCCGACCAGACGGACCAGACCATCGTCGCCTCCGCCGTCAGCGACCAGCCCAGGCCGCGCGGCCGCACCGCCGCCTTGACCGCCGTCAGC
The DNA here is from genome assembly GCF_042665545.1 of Rhodocista pekingensis. NCBI lineage: Bacteria > Pseudomonadati > Pseudomonadota > Alphaproteobacteria > Rhodospirillales > Azospirillaceae > Rhodocista > Rhodocista pekingensis. Next base: position 17,386 of record NZ_JBHTCM010000006.1, on the reverse strand, counting down.
CCCTGCATCACCGCCGCCACCAGCAGGTGGAAGACCGGGAACAGCAGCATCATCCAGACGACCGCGCCATAGGCGCTGGCCGCCGGGTCCAGTCCGCTGGCGCGTAGCGCGCCCACCAGCGTCGCCGCAGCCCCCAGTCCCGCCAGGGCCGCCGCCGCCTTCAGCCCGACGAGCCCGCGGCGCAGTCCCAGGCGGTCCGCCCGCACCCCCAGCCAGGACAGCGCGCCCATGGCCGCCGCCGCCAGCGCTGCCGCCAGGGCCCACTCCCAGGCCGCCGCGGCCAGGGGCACGGTCTGCGTCCCCCCCTCCGGCGGCCAGGCCGGGCTGACGGTCCACAGGTAGAAATAGCCGAACACCAGCGCCGCATAGGCCGACCCGTCCACCAGCACCATCGTCACCGCGGCCCACCAGGCATGGCTGGCCGGTCCCAGGATGCGGTAGGGCAGCACCAGCCCGCCGCCGACATCGCGCCCGTCCTCCCCCTCCGGCAGGGCTTCGTTGTCCCAGGCCCAGACCAGCAGCAGCGCCAGCATCGCCACGGCGGACAGCGCCACCAGGACGTAGAGCTTGAAGATCAGCAGGATGAAGACGGCGGCCGTCGCCACCGCCGCCAGCAGCGGCCGGAAGTCGGGGCCCGGCAGCCGCAGCACCTGTTCGGGATGGGCGTCCACGCTGCTGGTGCGCAGCGTCTCGCGCCGGCGGTCGGGCGCGGTCGCCAGCAGCCCCTCCCGCGCCGCGATGCGCCGCGGCAGGTCCGGGTCGTTCCACAGCGGGTAGCGGCCGGCGACATGGGGCAGCGACGGGAAGGCCGATTTCAGCGCCGGGGTGCCGGTGGCCCATTCCAGCGTGCCCGCCTGCCAGGGGTCCCGCCCGGCCTTCCGCCCCGTGAAGAAATGGCTGGCCAGATCGTACAGCAGCACGCCGATGCCCGCCGTCAGCACCACCGTCCCCAGGCTGGAGATCAGGTTCAGGAGGTCCCAGCCGAACCCCGCCGGGTAGGTGTAGACCCGCCGCGGCATGCCCAGCAGGCCGGTGATGTGCATGGTGAAGAAGGTGACGTTGAAGCCGATGAAGATCAGCCAGAAGGCGACCGTGCCCAGCCGCTCCGACATCATCCGGCCGGAGGCCAGCGGCATGAAGTAGTAGAGCGCCCCGAACAGCGGGAACACCATGCCGCCGAACAGGACATAGTGCAGATGCGCCACGACGAAGTAGGTGTCGTGGACCTGCCAGTCGAAGGGCACCACCGCCACCATCACCCCGGTCAGCCCGCCCAGCACGAAGATGAACAGGAAGCCCAGAATGTAAAGCATCGGCACCCGCAGCACCGGCCGGCCCGACCAGATCGTGGCGATCCAGGCGAAGACCTGGATGCCGCTGGGGATCGCCACGGCCAGGCTGGCGGCGGAGAAGAAGCTCAGCGACAGGTGCGGGATGCCGGTCGCGTACATGTGGTGGACCCAGAGCCCGAAGCTCAGAAAGCCCGTGGCGATGGCGGCCAGCACGATCCAGGAATAGCCGGCCAGCGGCACCCGCGCGAAGGTCGGCAGCATGGTCGAGACCAGCCCCGCCGCCGGCAGGAAGATGATGTAGACCTCCGGATGGCCGAACAGCCAGAACAGGTGCTGCCACAGCACCGGGTCGCCGCCGCGGGTGGCGTCGAAGAAGGGCCAGCCGGCCAGCCGCTCCATCTCCAGCAGCACGTCGCCCAGGATCAGCGGCGGGAAGCCGAAGCCGATCATCAGCGCCGTCACCAGCATGTACCAGGCGTAGACCGGCATGCGGTCCAGCGACATGCCCGGTGCCCGGGTCTTCATCACCCCGACCGTCACCTCCACCGTGAAGGCGATGGCCGAAATCTCGATGAAGCCGATCCCCAGCAGCCAGAAATCGTTGTTGATGCCTTCGGAGAACTGCGCCGACAGCGGCGGGTAGAGGAACCAGCCGCTGTTCGGCGCGACCCAGAAGAAGATGCTGCCGAAGGAGATCAGCCCGCCGATGGCGTAGCACCAGAATCCGTAGGCGGACAGGCGCGGGAAGGGCAGGTCGCGGGCACCGAGCTGCTGCGGCAGGATGAAGGTCGCCACCGCCTCCATCACCGGCACGGCGAACAGGAACATCATCGTCGTGCCGTGCATGGTGAAGACCTGGTTGTACTTCTCCCCGGTCAGGAAATCGTTCCCCGGCACCGCGAGCTGGACGCGGATCAGCACCGCCAGCAGGCCGCCCAGCACCAGGAAGACCAGCCCCATGGCGACGTAGCCCTGGCCGATGAAGGTGTTGTTCACCTCCGACAGGGCACGCCAGCCGCGCGGGGCGGCCCAGGCCGCCTCCATCGCCGCCGCCGGTTGCGGGGCGGTCGCCGGCGGGTCGGGCAGGTCCCGGCGGGCGGGGTCGGCGGGCGGGGGCGGGCTCATTCCAGGCTTTCCAGATAGCGGACGATGGCGGTCAGCCGCTCGCCGTCCAGGCGGTCGAAGCTGGGCATGCGGTTGCCCGGCTTGATGTGCTGGCTGCCGGCGATCCAGGCCGCCAGCGGCCCCGTCCCGGCCGGCAGCGTCGCCGCCGCCAGCGTCCGGCGGCCGGCGAAATGGGTCAGGTCCGGCCCCAGCGTGCCGACGGCGGCATAGGGCCCCCGGTGCAGCCCGCGCACGGCATGGCAGGCACCGCAGCCGACCTCCAGGAAGGCGGCGGCGCCCGCGGCCAGGGCCGGGTCGGCGGGTGCCCGGGCGGGCCGCGCCTCGTTCTCCAGCCAGGCAGCGAAGGCCTCGGGCTCCATCGCCTCGACCTCGAACGCCATCAGCGTGTGCTGCTCGCCGCAGAACTCGGCGCACTGGCCCCGCAGGATGCCCGTCTCCGTCGCGGTCAGGCGGATGCGGTTGATCCGGCCGGGGATCATGTCCCGCTTGCCGTACAGGCCGGGCACCCAGAAGCTGTGGATCACGTCGCCGGCCTCAAGCTCGAACTGCACCGGCCGGCCCGCGGGAATGCGGATCTCGTTGGCGCTCACCACCTCGCCCCAGGGCGTGTCGGGGTAGCGGACCTCCCACCACCACATCCAGCCCACGACCTTGATGCGCAGCGGTTCCTCGCCCGGGCCGGTGCCGACCCGGGTGACGCTCGCCCCCACCAGGGTGGCGGCGACGGTCAGGACCAGCAGCACCGCCACCGTGAACGCCGTCCCGCCCCCCACCAGCCGGCCCGCACCGACGGCGCGGAACCGGCCGGGGAACAGCATCCCGGCCAGCACCATCGCCATCACCGCCAGGAAGATCAGCGCGGCCCCGCCGAACAGCACCCAGGACAGCACGGCCACCGCCTCGGCCTGCGGCCCGTGCGGGTTCAGCACGGACTGGCTGCCGTCGCAGCCGCCCAGCAGGCCGCCGCCCAGCAGAAGGCGCAGCACCGGCCCCGGCGGCCCCGGCGGCAGAAGGCCCGGCCTCATCGCGGCAGCTCCCGCAGCGTGTAGAGATAGGCCGCCACATGCGCGGCCTCCTGCGGCGAGATGCCGGTATCCGGCATGGCCGACCGGGGGTCGATGCTCTGCGGGGCGTGGATCCAGTGGACCAGGGTATCGGGCCGGTTCGGCAGCCGGCCGGCGACGACGCTGCGCACCGCCATGCCGTGCAGCGGCGGCCCGACCGCGCCGCGGGCGCCGGGAATGCCGGGAATGGCGTGGCAGGCGCCGCAGCCGTAGGTCCCGGCCGTCAGGATGGCGCGGCCCTCGCCCGGGTCGCCGCCCGGCACGGTCCGCCCGGCCAGCGACGGGTTGACCGGCATCGGATCGCCGCAGCCGGCCAGCAGCAGGAGCCCGGCGACGAGCGCCGCGGCGCCGCCCCGGTCCCGACGCCGCCGGCCGCCGGTCCGGCGCGGCCCTGTCCGGTGTCCGTTCCGCATCGCCGCCCCCTACGGTCCGGGGGCCGCGGCGGCGCGGGCCGGCGGCAGGCTGGCATAGTAGCGGGACACCGCCCGCAGGTCCTCCGGCGGCAGGTGCCGGGCGATATGGGCCATGACGCCCACGGGGCCGTTGCGCCGGATGCCGGCCCGCCAACGCAGCAACTGCTCCTCCAGATAGCCGGCCGGCTGTCCGGCCAGGGCCGGCAGCCCCGGCGGCACGCCCTCGCCCGCCGCCCCGTGGCAGGCGGCGCAGGCCTGCACCCCGGCGCGGGGCTCGCCCTGCCGGGCCAGCGTTTCGCCCCGCGCCAGCGTTTCGCCCCGCGCCGGCCCCGCCGTCGTGGCGCCGCCCGCCGTGGGCAGCGGCAGCCCGCCACCGGCGCCCGGCGGGGGGGCCTGGATGGCGTAGTAGAGGGCGACATCCGCCCGCTCCTGGGCCGTCAGCGCCCGGGCGATCGGTCCCATCACCGGGTCGGGCCGGGTGCCGCGGGCATAGTCGTCCAGTTGCTTGTGCAGATACCAGTCGAGCTGGCCGGCCAGCCGCGGCACCCCGGCGGCGGCATCGCCGGCCCCGTCGGTCCCGTGGCAGACGAGGCAGGCTCCCCGAAGACCGGCGCCGGCGCCCGACACCACGACATACTGGCCGCGCATCACCGGGCCGGACCCCCGGCTCCCGTCGTGCCCAATCCCGTCGCGCCCAATCCCATCGTGCAGAACCCTGTCGGGCAGGGCCTCCGCGGCAGGCGGGATCGGCGCCTCCTGCGCGAGGGCGGGGGAGCAGACGGCGGGGCAGAGGGCGGCGCAGACTGCCGCGAGGGCGGGCAGGGCGGCGCGCCGCATGGCTCCTCCGGACGGTTCGGGTACGGGGGGACAACGCGGCGGAGACGGTTCGGTTCGCCCGCGCCCGCAGGATCGGACGGAGGGGCCGGGGCGGGCGGGCTACCCCGGCCCGCCGTTCAGCCATCCCGTTCAGTCCTCGCTGGCCAGTCCTCGCTGGCCAGTCCTCCCGGCCAGTCCTCACCGGCCCGCCGTTGCCGGTCAGTCGCCGGGGGTGACCCGGCGCAGGGTCAGGTTCAGCCTTCCGCCCTCCGGCAGCAGGGTGCTGCTGCCCGGCAGGATGCGGTCCACCCCGTGGAAGGCGGCGCGGGCCTCGCCGGCGAAGACCATGACCGTGCCGCTGGGCACCATGAAGCTGCGGGTCGGGTCGCTCCGCTGCCGCCCGCCCAGCCGGAACACGGCCGTGTCTCCCAGGGAGACGTTCAGAATGGGGGCGTCGGCCGCCTCCTCGTCCTCGTCGCGGTGCAGCCCCAGCCGGGCGCCGCCGCCGCGGTAGAGGTTGACGAGGCAGCATTGCGGCGGCTGCGGCCAGCCCGCCAGCTCGGCCCAGAGGTCCAGCAGCGTCGCCGGGATCGGCGGCCAGGGCCGGCCGGTGGCCGGATGCACGGGGCTGTAGCGGTAGCCGCGCCGGTCCGATACCCAGCCCAGCGGGCCGGCATTGGTCATGTCGATGCTGAAGGGGCGGCCCCGCCCGGGCGTCACGTAGCGCTGGAAGGGGGCGGCCGCCGCGACCTGCTGCACGGCCTCCAGCAGCGCCTGCTGGGCGGCGGCGTCCAGCCGGTCGGGCAGGTAGCGGAAACCGTCGGGGCTCGGGGGACTGGGCATGGCGGACCGGGTCCTTCCACGGGGCCGGGAGACGGGGGGCAAGAGACGGGGCCGACGATAGCGCGCCGCGGCCGCGGGCGCACCCCGCCCTGCACGCAAACGGGACCGGCGCCCCATGGTCATGGACTCGCCCCGGTCTCCTGCCTAGATTCCAGGGCATGTGGGAAGATTCCTTGGACAGCGAGATGGCGGCCGACTGGAACCCTGTGGCGTTGCGCGACGGGGTGGTGCGGCTGCGCGTGCCCGCCGACTGGCGCCGCGTGTCGCGGGACGATGGCGGGCTGGCCTACCAGTCGCCGGGGGCGCATCCCGTCGATCTGCTGATCTCGCTCACCACCTACCGCAACCCCTACGGCGTCCGCGCCGAGGAGGCGATCCAGTATCTGGACCGGGAGAACGTGCTGCCGCACGGCATCGCGCCGTCGGAGGACGAGGACGACGACCGGCGCTGGATCGCCTATGCCGTGGCGCAGCCGCCCGACCGTCAGGTCTTCGTCTGGAAGGTGGCCGATTTCCGCCCGCCCGACCATGTGCGGGTGGTGACGGTACAGCTCCTGGTGCCCGACAGCAGCACGGAGATGGACGGGCTGGCCGAGCTGATCGACCGGCTGGGCGAGGAGGCCGCCCGCATCGAGTTCACCGAGCTGCCGGTCAGCGAGCCGGTGGAGCGGGTGACCATGCGCAATGTCGGCCATGGCGATCTGGTCCGCTTCCGCGTGCCCTGGGACTGGAGCGCGGAGAAGGACGGCGAACTGGCCGTCTTCTCCGGCGACGAGGAGGGCTCCGGCACCCTGCGGGTGGCGGTCCACGCCTTCAGCTATGCCGACGGCGGGGCCGAGGATGACGGCGACGCCCGCCGCGTGCTGCGCCAGACGGCCGAACAGTTCGCCGACGGCCCCGACGGCCGCGTCGGCGAGGGCAGCGTGGAATGGCTGGACGAGGGCGAGGTGCTGGCCCGCTTCGCCACCGCCGGGGAGGAGGACGGGGAGCCCCTGCGCTTCCATCTCTGGCTGCGCGGGTCCGCCTGCGACGGACAGACGACGCTGGCCCTGTTCTCCTTCGCCGTGACCGAAGCGGCCCATGGCGGGGAGACGGCGCAGGCCACGCTCGCCATGCTGGAGCGGGAGATCCGCACCGCCATCGTCGGCAGCGGCGCCGCCGAGGAGTGAAGGGCGCCCCCCGCACCGGACCCCAGGGCAGAATGTTCCCCGATCGGAATGTTCCCGTACTGGAATGAACCGCAGACCGGAAGGTCCCGGCAGAACCGCCGCCGTGGACAGACATAACGACATAAAGAACTCTTTATGTGTCGTTGACCGTGGCCGGGGGAGCCTTTAGGCTCGGTCCGCCATGGTCTCCAGGCGGCTCTGTGGCTGCCCTGGGGCTAAGAGGGAAGCCGGTGCAAGTCCGGCGCTGCCCCCGCAACTATCAGCGGCGAGCCGACCGCCCCCATGTGTCACTGGGACCAACCGGTCCTGGGAAGACCGGCGGAAGGCGATGACCCGCGAGCCAGGAGACCTGCCATGGCAGATAACGTCCACGGGCGGGGTGTCCCGGTGTGTCGCCTTGGCAGGCCGCGCCGGACCGTCCTCTGGTGCTGCGGGCCTGTCCTTCGCGTCCGCTATGGCCTTTGCCCCCATCCACCATGGGGTCCATGCCAATGTCGCAACCAATCCTTCCCGGCGCAGCCGTGCCCATCGCCACGATGGGTGTGCCGCGCATCGGGCCGCGCCGCGAACTGAAGTCGGCGCTGGAATCCTACTGGGCCGGCCGGACCGGTGCCGCCGACCTGCTCGCCACGGCTCGGCTCCTTCGGGCCGAGAACTGGCGCCGGCAGCAGGCGCTGGGGATCACGCACATCCCCAGCAACGACTTCTCCCTCTACGATCAGGTCCTCGACACCTCCGTCATGGTCGGTGCGGTTCCCGCCCTCTATGGCTGGACCGGCGGACCGGTGCCTCTGGAGACCTATTTCGCCATGGCGCGCGGGTCGCAGGGGCGCAGCGGCGGCGGTTGCGCCCCTGCCGCCGGGGAGGGCCTGCCGGCGCAGGAGATGACGAAGTGGTTCGACACCAATTACCACTTCATGGTGCCCGAGTTCGAACCGGGTCAGCGCTTCCAGCTCGCCTCCACCAAACCGGTGGATGAGTTCCTGGAGGCGAAGGAGCTGGGCATCCAGACCCGTCCTGTCCTGATCGGTCCGGTGACCTACCTGCTGCTGGGCAAGTCCAAGGATGCGGACCTGAAGCCGCTGTCGCTGCTGGACGGTCTGCTGCCGGTCTATGCCGAGGTGCTGCGCCGTCTGGAGGCGGCGGGGGCCGGGTGGGTGCAGATCGACGAACCCTGCCTCGCGCTCGACCTCGACGACGGCGCGCGCCACGCCCTGCACCGCGCCTATGCCGCGCTGTCGGCGGCGGCGCCCGGCCTGGAGCTGCTGGTCGCCAGCTATTTCGGGCCGCTGGGCGACAATCTGGAGACCGCCCTGGCGCTGCCCGTCGCCGGCCTGCACCTCGACCTCGTGCGCGGCGCGGCCGATCTGGAGCGTGCGCTGGAACGGCTGCCGGACCGACTGGCCCTGTCGCTGGGCGTCATCGACGGCCGCAATGTCTGGCGGGCCGACCTGCCGGCCATTCTGGACCGGATCGGGCCGGTGGCGGAACGGCTGAGGCCGGAGCGCCTGCTGCTGGCACCGAGTTGCTCGCTCCTGCATGTCCCGGTGGACAGCGAGGGGGAGACGGGCCTCGACGACGAACTGCGCGGATGGCTGGCCTTCGCCGTGCAGAAGATGGCGGAGCTGGCCACGCTCGGCCGGGCCCTGACGGAGGGACGGGAGGCCGTGGCCGACGCGCTGGACGCGGCGGCACGGACCGTCGCTTCGCGCCGCACCTCGCCGCGCATCCACGACGCGGCCGTGGCCGCCCGGCTGGCGGCGGTGACGCCGGAGATGGCCCGGCGGCTGCCCTATGCCGAGCGCCGGCCGCTCCAGGCCGCCCGGCTGGGGCTGCCGCTTTTCCCCACTACCACCATCGGGTCCTTCCCGCAGACCGATGCCGTGCGCAAGGCCCGCGCCGCCCATATCAAGGGCACCCTGTCCGATCAGGACTACCTGGCCTTCCTGCGGCGTGAGACGGAGGCCGCGATCCGCTGGCAGGAGGCGGTGGACATCGACGTGCTGGTCCATGGCGAGTTCGAACGCAACGACATGGTCCAGTATTTCGGCGAACAGCTCGCCGGCTACGCCTTCACCCGCAATGGCTGGGTTCAGTCCTACGGCTCGCGTTGCGTGCGGCCGCCGGTCATCTTCGGCGACGTGTCGCGCCCGGCGCCGATGACGGTGGACTGGGCCGGCTATGCCCAGTCGCTGACGGACCGGCCGGTGAAGGGGATGCTGACGGGGCCGGTGACCATGCTGCAATGGTCCTTCGTGCGCGACGACCTGCCCCGTGCCACCGTCTGCCGCCAGATCGCCCTGGCCCTGCGCGACGAGGTGGTGGATCTGGAACGGGCCGGCATCCGGGCCGTGCAGATCGACGAGCCGGCCATCCGCGAGGGCCTGCCCCTACGCCGCGCCGACTGGGCCGCCTATCTCGCCTGGGCGGTGGAGTGCTTCCGGCTGTCGGCCTCGGGCGTGCGGCCGGAGACACAGATCCACACCCACATGTGCTATTCGGAGTTCAACGATATCATTGAGGCCATCGGCGCGATGGATGCCGACGTGATCTCCATCGAGACCTCGCGCTCGAAGATGGAGCTGCTCGACGCCTTCACCGGCTACCGCTATCCGAACGAGATCGGACCCGGCGTCTATGACATCCACTCCCCGCGCGTGCCGTGCGTGGAGGAGATGGTCGCGCTGCTCGTCAAGGCGCGGGAACGGCTGAAGCCGGACCAGATCTGGGTCAATCCGGACTGCGGGCTGAAGACCCGCCGCTGGGAGGAGGTGAAGCCGGCCCTGGCGGCCATGGTGGCTGCGGCGAAGGCCCTGCGCGCCATACCTTGACGGCGGACTGCCGTCGCATCGTGACGGCCGGTCCGGGGCTTCTCCCCGGACCGGTGCGTCCCGCCCCCGGCTTGGCCCGCCCCCGACTTGGCCCGCCCCGGGAGCCCTAACAGTGTCCCATCGGGCTCTTGTGCAGCAGGTCGTCCGGCAGCTCCGCGGGCTCGGCGGCGCGGGCGGCATCTTCCGCGGCCAGCGCGGCGATGCCGATCAGATAGGCCACCTCGTGCAGTTTCCCGCTCTGTGCATCGGCGGCCAGACTTTCCAGGCAGCGTTTGATGGCCAGGGCCATGTCGCGTCGCGACTCCGTCATCGTTGCTCCACCCCGAAGCTTTTGCTTCCCCCTGAAGCGTACCGGCCGGACGCGCGGCCTGACCCGATGACGATATTCGAAACCGGATCGATTTGGGAGATATAATGTATCCGGTTTACTTCCAAAGTGCATGGCCCTGAAGAAATTGGGGTTGCCCGATCCCAGTCAGGGCGGGACCGGAAACGATACATTTCTTACATGGCCATGGATGGCATTCGGTCATTAATATACCATTAACACGAGTATTCTGGCGGGTCTGTGACGGTCCGGGATCGGCTGCTTGTCCCGGGGCGGCGCCACCGGCGGCCGGAGCGCGGCCGGAGCGCGGTCCGGGGGGCAGGCTGCGCCGCCGCCGCCGGGGGCGGCCCCCGCGGCTCTTTCTTGCCCCCCATGGCGGCGGTTGCAGCCTTTGCCGCACCTGCCTATATCTGCTGCGTCCGCGGGGGCATTCCCTTCTCCCGCCCGAAGACCAATGTCAGTGAGAAGCTGCATGGGGGATCGGTGTGGTGCCGGACAGGCACGGGCCGCAGCCGATCTGCCGGAAACGAGAGGTCGCACATCATGAGCAAAGTCATCGGCATCGATCTTGGCACCACGAATTCCTGCGTGGCCATCATGGAAGGCGCGCAGGCCAAGGTGATCGAGAACGCCGAAGGGGCGCGCACCACCCCGTCGATGGTCGCCTTCACCCAGGGCGGCGAGCGGCTGGTCGGCCAGCCGGCCAAGCGCCAGGCGGTGACCAACCCGGAGAACACGTTCTTCGCCATCAAGCGCCTGATCGGACGGCGCTACGACGATCCCCTGACCCAGAAGGACAAGGGTCTGGTCCCCTACAGGATCGTCGGCGGCAAGAACGGCGACGCCTGGGTCGAAAGCCACGGCAAGCAGTACAGCCCCAGCGAGATCAGCGCCTTCATCCTCCAGAAGATGAAGGAGACGGCGGAGAACTACCTCGGTGAGAAGGTCACCCAGGCGGTCATCACCGTCCCGGCCTACTTCAACGACAGCCAGCGGCAGGCCACCAAGGACGCCGGCAAGATCGCCGGCCTGGAAGTGCTCCGCATCATCAACGAGCCGACGGCCGCGGCCCTTGCCTATGGCATGGAGAAGAAGGGCACCGGCACCATCGCGGTCTACGATCTGGGCGGCGGCACCTTCGACATCTCCGTGCTGGAGATCGGCGACGGCGTGTTCGAGGTGAAGTCCACCAACGGCGACACCTTCCTGGGCGGCGAGGACTTCGACGCCAAGATCATCGACTACCTCGCCGAGGAGTTCCAGAAGGAGCAGGGCATCGACCTGCGCAAGGACCGGCTCGCGCTCCAGCGCCTCAAGGAGGCCGCGGAGAAGGCGAAGATCGAGCTGTCCGCGTCCATGCAGACCGAGGTCAACCTGCCCTTCATCACGGCCGACGCCTCCGGGCCGAAGCACCTGAACATCAAGCTGACCCGGGCCAAGCTGGAGGCCCTGGTGGACGATCTGGTCCGCCGCACGATCGAGCCCTGCAAGGCGGCACTGAAGGATGCCGGCCTGAAGGCCAGCGAGATCGACGAGGTGATCCTGGTCGGCGGCATGACCCGCATGCCGAAGATCATCGAGACGGTGAAGCAGTTCTTCGGGCGCGAGCCGCACCGCGGCGTGAACCCGGACGAGGTGGTCGCCGTCGGCGCCGCCATCCAGGGCGGCGTGCTGAAGGGCGAGGTGAAGGACGTCCTGCTGCTGGACGTCACCCCGCTGTCGCTGGGCATCGAGACGCTGGGCGGCGTCTTCACCCGCCTGATCGACCGCAACACCACGATCCCGACCAAGAAGTCGCAGGTCTTCTCCACCGCCGAGGACAACCAGACGGCGGTGACCATCCGCGTCTTCCAGGGCGAGCGCGAGATGGCGGCCGACAACAAGATGCTCGGCCAGTTCGACCTGATGGGCATTCCGTCCGCCCCGCGCGGCGTGCCGCAGATCGAGGTCACCTTCGACATCGACGCCAACGGCATCGTCAACGTCTCGGCCAAGGACAAGGCCACCGGCAAGGAGCAGACGATCCGCATCCAGGCCTCGGGCGGCCTGTCGGACGCCGACATCGACCGCATGGTCAAGGATGCCGAGGCGCATGCCGCCGACGACAAGAAGCGGCGTGAGCTGGTCGAGGCGCGGAACCAGGCCGACGGCCTGATCCACACCACCGAGCGCACCCTGTCCGAGAACGGCGACAAGCTGCCGGGGGCGGAGAAGTCCGCCGCCGAGGCCGCCATCGCCGAGCTGCGCACGGCCATGGCCGCCGATGACGTCGCCGACATCAAGGCGAAGACCGACGCCCTGGCCCAGGCGTCCATGAAGCTGGGCGAGGCCCTCTACAAGGCCGGCCAGGAGACGGGCGGTCCGGGCGCCCCCGGCGGCGATGCCGGCACGTCGGAGTCCGGCGGCGAGAAGGTGGTCGATGCCGACTTCGAGGAGGTCGACGACGACCGCAAGAAGTCCGCGTGATCCGGCCACGGCATCCGATCGCCATGGCGATCGCCCCGCCCGTCCACGGACGGCGGGGCGGTCTGCCATGCGGTGGCATGAGGACGGGATAGGGCGACGGTAAGGGCCACCATGTCGAAGCGGGACTATTACGAGGTGCTGGGCGTCCAGAAGGGCGCCGGCGCCGACGACCTGAAGAAGGCCTATCGCAAGCTGGCCATGCAGTACCACCCTGACCGCAATCAGGGTGACAAGGCCGCCGAGCAGAAGTTCAAGGAGATCAGCGAGGCCTACGACGTCCTCAAGGACGACCAGAAGCGGGCCGCCTACGACCGCTTCGGGCACGCCGCCTTCGAGAACGGCCGTGGCGGTCCCGGCGCCGGGGCCGCGGGCTTCGACTTCAACTTCGGCAGCGGCTTCGCCGACATCTTCGACGAGATGTTCGGGGAGTTCATGGGCCGCGGCCGCGCCGGTCAGACCAGCAACCGCGGCGCCGACCTGCGCTACAACCTGGAAATCACCCTGGAGGACGCCTTCAAGGGCGCCACCACCACGGTGCGCGTGCCGACCTCCGTCGCCTGCGAGAGCTGCAACGGCACCGGGGCCGAGGGCGGCAGCACCCCGATCGCCTGCCCGACCTGCAACGGTCACGGCAAGGTGCGGGCGCAGCAGGGCTTCTTCACCATCGAGCGGACCTGCCCGGCCTGCCACGGCGTCGGCCGGGTGATCAAGGACCCCTGCCGCACCTGCGGCGGCCAGGGCCGCGTGCGCAAGGAGAAGACCCTCTCCGTCAACATCCCGGCGGGGGTGGAGGACGGCACCCGCATCCGCCTGGCCGGCGAGGGCGAGGCCGGCCTGCGCGGCGGGCCGCCGGGCGATCTCTACATCTTCCTGGCGATCGCGCCGCACCGCTTCTTCCAGCGCGACGGCGCCAACCTGCAATGCCGGGTGCCGATCCCGATGACGACCGCCGCACTCGGCGGCAGCGTCGAGGTGCCGACCATCGACGGCAGCCGGGCCAAGATCGCCATTCCGGCCGGCACCCAGACCGGGCACCAGTTCCGGCTGAAGGGCAAGGGCATGAGCGTGCTGCGCAGCCCGGCCCGTGGCGACCTCTACATCCAGGTGGTGGTGGAGACGCCGGTCAACCTGACGAAGAAGCAGCAGGAACTGCTGCGGGAATTCGAGAAGGCGGGCCAGGACGGCCTGCATCCGGAATCCGAAGGCTTCTTCGCCAAGGTCAAGGAACTCTGGGCCGACCTGAAGGACTGATCCTCAGGACGGCGCGTCCGGTGGTGAAGCGGCGCCCGGCGGGAGCCTCAGTGCTCTCCGGCGGGCGTCGTTCTGTCGCCGTCGGGGCCGTCGCCGTCCGGGCCATGCAGTTCCGCCAGCAGTTCCTGATGCGTGGCGGCGGTCGCCAGCTCGAACCAGGCCAGCCGGGCGACCCGGCGGCCGGGGCAGGTATTGGCGGCGCGCCGCTCCTCCTGGAGCTGCGGGCTGCCGGCCGGCATGTCGCGGCCGGTCGGATCTGTCTGATAGGTCGGGGCCGGTGTCGGCGGCGACCGGTGCGTCGGGGATGTCTGCTGCATGGTCAGGCTCCCACCCTTGTCCGTCCCGGGGAGCTGCCGTTCCGCACGGGACGGCAGGCTGGACGGTGTTCCCGCGTCTGGCTTCGTTTGTGCGTGTTCCCTGGCCGCGTGACACTGGACTGCATGGCACCGGGTTCTGTCGCGCCGTCCGTCCGGGGTCCGGGGCTCTGCCCGCCCGGACCCGCGCGGGACCCGATGCATAAAACTTTATCCGTTTCCGCCCGTGAAGGGGAAGCCCCTCGAAGGATAGGGCGATGTCCGGTGACCATGGCGGCCGGTCAGTCCGCGGCCTTCAGCATCGCCTGATAGACGGCCCAGGCCGTCTCGACCCCGATCCCGCCCGCCCGCGCGCCGGCCAGCAGCATCTCCGCCGTCGGCTTCACGGGAACGGCGGTCAGGCCGTACATGCCCATCTGCTCCACCGTGTCCAGGGCGTTGCGCAGGGTCTCGCTCATCTCGGGGCGGATGTTCTCCAGGGTGGTGGAATTACCCATGATCTGATCCTTCTAGGGGCTGGTCCTTGTGGTCCGGAGCGGACCGCACTGCTTTGCCGCAGGGGAAAGCAAGCCGGATGCCAGCGGGATCGTGCGGGCAACTTCTTGATTTTCGGTGCATCTGCCTGTCCTGACCGGCAATCTGGAACCGTTCAAAATCGGAATGCCGGGGTCCGGTCGCAATTTGCGAGCGGCCCCGCTGGTCAGCCCCGGGGCGTTCCGCTAGAACAGCGCCATGACCGAACCGATCTTCCACATGTGCCGGGCCGGGGAATGGACCGACGCCCTGGCGCGCGGCGCCTATGCCGGGTCCTCGCAGGACGTGGCGGACGGCTTCATCCATTTCTCCACCGCCGCCCAGCTTCCGGAAAGCGCCGCGCGGCACCGCCGCGGCCAGCCGGGGCTGGTGCTGCTGACGGTCGATCCGGTTCCGCTGGGGGACGCCCTGAAGTGGGAGCCCTCACGCGGGGGGCAGCTCTTCCCGCATCTCTATGGCGCCCTGCCGGTGTCGGCCGTGCTGCGGGCCGATCCGATGCCGCTGGGACCCGACGGGGTTCCCCGGGTGCCGCCGCATGCCGCCCCGGAGACCGCGCCGTGAGCCTGTCCGACCTCTATCCGCTGGCCCGTCCCGTCCTTCAGGCGATGGACCCGGAACGGGCCCAGTCGCTGGTGCTGTCGGCGCTGCGCTCGGGGCTGGCCGGCGGCGATCCCGGACCCGACGATCCGGTGCTGCGCACCCGGCTGTGCGGGCTGGACCTGCCGAACCCCGTCGGCCTCGCCGCCGGTTTCGACAAGGATGCCGAGGTGCCGGACGCCATGCTGCGGCTGGGCTTCGGCTTCGTCGAATGCGGCACGGTCACGCCGCTGCCGCAGCCCGGCAATCCGCGGCCGCGGCTGTTCCGGGTGCCCGCGGCGGAGGCGGTGATCAACCGCTTCGGCTTCAACAGCCTGGGCCTGGACGCCTTCGCCGCCCGGATGCAGGCGCGGCGGGACCGGCCGGGCATCGTCGGGGCCAATGTCGGCAAGAACAAGCAGCAGCAGGACGCGGCGGCGGACTATGCCGCCGGTATCCGCCGGCTGGCGCCGCTGGCCGCCTATCTGGTGGTGAACGTCTCCTCGCCCAACACGCCGGGCCTGCGCGCCTTGCAGGGGCGGGAGCCGCTGGCCGCCCTGCTCGGCCGCTGTCTGGAGGCGCGCCGTGCCGCCGGCGCCGAACCGCCCCTGTTCCTCAAGGTCGCCCCCGACCTGACGGAGGAGGACAAGGCCGACATCGCCGCCGTGGCGCTGGAGAGCGGGATCGACGGGCTGGTCGTCTCCAACACCACCGTGTCGCGCCCGCCGGAGATCCCGGCGGCCCTGGCGCAGGAGGCGGGCGGCCTGTCCGGCCGGCCGCTGTTCGCGCCGTCCACCCGCGTGCTGGCGGAGTTCCGCAGCCTGACCGGGGGACGGCTGCCGCTGATCGGCGTCGGCGGCATCGCCTCGGGGGCCGACGCCTACGCCAAGATCCGCGCCGGCGCCTCGGCCGTGCAGCTCTACACGGCCCTGTCCTATCAGGGACCGGCCCTGGTCCGCCGGATCAAGACCGACCTCGCCGCGCTGCTGAAGCGCGACGGCTTCGCCAGCGTGGCCGAGGCGGTGGGCCGCTAACCTTCAGAAGCGGACGGTCATCCCGGCGCGCAGGCTGTGCCCGTCGGGGCCACGGCCGCCGCGATTGCCGTGACGCGCCGTTTCCGTCCCCGGCCCGTCCTTCTGCCCGCCCCGGGCGTGGCGCCGGTCGGCCCGGAAAAAGGATTACAAGGATGTCACGCGGACTACCCCTTGTGCGCGGCGGGGGCGGGAAATACATGCCGTTGGCGGGTCCCGTCACGTTCAGATGCCAGCCCTGTCCGAAATGAGGATTGACCTCAGGCCGTAGACACTCCAATTACCGCACCATGCTCGACAAGCTTTGACAGGCGCCTCGCCGCGCCCTTCCCGTGGCCGACCGGAGAGGGCGGCCGCCCGCCACACGCCGTTCTGCCGGCATTGCGGGCTTTGCGATCCATCAGCCCGGTGGGCTGCCCGCCGCCTGTCCGACGGGCGGCGCCGCACCGGGCCCGGTCGGGGGAGACCCCGGGGCCAGGGCCGGACTTCGCCGGACCGACCAAGGCCGGACCAACCAAGAAGGAGACGAAAATTGACCGATCAGCCGCTCGCCGGAAAGACCGTCGCCATCCTCGTTGCCAACGGCTTCGAGGAGCTGGAAATGACCGAGCCGCAGCGCGCCCTCCTGAAGCTGGGTGCCGCCCCGAAGATCATCTCTCCCGAACAGGGCCTCGTGAACGGCTGGCACGGCGCCGCCTGGGGTCACTACTTCCCCACCGACAAGCATGTCGGCGACGTGCTGGCGGCCGATTTCGACCTGCTGCTGCTGCCGGGCGGTGAGCGCAGCGTCGCCAAGCTGTCGAACAACCCGCACACCCGCCGCATCATCGGCAGCTTCATGGACGCCGGCAAGGGCGTCGCCGCCATCGCCCAGGGCGTGCAGCTCCTGGCCGTGGCCGAGCGCGCCAAGGGCCGCACCGTCGCGGCGCCGGAAACCGCGGCCGAGACGTTGACCACGGCCGGCGCCAAGCTGGCCGAGGAGCCGGTGGCGGTGGACCGCTTCCTGGTCACCGCGGTCGGTCAGGACCAGCTCGCCGAGTTCATCGAGACCCTGTCGCGGGTGTTCGTGCAGGCGATCGAGCAGCGCCGTCAGGCGGCCTAGTCGGTCAGGCTTCCGGGTCCCCCGGGGACCCGGTCACTACTTCCGGGGCGCGTCCTTCACGGGGCGCGCCCATTTTCGTTGTGCGCGCCCCTTCCGGCGCGCCGTCCGTGGCGTCCCCTCCCGTGAATTTAAGGTGTCGCTCCCGCAGGGGGATTCCGTCCCGCGGTCGAACGGTCTAGAGCATTTCCGTTTTATACGGAAGCATATCCTGAGTTGCTGAGATAGTTGGCG
>NZ_JBHTCM010000005.1:0-182391 GCF_042665545.1 Rhodocista pekingensis | reverse complement strand
TCGTCGTTCCGGTCGCCGGGACCACCGGCGGCGGCGCCGGCAGCACCGGGGTCGGCGGCGGCGCGGGCGGCAGCGGCGGGGTCGGCGGCGACGGCGGGATCACCACCACCGGCGGAGTCGGCGGCTCCGGATCGGGCGCCTGCGTCACCGCGATCGTGAAGCTCTGCGAGGCGGTCAGCCCGCCCTTGTCGGTGACCTGCACGGTGATCTCATGGCTGGTCGCCGTACCGGCGTTCAGCAGGGTGCCGTTCTTCACCGTCACGACACCCGTCGCCACGTCGATCTGGAAGCGGCCGTCGGCATCGGCGGTCAGGCTGTAGGTCAGGCTGCCGCCGCCGGGATCGCTGCCCACGGCCGTGAGGCCCACGGTGGTGCCGGCCGCGGCCCCTTCCACCACCGTGTTGGCGGCGGCGTTGCCGTCGTTGATCCCGGTCGGGGCCGCGTTCACGAGGTCGATGGTGTAGGTCTGGGTGCTGCTGGCCCCCTGGGCGTCCGTGCCCGTCACGGTGACGGTGTGGCTGGTCGCCGTCTCATAGTCGATCAGGCTGCCGTTCTTCACGCTGACGACGCCCGTCGCCGCATCGATCTGGAAGCGCCCGCCGGCATCGTCGGACAGGCTGTAGGTCACGGTGCCCGTGCCGGGATCGACCGCCTTGGCGGTGATGCCGACCAGCGTGCCGGTCGCCGCCCCTTCCGTCACCTTGTTGTCGTCGGCGTTCTGGTCGGTCCAGGTACCGGGCGCCACGTTGCCCACCGTGACCGTGAAGCTCTGCGTGGTGGAGAGGCCGCCCTTGTCGGTGACCTGCACGGTGATCCCATGGCTGGCCGCCACGTCGATGTCCAGCAGGGTGCCGTCCAGCACCGTCACCACGCCGGTCGTGGCGTTGATCTGGAACCGCCCGCCGGCATCGTCGGTCAGGCTGTAGGTCAGGCTGCCGCCGCCGGGATCGCTGCCCACGGCGGTGATGCCCACGGTGGTGCCGGCCGCGGCCCCTTCCGCCACCGTGTTGGCGGCACCGTTGCCGTCGCTGATCCCGGTCGGGGCGGCGTTGGTGACGGCGATGGTGAAGGTCTGGGTGCTGGACTGGGCGGGCGTGCCGTTGTCCGTGGCCTTCACGGTGATGTCGTGGCTGGTCGCCGTGTCATGGTCGATCAGGCTGCCGTTCTTCACCGTCACCACGCCCGTGGTGGCGTTGATCTGGAAGCGCCCGCCGGCATCGTCCGTCAGGCTCCAGGTGATGGTGCCGCTCTCGGGATCGGTGGCCGTGGCGGTGATGCCCACCGTGGTCCCGGCGGTCGCCCCTTCGGCGACGCTGTTCTTCGTGACGTCGCCGTCCGTCGGTTCGGAGGGGGCGTCGTTGACGGCCGTGACCGTGATGCTGGCCGAGGCCGTGGCGGCGGAGAAGGGGGAGGTGCCGGTGCCCGCGCCGGTGGTGTCGGCGGTGCCGCCGGCCGTGCCGCTGCTGCCGTCCCAGGCGCGGAAGGTGAGGCCGGTGCCGGTGCCGTTGAAATCGGCGTTCGGCACGAAGCGCACGAGGTCGGTCGCGGCCAGAAGCCGGGCCGTCCCCTCACCGGGGCTGCCGAAGGCGGTCCAGCTCCCCGCCCCGACCTTGTACTGCCAGGTGCCGTCGGTGCTGCTGGCCGCCGTCACGGCGATGCCCGGCGTGTCGCCGTCCGGATCGGTCACGGTGCCGCTGCCCGATGCCAGCAGGTCGGCGACGGTGGTGCCCGTATTGTCGCCCGTCGCCACGTTCTCCGCCACGCCGGTCAGGCTGCGGGCCTGGGTGCCCAGGGTGGGGGCGTCGTTCTCCGCCGTGATGGTGATGGTGCGGGTCAGGGTCGTCTCGTACCCGCCCTGGTTCTTCAGCGCGAGCGCGAGCGTCCGGGTCGCGGCCGGGGTGTCGGAGGTATTCTGATACCGGATGGCCTGGAGGATGTCCGTGACGATGGCGTCGTTCGCCAGCGCCGTCAGCGCGATCTTCAGGCCGGCCCCGGTGGCGCCGTTCAGCGTGGCGTCGATGGTGCCGTAGACGTCGCTGCCCCCGTCGGTGATCTGGTTGCCGACAATGGTGATGCCGCCGCCGGTGACCAGGGTCATCACGTCGGCCGCCGTGCCGCCGCTGCCGTAGGTGAGCTGGAGGTAGCCGCCGTTCCAGGCGCCGCTGGCGTCGCTCACGCTGGCGTCCGCGTCCAGCACCACGGCGGCGCTGTTCAGGGCGTTCTCGCCATAGGTGGCGGTCTTGTCGAACCCGGTGATGACCGGCGCGGGCGCCGTCTCGAAATTGAAGGTCGTGCCGTCCGCAATGGCGGTGACGGCGTTGCCGGCCGCGTCGGTGAAGAAGCCGCCGCTCCACGCCACCGAATAGGTGGTGTTCACGTCCAGCGCGGCGCCGGGGTCCAGCGTGATGGTGTCGGTGCCGAAACCGGAGAGCTGCGTGCTGTCGAAGGCGATCGTGCGCGGACCGCCGGAATCGCCCGTCAGGGTCAGCGTGCCGGAGGCGCCGCGCTGCACCGCTTCCGCGAACTTGAACTGGATGGCACTGCCGGGGCTGATGCCGGTGGCGTTGTCGGCCGGGGTGGAGGACCCCGGCAGGAAGGTCGGGGCAGTGCGGTCGAAGGTGACGGTCAGGCCGCCGGACGCGGCGCTCTTGTTCCCGGCCGCATCGGCCTGGGTGACGGTGAAGACGACCGCACCGCTGAGGCTACCGACACTGATGTCCGTGAAGCTGTAGGCGCCGCTGCCGTCCGCCGTGGCGGTGCCCAGCGAGACGCCGTCCGCATAGAGCGTGACGGTGACGCCGGCTTCGGCATTGCTGCCGGTGACGGTCACCGTCGTGGCATTGGTGATGTCGTCGCTGTTGCTGCTGCCGCTGTCGGACCCCGCCGCGAGGTCCGGCGCGCTGCCGGGGGCGGTGGGCGCCTTGGTGTCGATGGCGAAGGCGTCCGTCGCCGTGTGGGTCGAGGCCAGGGTGTTGCCGGCCGCGTTCTTGGCGCCGGAAACCTCGATGTCGATGCCGCTGATCTCGGCATCCGTGTCGGTGACCGTGTAGGTGGCGGTATAGGTCTTGTCGCCGTTGCTCCAGGCGCCCGACGCGAAGGCCAGCCCCGCCGCCGCCGGGTTGGCGAAGGTCAGGGTCGGCGCCGTGCCGGTGTCCATCGCGGCATCGAAGGTCACCGCCACGGTGAAGCTGCCGCCGGCGACCGTCGCCTCCGTCACCGTCGTCGTGCCGGGCGTCACCGTGCTGACGGTGGGGGGCGTGCGCTGGATCGTCACCGCCAGGGGGGCCGAGGCGGCGCTGTCCAGGCTGCCGGCGGTCTGCATGGTGCGGAAGTTATGGCTGCCGTCCGTGATGCCGGAGGCATCGACCGTCACCGACCAGGCGCCCGTGCCGTCGGCGGTGGCGGTGGCGGTCGCCTCGCCCCCGTCATAGCTGCCGTTGTTGTTGGCGTCATGGAAGACGCTCACGGTGGCGCCGGCCGCCGCCCCGCCGCCGGTGAAGGTCAGGTTGGTGGCGCTGGTCAGGTTGTCGCTGTTGCTCACGCCGGTGTCGCTGGCGGCCGACAGGTCCGGCGTGTCGGGCGCCTCCGGGGTGACGGTGATGCTCAGCACCTTCTCATAGCTCAGGCCGCCCTTGTCGGTCGCACCGACACGGACCGAATAGACGCCCGGCGCCAGCGTGCCGGCGGTGCGCAGCGTGCTGCCGGAGATGCCGAAGTTGTTGTTGCCGGTGTCGCCGGTGCCGCTGACGAGCGACCAGCTGAGGGTGTCCCCCGCATCCGGATCGGTGCCGGTCAGCGTCCCCACGGTGGCATTCGCGCCCGTGGCGCCGGCGGCGATGCTGCTGGCGCTGATCGCCAGATCGGTCGGCGCCTCGTTCGCGTCGGTGACGGTGACCGTGACCGTCCGGTCCGTCGTGTTGCCGGCGGAATCGGTGGCGCGGACGGTGACGACGTAGGTGTTGTTGCCGGCGGTGTCACCCGTGTCCTGCGGGCTTTCGAAGTCCGGTGCCGCCGCGAAGGCCAGATCGGCGCCGGTCAGGCTGAACAGTGTCTGATCGGCGCCGCCGACGATGGCGTAGGTGACGGGCCCGTTCGTGTCGGTGGCGGCCAGCGTCTGCACGGCCGTCGCGTTCTCCGCCACGCTGGCGGTGGTGCCGGAGGTGAAGGCCGGCCCGACCAGGTCCACGGTGTGGGCGCCGCCGGTGGTGAAGGCGCCGCTGACGGCGTTGCTGGCGCTGTCCGCGATGCCGGTGCCACTGCCCTTCAGGTCCAGCCGCAGCGTGCCGTCGCCGGTGATGCTGTTGACCGTGACGGTGTAGCTGCTGCCGGAGCCGGTGACGCTGGCGATGCTGCCGTCCGCCGTGCCGGTCTTCGTCAGCGCGAAGTCCCCGGTATCGACCCCCGTCACGTTCTCGCTGAAGGTGACGGTGTAGGTGATCGAGGTCGCGGTCGCCGCCGGGGTGCCGGCGACGGCGATGGTCTGCACCGACGGCGCCACCTGATCCACCGTGTGGGTGCCGCCCGTGGTGAAGCCGCCGGTGATGGCGTTGGCCGCCCCGTCCACGATGCCGGTGCCGCTGCCGTTCAGGTCCAGCCGCAGCGTGCCGTCACCGCTGATGCCGTTGACGGTAACGGTGTAGCTGCTGCCGGAGCCGGTGACGCTGGCGATGCTGCCGTCCGCCGTGCCGGTCTTCGTCAGGGTGAAGTCCCCGGCATCGACGCCCGTCACGCTTTCGCTGAAGGTGACGGTGTAGCTGATCGAGGTGGCATTCCCTGCCGGGGTGCCGGCAAGGGCGATGGTCTGGACCGAGGGCGGGGTCAGGTCGGCGATGGTGAAGTTAGGGAAGTCCGTGACGAAATCGTAGTTCGCCGAGTCGCTGCCGATCCAGTTCGTGCGGTCGGTGATGGCGGTCAGCAGGCTGGTCGCATCGCCCGTGGTGATCCCGTTGTAGCGCAGATTGTCGTAGCCGTAGGGGATGCCGCCGACGGTCGTTCCTGTTACGGCCGTTGCGGTCAGGACGACATGATACTGGGTCCCCAGACCCGGCGGGGCGTAGGAGACACGCTGGTCGGTGTTGTCGCTGGACGCCCAGGAACCGTTGGCCGGATAGTTTGCGGAAGTCTGTCCGCTGTTGAAGGCGAAGAGGAAGGTGGCGCCGGACACGGTGCCAGCGGTGCCCTGGTAGACGAAGACCTGATCGCCGTTGCTGTTCCAGGTGCCCGATGTCCCGCCGATGCTGCCCGTAACGCCGGTGACGGCGTTGCCCGCCTCGTCCGTCAGGGTGCCGGTGCCGGTGGTGGAGCCGGTAGCGATGAAGACGCTGCCGGCCGCAATGTCGGTCTGCGTTGTCCAGGTCATGTGCCCTTCGTTCGAGGCATTGACCGTGAAGGCGCCATTGGAATCGATGCCGGCATCGGTGAAGTGGACGACCGTGCCCGAACCGATGTCGCGCAGCACGACGAAGGCGAAGGTGTTGGCGTAGGTCCCGGTGTCCATGTTGGCGCCGATGATGGCGATGTCACCGGCGCTGAGCGTCGTCGCCGCGAGCCGGTGGCCGTAATCGTCCGCCGCGGCGGTCAGCACGGAAACGGTGCCGACCTCGCCCAGGGTCTTCTCCAGGTCCCAGTCACCACCGACGGCGGTGCCGCCCGAAATGTCGGTGGAGGCGGCGACGTCCGCCCCGGTGCCCCGCGCCAGCGCGCCCAGCAGGGCGTCGCCTTCCGTCCCGGCGCCGAGGTCGCAGCCGTAGAGCAGGATGTCGCCGTCCGCGTCGAGCGCCGAGCCGATGGCGGCGAGCTGGTCGCCGCGCGCCTCCAGCCCCTGCGGGCTGAGCATCGCGTTGCCGAGCGTCAGCCGCCCGTCGTCGCCGTGGCTGATGATGTGGATGGCGTCGATCCCCGTGCGGCCGGCCAGCGCGTCCGCGATCTGGGTCAGGCCGTCGCGGGCGGAGTCGATCAGCACGACCTCCACCCCCGGCTTCACGGCGTCGCGCAGGACCTGCCAGTCCTTCACGCCGGTGTCGATGAAGACGATCTCCGTCCGGCCGGGTTCCGCCCCGATGCCGGACAGGTCCGGGGAGAGCGGCGGCCCGTCCAGGGGGGGCGGCAACGGATCGGCCGCGGCATCGCCGGCCGGGACGGCATCGAGCATTTCCCGCGGATCAAGGGCGTGGATGAGCCGCCCCACCTGGGCGCGCAGGGCTTCAAGGGAACCAGTGACCATGCTCATGATGGAATTCCCGGACGGGTTATCGCTTCGGTGGCAGCTCCAGCAAGAAACCACCCTCCCGTGCGAACTATATCAGTCCAGAAAACTATCCGGAATTCCCATTCTGGTCGTGCACCGTGACAAAGACCCATTGTTTCCGTGAATATTCATGCGGGCACGCATATGACCAGTCACCGGCGAAGGGGAGCGGTCCAGGGGCGGCACAGGGGGCAGGGCCGCCCAGCCCGGGAAACCGTTTCCACCGCCCCTGTACCCCCCGCCTGCCGGCCGGTCCGCGGACTCAGTACCCCGCCGCGTGGCCGTCCACCCGCATCTCCGTGGCGCCGCGATAGACGCCCATCACCGGGTCGCGCTGGATCGCCTCGTAGCTGCCGTAATGGGTGCCGGGGCGGACCGAGGCGGCGTGGCCGCGGCGCGTCAGCTCCGCCAGCACGGCCGGGTCGATGCCGCCCTCCAGCCAGAGCACGCCGCCATCCGTCATGGCGGCGGCCGGGCCGCTGACCGGCTCCGGACTGCCGTCGTGCTGCCAGCGGGCGGCGTCGCCGGCGGCCTGCACGTTCATGCCGAAGTCGATCATGTTGACCAGCACCTGCACATGCCCCTGCGGCTGCATCGCCCCGCCCATGACGCCGTAGGCGAGCCAGGGCTTGCCGTCCTTCGTGACGAAACCGGGGATGATGGTGTGGAAGGGCCGCTTGCCCGGCGCGTAGACGTTGGGATGGCCCGGTTCCAGGCTGAACTGCTCGCCGCGGTCCTGGAGCATGAAGCCCAGCCCGTCCGGCACCAGCCCGGAGCCCATGCCGCGGTAGTTGGACTGGATCAGGCTGACCATCATGCCATCCCGGTCGGCCGTGGTCAGGTAGATGGTGTCGTGGCTTTCCGGCATGCGGCCGGCCGGCACCTCCGTCGCCACCCGGTCCATCCGGATCAGGCCGCGGCGGTCCCGGGCATAGTCCTTGGCGACCAGGGTCTTCAGCGGGATGGCGGCGAAATCGGGGTCGGCGTAGTAGCGGGCGCGGTCGGCGAAGGCCAGCTTCTTCGCCTCCACCATCGCATGGATGGCGTCGGCCGAGTTGTGGCCCATGGCCTTGAGGTCGTAGCCCTCCAGGATGTTCAGCATCTGGAGCACGGCAAGGCCCTGGCCGTTGGGCGGGATCTGCCAGACATCGTAGCCGCGGTAGGAGGTGCTGACCGGCTCGACCCAGGCGCCCTGGTGGGCCGCGAAGTCCTCATAGCGCAGCGCGCCGCCGATGCGCTTCATGTAGGCGTCGATGGTGCGGGCCACGGGGCCCTTGTAGAAGGCGTCGCGCCCGCCCTTCGCCAGCGTCTCCAGCGTGTCCGCCAGATCGGGGTTGTTCCACATCTGCCCGGCCACGGGCGGCCTGCCGTCGCGGGTGAAGGTGCGGAGCATGTTCTCCGTCTCCTCCACGTCCGGCTGGGCGGCCAGCCGGGCGACGTTGCGCGCCCAGCCCTGGGCGATGAAGGGCGACAGCGGGAAGCCCTCGCGCGCATAACGGATGGCCGGCGCCAGCACCTGCTGCATCGGCAGCCGGCCGAAGCGGCCGTGCAGCGCGAACCAGCCGTCCACCGCCCCCGGCACGGTGACCGGCAGGCTGCCGAAGCCGGGAATGCTGTCGCGGCCGCCCAGCCGCGCCTTGAGCTGCTCCAGCGTCTGGCCGCGCGGCGACCGGCCGGAGCCGTTGTAGCCGTAGAGCTTCCCTTCCTTCGGGTCCCAGACCAGGGCGAACAGGTCGCCGCCCATGCCGTTGCCGGTCGGCTCCATCAGGCCCAGCGCGGCGTTGGCGGCGATGGCCGCATCGACGGCGCTGCCGCCTTCCTTGAGGATGTCCAGCGCCACCTGGGTCGCCAGCGGCTGGCTGGTGGCGGCCATGCCGTTGCGGGCGATGATCTCGCTGCGGCCCTGGAAGTTGGGGCCGACCAGCCGGTCGCCGCGGCCCGGCTGGGCGACCGGCGCCTCCGCCGCCGTCGCGGCCGCCGTGAGCGCCAGCCCCGCCGCCAGGGTCAGGGCCAGGAGCGCCGCGCGCCGCGGCCTCGCCAGAAGTTCGAGCATCGTCGTTGCGCCTTCCCGTTCGTCGTCTCTTGCTTTCCGGACGCCGGGGCGTCCGGTCCCTTCCTGTATGCCCCCTTCCGCCGGCCGCGACCAGGGGCGGGAGCGCGGGCCGGGCGGGGGCCCTCCCCCATTGCGCCGGACAGGGCCGGTGGACGGAGGCAGGACCGGCCCCATCCTTGCTGGCAAGCCCTTCCCGCGGGAGACCATGCCGCCCGACCATCCGCCCCCTTCCGGCCCCGACCCCGGTCCCGTCACGGCGACGGACCTGGAAGCGCTGCTGCGCGCGGCGGCGGCGGAGGGTCCGGGCGATCCCGCCGGCCTGTTCGATCCGGACGGCGCGCTCTGGCAGGTGGACCGGGAGGCGCTGCTGTTCCTGGGGGCGGGCCGCGCCCTGCTGCTGCAACTGGCGCACCCCTGGGTGGCGGCCGGCGTGGCGGCCCATTCGGTGGCGCTGGACGACCCGCTGGGCCGCTTCCACCGCACCTTCGGTATCGTCTTCGCGATGGTGTTCGGCAGCGTGGCCCAGGCGGAGGCCGCGGCCCGGCGGCTGCACCGGCGGCACGCGGCCGTGACCGGCCGGCTGCCCGACGCGGCGGGGCCGTTCGCCGCCGGCTCCCCCTACCGGGCGAACGACCCGGCGGCGCTGGCCTGGGTGCATGCCACCCTGGCGGACACGGCGCTGCTGGTCCACGACCTCGTGCTGCCGCCGCTGCCGGCGGAGCGCCGCGCGCTCTACTGGCGGGAGCAGCGCCGGCTGGCCCGGCTGTTCGGCATCCGGGCAGAGGACCTGCCGCCCGACTGGGCGGCGTTCCAGGCCGGCTGCCGCGCCGCCTGGGACGGGCCGCTGCTGACGGTGACGCCCGAGGCGCGCCATGTCGCCGACAGCCTGTTCCGGGGCCGCCGGCCCTGGCTGCGGATGCCGGGCTGGTTCCTGGACGTGACGGCCCTGCTGCTGCCGGAACGGCTGCGCGACGGCTTCGGGCTGGTGCTTGGGGAGCGCGAGCGGCGCCGGGCGGAGCGGGCGCTGGACTGGGTGCGGCGCAGCTATCCGCGGCTGCCCGACCGGCTGCGCTTCGTCGCCCCCTATCACGAAGCCCGCGCCCGCCTGGACGGCCGCCCCGCCCCCGACCTCGGCACCCGCACGCTCAACCGCGTCTGGATCGGGCGGGAGCGGCTGTAGGGGGGGCGAGCCGCCCGGAACGTCCGCCGGTCAGTCGTTGCGGTGCTGGTCCATGTAGGCGCGCAGGGCGGCGTTGATGCGCGTCTGGTAGCCCCGGCCGCCGGCGGCATGGTCGCGGAACCAGTGCAGCACGTCGGCGTCGAGCCGGATCGTCACCACCTCCTTGACAGGGCGGTACAGCGACGGCGGGCCGCGCCGCGCCTGGGACCAGTCGCGGACCTCCGGCATCTCCGTCAGGTCGATCTCCTCGTCCCGCAGGGCCGCGAGCGCCCGGAGCTGATCGCGGAGCTGATCCGGGAGATCGGCAGCGGGCACCGCGGGGGCGGCGTCAGCCCTGTTCTTCTTCATAGGCCCGTCTTTCATGCGATGTCGCCCGCCGGGCGGAGATGATGCGGCCGACGGGATCGGGATCATCCTCATCGGGCCAGGTATGGACGATGAAGAGAACCACCCCGGCGATACCGGCCAGCGTGGTCCAGCGGTCGCCGTCGGGATGCGGGTCAGGCTGTGTCGCCAGATGGGGATCCCCCAGGGCGAGCGCCGCCAGCTCGAATGAAACCCTGTGGACCCGCAGGTTCCGGCGCGCCTTCACAGGATCCCATGTCCAGCGCATCCAGCCGCGGTCCGCCACCCCGTCGTATTGACGGAAATGTATTTACGCAACCCGGCGGAGTCAACCGCCGGGCCGTCAGGCGGCAAGCCCGGAGGCGGCGGGGGCGGCCGTTTCCGCGGAGGGGTGGGCGTCGGCGGAGCGGGCGGCGGAGCGGGCGGCGAGGCGGGCGGCGGTGGCGGCGATCAGGGTCCGGACCTCGTCCGGGCGGACGCCGTCGCGCGCCATCACAAGCCGCACCAGCGGATCGTCCAGCATCTCGGACAGAGTCGGTTCGCGTTCCATGCTCGTGCTCCCTGGGCTCATGCCCGCTGGATCGGCGGCCCCCACCACCCGGACGGTCCCCCGTGCCGTCGCCGGCACCATGCCCCGCTCCCGTGACAGGCGCATGTCCCCGATGTGAAGTTCTGCGGATGAAATCCGGGGCAGCGCCAGCGGACGACCGCAGCGCAGCATTTCCATGCCCGGACACGGCCGCCCCCTCTTCAATACTATGCCGTCCCGCGGAAGACAAAACCGCAGGAGGATGAGGGTTTTACTCTCCGGTAACCATCCGGAAGGGCGGAAGCCCGCCACGGCCACTTCCCGGAACTCGCACAGCCGGGACGGGCAGACGGCCCCCGGCAGAAGACGGCCCCGGGCGGCCCCGCGTCAGTGGCTGAGGATCTGGCCCAGGAACAGGCGGGTGCGCTCGTTCTTCGGGGCGCCGAAGAACTCCTCCGGCGGGGCCTGCTCCACGATCTCGCCGCGGTCCATGAAGATCACGCGGTCGGCGACCTGGCGGGCGAAGCCCATCTCGTGCGTCACCACCAGCATGGTGATGCCGCCCTGGGCGAGATCGGTCATCACGTCCAGCACCTCCTTCACCATCTCGGGATCGAGCGCGCTGGTCGGCTCGTCGAACAGCAGGATGTTGGGGTTCATGCAGAGCGCGCGGGCGATGGCGACGCGCTGCTGCTGCCCGCCGGAGAGCTGGCCGGGGAACTTGTTCGCCTGCTCGGGGATGCGGACCCGCTCCAGATAGCGCAGGGCCAGCGCCTCGGCCTCGGCGCGCGGGGTCTTCTTCACCCAGACCGGGGCGAGGGTGCAGTTCTCCAGCACCGTCAGGTGCGGGAACAGGTTGAACTGCTGGAACACCATGCCGACGTCGCGGCGGATCGCCTCGATGTTGCGCACGTCGTTGGACAGCTCGATCCCGTCCACGACGATGCGCCCGGCCTGATGCTCCTCCAGCCGGTTGATGCAGCGGATCAGGGTGGACTTGCCCGACCCCGAGGGGCCGCAGATGACGATGCGCTCGCCCTTGGCCACGGTCAGGTCGATGTCGCGCAGGACATGGAAGTCCCCGTACCACTTGTTGACGCCGCGCAGCTCGATGATCGGCTCGCCGGGGGCCAGGGTGACGGGGGTCGGAAGGGCGGTCATCGGGGCGGCTCCGGTGCGGTGTCGGCTCGGCGGGAAACGGGAGGGCGGGAAACGGGAGAGGCGGCGAAGGCCGAAGGGTATCCGGTCACCGCTTGCGCCCCTTCGAGAAGGTGCGCTCCAGATGCATGCTGTAGCGCGACAGGGCGAAGCAGAAGGTGAAGTAGATCGCGGCCACGAACAGGTAGGCTTCCTTGTAGAAGCCGCGCCAGGCCGGGTCGGTCAGCGCCGTCTTGGCCGTGGAGAGCAGGTCCATCAGCCCGATGATGATGACAAGGCTGGTGTCCTTGAAGAAGCCGATGAAGGTGTTGACCAGCGGCGGGATCACCAGCCCCAGCGCCTGCGGCAGGATGATCAGCCGGGTCCGCTGCCAGTAGCCCAGCCCCAGCGCGGCCGCCGCCTCGTACTGGCCCTTGGGGATGGCCTGGAGGCCGCCGCGCACCACCTCGGCCAGATAGGCGGCGGCGAACAGGATCAGCCCGACCTGCGCCCGCAGCAGCTTGTCCACCGTCACGCCCTGCGGCAGGAACAGCGGGAACATCACGCTGGCCATGAACAGGATGCTGATCAGCGGCACGCCGCGCACCGCCTCGATGTAGACGACGCAGATCGCCTTCACCACGGGCAGGTCGCCGGTGCGGCCCAGCGCCAGCAGGATGCTGAAGGGGAAGGCCACGGCCAGCCCGACCACGGCCAGCGCCAGCGTCAGCGGTAGACCGCCCCAGCGCGCCGTCGGCACGTAGTCCAGCCCGGCGAAGCCGCCGAACATGAGCGCCCCCGCGACGCCCAGCCCCAGGCCCCAGACCAGCAGCAGCGGCCGGCCCCAGAGCCGGCGGTCGGCCGAGGCCAGCAACATGGCGATCACCGCCAGCATGGCGACGGCGGGCCGCCAGTGCTGCTGGTAGGGATAGGTGCCGAACAGGATGAAGCGGGCCTTCTCCGCGATGAAGGCCCAGCAGGCCCCGCCCGCCTGCCGGCAGGCCGCGGCATCGTCCGCGACCCAGACGGCATCGCGCAGGGCCCAGGCGATGACGCCCGGCAGCGCCTGCGCCGCCACCCAGAGCACCAGCAGGGTCAGCAGCGCGTTGTACCAGGTGGAGAACAGGTTGGCCCGCATCCAGGCCAGGGGACCGGACCGCGGCGGCCGCGGCGGCGCGACCGGGGCGGCGGCGTGCTCCTGGGTCATCTCACCGCTCCTTCAGCGCGATCCGGGCGTTGTACCAGTTCATCAGCAGCGACAGGGCGATGCTGATCGTCAGATACACGGCCATGACGGCGGCCACGCCTTCGAGCGCCTGGCCGGTCTGGTTGATCGTCGTGTTCACGATGGAGACGAAGTCGGGATAGCCGATCGCCACCGCCAGCGAACTGTTCTTGGTCAGGTTCAGGTACTGGCTGGTGGTCGGCGGCACGATCACCCGCAGCGCCTGCGGCAGCACCACCAGCCGCATCGTCTGCCCGCCCGACAGGCCCAGCGCGCGGGCCGCCTCGGTCTGGCCCTGCGGCACCGCCAGGATGCCGCTGCGCACGATCTCGCCGATGAAGGCGGCGGTGTAGGCGACCAGCCCGAACAGCAGGGCCGACAGTTCCGGCGTCAACGTGGCGCCGCCGGCGAAGTTGAAGCCGCGCAGCTCCGGCACGTCCAGCGGGGCGCCCAGCACCAGCAGCACCAGCGCCGGCAGGCCCGCCACCAGCCCGGTGCCGATGGCGCCCATGGGCAGGCGCCGGCCCGTGGCCGCCTGCTGCCGCCGGCTCCAGGCGGACAGCGCCGCCGTCAGCGCGATGCCGGCCAGCAGCGCATAGAGCGCCAGCTCCCAGCCGCCGCCCTCCCCCGGGGCCGGCAGCTTCAGGCCCCGGTTGGAGAGGAAGATGCCCGGCAGCGGCTCCAGCGCCTGCCGCGGCCCCGGCAGCGCCTCCGTCAGCAGCCCGTACCAGAGGAAGAGCTGCAACAGCAGCGGCACGTTGCGCACCACCTCGACATAGCCGGCCGACAGCTTCGCCACCAGCCAGTTGCCCGACAGCCGGGCGATGCCCAGCAGCACGCCCAGCACCGTTGCCAGCACGATGCCGATGGCCGCCACCTTCAGCGTGTTCAGGATGCCGACCAGGAAGGCCCGGCCGTAGGTATCGGTCGGGGAATAGGGGATCGGCGCCTCCCCGACATGGAAGCCGGCGGGCATGCCGAGGAAGCCGTAGCCGGTGGCGACCGCCTGCCGGGCGAGGTTCTCCATGGTGTTGGAGACCAGATACCAGGCCGCAAGGCCCAGCAGCAGGGCCGCCGCGACCTGCCAGAGCACGGCGCGGACGAAGGGGTCGTTCAACGACAGCCGCCGCCGCACCGGCGGCGCGGCGGCATCACGCGGAGCCGATGAGGTCACGGTCCCGCCCCGTTCAGCGGACCGGGGGGGCGTACATCAGGCCGCCGTTCGTCCACAGCGCGTTCAGGCCGCGCTCCAGGCGCAGCGGCGTGGCCTTGCCGACGTTGCGCTCGAACACCTCGCCGTAGTTGCCCACCGCCTTGATCGCGCGGTAGGCCCAGCCGTCGTCCAGGCCCAGGGCCTGGCCCATGCCGGGCTGCACGCCCAGCAGGCGCTGCACGGTGGGATCGGCGCTCTTCTTCTTCTCGTCCACGTTGGCGGCGGTGATGCCCTTCTCCTCCGCCTCCAGCAGGGCGTAGACGGTCCACTTCATGATGTCGAACCACTGGTCGTCGCCATGGCGCACCACCGGGGCCAGCGGTTCCTTGGAGATGATCTCCGGCAGGATCACGTAGTCGTCCGGGGTGGCGGCGCTGACCGCGCGCACGCTGGCGAGCTGGCTGCCGTCGGTGGTGAAGACATCGCAGCGGCCGGAGAAGAAGGCGGCCACCACCTCGTCGAAGGACTCGATCACCACCGGCTTGAAGCTCATCCGGTTGGCGGCGAAGTAGTCGGCGAGGTTCAGCTCGGTCGTGGTGCCGGTCTGCACGCAGACGGTGGCGCCGTCGAGCTGCTTGGCGCTGGTCACGCCCAGCGCCTTCGGCACCATGAAGCCCTGGCCGTCATAATAGACGACGGGGCCGAAATTCATGCCCTGGGTATCGCGCGACAGGCTCCAGGTCGTGTTGCGCGAGAGGATGTCCACCTCACCCGATTGCAGCGCCGTCAGCCGTTGCTGCGCCGACAGCGGGGCGTAATGGACCTTGCCGGCGTCGCCCAGCGCGGCGGCGGCGATCGCCTTGCAGACATCCACGTCCAGGCCGGTCCAGCGGCCCTGGCTGTCCGGGGTGCTGAAGCCGGCGAGGCCGGTGTTCACGCCGCAGCGCAGCACGCCGCGCTGCTTGATCTGGTCCAGGGTGGACTGCTGCGCCGAGGCCCCGCCGGCGGCGGTCAGGCCGGCGGCCAGCGCCAGCGCGGCGGCGGCGAGGCGCAGCGCAGCCCCGGGACGCGGCGGAAGGAGACGGCGAAGGGTCATGATCACGTTCCCCAAGCTGAAATTGCCCCCTGCGGGACGGTTTGTTGTTCTTTCCGGTGCGGCCGGGACGGAAAACCACGCCCCGGCCGGTCGGCGCGCAGTCTAAACAGGGTTTGCGGGTGCGGTACAGCCCCGCGATGCCTCCGCCCCACCTTCCGGGCGCCCGGCCGGGGGCGCCCTCTCAGGGTCCGGCCGGGTCCCGCTCAGGTCACGCTCAGATCGAAGGCGGCGGTCAGGGGCGGGATCAGGGGGCGGGATCAGGGGACGGGAGCGGGGGCGGTCCCTGCCGGCGCCCCGGACAGGAACGCGCGCAGGTCCGCCAGGGTCCGTTCCGGCGCCTCCTCCATCGGGACATGGCCCAGATCCGGCCAGATCACCACCCGCGCGTCGGGCAGCGCGTCGGCGAAACGGGCGGCGTCGGTCGCCGGGACCATGACGTCGCGCGCGCCCCACATCACCAGGGTCGGCGCCGGGATGCGGGCCAGCAGCGGCACCGGATCCTCGGTCGTGAAATCCTCCAGGCGCCGGACCAGGGAGTCGCGCACGCCCGGCGCGCGCATCATGGTCCAGTAGCGGCGCACCGTGCCGGCGTCCAGCCGGCCGGGGTCGCCGTACATGCTGGCGAGGCTGGCCCGCACCATGGATTCCGGCAGGACCGAGCGCATCGCCCGGAACGCGGCCGGCACCTCGATCCGCTGGCCGTAGGCGACCCCGGGCGGCACGAATCCGCCGGCGGCGATCAGCACCAGCTTCTCCACCCGCTCCGGACGGGCGGCGGCGAAGCGCCAGGCGGCCAGCCCGCCCAGGGAGTTCCCCACCAGGGTGGCGCGCTCCAGCCCCAGCGCGTCCAGCAGGTCGCCGATCAGGGCGACGCTGCGCTCGATGCCGTAATCGTCGTCCGGGGCGGGGGCGGAGAGGCCGTGGCCGGGCAGGTCGAAGCGGACCACCGTGTGGTCCTTCGCCAGATCCTGCGCCCAGGCGTCCCAGGTCAGCAGGCTGGAGCCGAAGCCGTGGATCAGCACGAGGGCCGGGCCCGCGCCCTCGACCCGGACATGCAGCCGCTGGCCGCCGATCTCGCGGTAGTCGCCGGGGTCGCGGAGGTAGAGCGCCTCCACCTCCTCCCGCGGCAGGTCGGGGGTGTAGAGCCAGACCGCCGTGGCCGCGACGATCAGGAGGGCGAAGGCCA
Source organism: Rhodocista pekingensis (assembly GCF_042665545.1). Lineage (NCBI taxonomy): Bacteria > Pseudomonadati > Pseudomonadota > Alphaproteobacteria > Rhodospirillales > Azospirillaceae > Rhodocista > Rhodocista pekingensis. The sequence goes on along the minus strand of NZ_JBHTCM010000005.1, from coordinate 166,240 downwards.
GAAATCCGAGCAGGACGCGCTTCATGGAGCCTCTTCCCGTGGGGGCATGCCGGCGGCAGGTGTGCCGCAGGTCCCCCACGGGTGGCAAGGAGAAGCGCGTCGGCCCGGGCCGGGGCCTACTTCGTGCCGAACAGCCGGTCGCCGGCGTCGCCCAGGCCGGGGACGATGTAGGCGTTGGGGTTCAGGTGGCTGTCCAGCCCGGCGGTGAAGACCGGCACCGTGGGATGCGCGGCATGGAAGGTCCGCACCCCCTCCGGGGCGGAGACGAGCGCCATGAAGCGGATCTGCGCGTCCAGCACGCCGTGCCGGTTCAGCACGTCCACCGCGTGGACGGCCGAATTGCCGGTGGCGAGCATGGGATCGACCAGGATGAAGCGGCGGCCCGTCGGGTCGGGCAGCTTCACCAGATATTCCACCGGCATCTTGGTGTCGTGGTCGCGGTAGAGGCCGATATGCCCCTCGCGCGCCGCCGGCACCAGTTCCAGCAGCCCTTCCGCCATGATCAGGCCGGCCCGCAGGATCGGCACGATGGCCAGCTTCTTGCCCTCGATGACCGGCGCCTCCATCGTGCAGAGCGGCGTCTCGATCGTCTCGGTGGTGAGCGGCAGGTCGCGCGTGATCTCGTAGCCCATGAGCAGCGCGATCTCCTTCAGGAGCTGGCGGAAGCCCATGGTGGAGCGCTGCCGGTCCCGCATGTGCGACAGCTTGTGCTGGATCAGCGGGTGGTCGAGGACGAAGAGGTTCGGAAAATCGGAATGGGTTCGCATGGACCGGGCCGTTCGGGTCGGGAAACGCGCACCCTACCGCATCCGGGCGCGCACGGGGAGGGGACGCGCAGCCGCGCGGGGAGGAGACACGCAGCCGCGCGGGGAGGGGACGCGCGCAGCAAGAGGCGCGCGCGGGCCGGGCTGCGCGCAGGCAGGGGTCGCACACCGGCGGACCGGGGGCAGCGCAGCCAGAAGTTGCCGGAAGGATCAGTCGTCCAGCGTATCGAAGATGCGGATCGCATCCTCGAAGGCGGGGCTGTAGCGGCGGGCGCCGGGATTGTACCCGGCCGCTTCGTCGGACATCCCCAGGATCGGGTGCGGCGCCGGCCGCGGCCCGGCAGCCGTGGCTCCGGCGGCAGTTGTTCCGGCAGCGGCCGTGGACAGCAGGCCGGGCGAGCGGCTGGCAGCCTGTTGCAGGTAGCCGACCAGGAAGATGCGCAGCGCCGCGGTGAGGCCGCCGTCGCCGCGCAGACGGTCGATCAGGGTGACGATCTCATGAACCGTCCGCCCCTCCCGCCGGCAGATCTCGTCAAGACACTGCCACATGATGGGTTCCATCCGCACGCTGGTGCGGCGCCCGGCGACCGTGACGTTCTTGCAGATTGACCGCATGGCGTCGGGGGCGAGGGCATCAGGATGGGCTGAAGGGCGCCGCTTTGCTGCCATGACGAGAAATCCGCAATCACTGTTCTATTAACTGTAGATTTAAGCCTATCATATGGCCTTCACTAGTATGAGGCAACATTTCTCGTAAACCCAGCCGGTTTCCTTTGAAAACCAACCCTCTGCCAGCTTCCCGGAGAGCACATGCCGGCCATGCGGGGGTGTGGCAGAGCGGTGTTGCCGCCGTGACAAGCCGATACGGCCGGGACTATAGTGGCGCCCCCGCGCGTCCCGGCCGCCCTGTTCCTTGGTGCATAGCCGCGTGGTGACGCGCGGGTGTCGAGGAGCTGCCGTGATGTCCGTCTTCCCGCCGAAGACTATCGCCGATTGGGAAACCCTGGCCGCCAAGGACCTGTCCCGCGAAGAGGGGCGCCCGTTGGACAGTCTGGTCAGCGCGACGCCGGAAGGCATAGCCATCAAACCCCTCTACACGGCGGCCGATCTCGAAGCCCTGGAGGATGCCGGCCTGCCCGGCTTCCCCCCCTACACGCGCGGTCCGCGGGCGACGATGTACACCGTCAAGCCCTGGACCATACGTCAGTATGCCGGGTTTTCCACGGCCGAAGAATCGAACGCATTCTACAAGGCGAATCTGAAAGCCGGGCAAATGGGGCTGTCGGTGGCCTTCGATCTGGCCACGCACCGCGGCTATGACAGCGACCATCCGCGCGTCGTCGGCGACGTGGGCAAGGCCGGCGTCGCCATCGATTCGGTCGAGGACATGAAGATCCTCTTCGACGACATTCCGCTGGACCGGATGTCGGTGTCCATGACCATGAACGGCGCCGTGCTGCCCATCATGGCCATGTACATCGTGGCCGCGGAGGAGCAGGGCGTGGCGCAGGCCAAGCTCTCCGGGACCATCCAGAACGACATCCTCAAGGAGTTCATGGTCCGCAACACCTACATCTATCCGCCCGAACCCAGCATGCGGATCATCGCGGACATCATCGAGTACACCGCGACCCACATGCCGAAGTTCAACAGCATCTCGATCTCCGGCTACCACATGCAGGAGGCGGGGGCGACGGCGGTGCAGGAGCTGGCCTTCACCCTGGCGGACGGGCTGGAATATGTGCGCGCCGCCCTGGCCAAGGGGCTGGACGTGGACAGGTTCGCGCCGCGCCTGTCCTTCTTCTTCTGCATCGGCATGGACTTCTTCATGGAGGTCGCCAAGCTGCGCGCCGCGCGCCTGCTCTGGGCCGAGCTGATGCAGACCCACTTCCAGCCGAAGGACGCCCGCTCGCTGGCGCTGCGCACGCACTGCCAGACCTCCGGCGTCTCGCTGACCGAACAGGACCCCTACAACAACATCGTCCGCACGACGGTCGAGGCGCTGGCCGCCATCCTGGGCGGCACGCAGTCGCTGCACACCAACAGCTTCGACGAGGCGCTGGGCCTGCCGACGCCCTTCTCCGCCCGCATCGCCCGCAACACCCAGCTCATCATCGCCGAGGAGACGGGCATCCCCCGCGTCGTCGATCCGCTGGGCGGCAGCTATTATGTCGAGCACCTGACCCACAGCCTGGCCGCCGAGGCGCGCAAGCTGATCGACGAGGTCGAGGCGCTGGGCGGCATGACCCGCGCCGTGGAATCCGGCATGCCCAAGCTGAAGATCGAGGAGGCCGCCGCCCGCCGGCAGGCCCGCATCGACCGCGGCGAGGAGGTGATCGTCGGCGTCAACAAGTACCGCCCCGCCAACCCCGACCGGGTGGAGGTGCTGGACATCGACAACACCGCCGTGCGCGAGGCCCAGCTCGCCCGCCTGAAGCGCATCCGCGAGACCCGCGACGAGGCCGCCGTGCGCGCCGCCCTGGGCGCCCTGACCGCGGCGGCGCGGGAGAAGTCCGGCAACCTGCTGGCGCTGGCGGTGGAGGCCGCGCGCGCCCGCGCCACGGTGGGCGAGATCAGCGACGCGCTGGAGGAGGTCTTCACCCGCCACCGCGCCATCATCCGCAGCGTCTCCGGCGTCTACGGCGCCGCCTATGACGGCGACGAGGGCTTCGCCCGGATCTGCCGCGAGGTGGAGGAGTTCGCCGTGGAGGAGGGCCGCCGGCCGCGCATGCTGGTGGTCAAGCTGGGCCAGGACGGGCACGACCGCGGCGCCAAGGTGATCGCCACCGCCTTCGCCGACATCGGCTTCGACGTCGATGTCGGGCCGCTGTTCCAGACGCCGGAGGAAGCGGCGCGGCAGGCGGTGGAGAACGACGTCCACATCGTCGGCGTCTCCAGCCTCGCGGCCGGGCACAAGACCCTGGTGCCGCAGCTCGTCGGCGCGTTGCGGGCGCAGGGCGCCGACGACGTACTGGTGATCTGCGGCGGCGTGATCCCGCCGCAGGACTACGACATGCTGCTGGAGTCCGGCGCCGCCGCGATCTTCGGCCCCGGCACGCACATCCCGCGCGCCGCGGCGGAGATCCTGGGCATCCTGCGCGCCCGCCGCACGGTGCCGGCGTAAGGGGCGCCGGCGCTTCCGTGGAAGAGAGCCCGCGGCCGCCCTTGCGGTCGCGGGCGTCCCGCGCCATCCTCCGCGCGGCCGGAGCCGCGGCAGCAGGCCGTGTAACCCGGCCGCGAATTTTGTAACGCCCATGTCACGGCGGCAGACAGGCGCCGTGCGTCGCCTATCATGAGGGGAGTTTCCAGGCCATGCGCAGGACCAGCCCCATGGACGCCACCCTGTCGTCGCCCGCGACGTCATCGCCCCCGACCCGCCCCCGTCTGACCCCCGGCATCCCCGCCGGCGGTATCGTGGCTCTGGCCGTGACGGCCGGCATCGTCGGCTGGGGGCTGCTGGTCGGCGAACCTGCGGAGACGGACGACCACCGCCTCAGCGCCACCCTGCACGTCGCAGCGACACCGCCCGCGCCCCCCACCCCGCCCGCCCCGCCCACGCCCCCGGCCCGGCCGGCCCCGCCGGCGGCCAGCGTGGCGGCCCCCGGCGTCATCGTCATCGACCCCGAGCAGATCGCCCGCTCGGTCCAGGACGCGCTGCGCAGCGTGGACATCGACAGTATCCGCCGCGCGGCCGAGGCCGCCCGCCAGCAGGCCGAGCAGATCCGCCAGCAGGCCGGGGCCAGCACCTGGGAGTGGACGACGCGCGAAGCCGGCGCCCAGGGCAGCGCCGCCCCCGACGGGGAGGACCGGCTGGCCGCCAGCTTCACCGCCCCGGCCGGGGTGCGGCTGGTGGATGTCCGCGGCGACATCACCGTCGAGGTCTCCTCGCGCACCGACAAGGTGCGGGTGGAGGTAGATGACGGCGCCTCCGCCCTGCGCACCGACGTGACCGGCGGCGCCCTCACCCTGGTCGGCAGCGGCGGCACCGCCCCGCCGGTGGATGTGCGCCTGACCCTGCCCGAAGGGGCGGACCTGACGCTGGCCAGCTTCGCCGGCGACCTGTCGCTCACCGGCCGGCAGGCCGGGACCGTGACGGTGGATCTGCAACAGGGCGACGTCTCGCTGGAGCGGGTGCGCTCGGCCGACATCCGCGTGCTGGCGTCCGGCAGCATCTCCGTCAACCGGGTGGAGGGGGCCCTGACCTTCGCCTCCCTGGGCTCGGCCGAACTGTCGGTGGAGCGTGCCGGCAGCGCCGCCCTGGAGGTCAAGGGCCATGCCAACGTCTCCCTCAACCGGGTGGAGAACGGGCTGACGCTGGCCCTGCCCGGCTATGCCGAGATCAACGTGGAGCGCATGGACGGGCCGCTGAAGGCGGCCTTCGCCGGCGCCGGCCGGGTCGATATCGGCGGCGGCGACGCCAGCCCCTTCCAGGTCGCCGTGACCGGCGCCGGGGATTTCCGCTTCGGCGGCACCGCCCATGATCCGGTGATCTTCAACGCCGGCACCGGCTCCATCCATATCGAGCGCCACACCGGCGAGCCGCGCATGCAGCGCGTCGGCCGCGGCAGCGTCGTCATCGGCAACGACTGAGCACGGAACCGGCACGCATGTGGAGCGATCGTCCGGCGGACTCCGCCCCCGTCCGTCCCCGTCTGAGCCCGGGTGTGCCCGCCGGCGGCATCGCCGCCGTGGCGGTCACCCTGGGCGTGGTCGCCTGGGCGGTGCTGGCCGGCCCCGGCGAGGACGGAAGCGGCGACGGCGGCAGCGCCGGCCGGGAAATCCGGATCACCGCCCCGGAGCCGCCCCGCGCCCCGCGCGCGGACAGGGCCGAACGGGCGGAGCCGCCGACCGCAACGGCCAGGGTGGACGCCAGGGCCATCACCGCCGCCGCCAGGCGCGCCAGCGAGGCGGCTGCGGCGCTGGCCGTCGCCAAGGCCGAGGCGTGGGACGGCCCGCATGCCGACGTGGCCGTGCTGGACCGCCAGCAGGACCGGCAGACCGGGATGAACCGGGTCACCGCGGCGGCGGTGGCACCGGCCGGGCTGCGGCTGGCGGACGTCTATGGCCGCGTCACCATCCGCGTCCGTTCCGGCATCGAGCGGACCGAGGTCACCATGCTGGACAGCCGTCGGCGCTACGACCTGACCGTGCGCGACGGCGTGTTCTGGATCACCGGCCCCGGCCCCTCCGACACGCCGACGGAGCTGGACATCACCGTGCCCCGCGGCGTGCCGCTGCTGGTCAATGATCTGGTCGGCGACCTGAAGGTGGTGGGCGATCTGGAGGCACCGGCCCGGCTGACCCTGCGCCGCGGCACGCTGGAGGTCGGCGGCAGTCTGCGCTCCGCCCGTGTCCGCGTCACCGAGACGGGCACCGTCACCCTGGGCCGCGTCTCCGACCTGCTGGCGGTGGAGGTGCGCGGCATCGCCCAGGTGACCGCCGGGCAGGTGGAGCGGCTGGCGGCCGACCTCTCCGGTGCCGCGACCCTTCAGGTCGCCACGGTGGGTCGGGAGGCGGTGCTGAACCTGCCGGGCAAGGCCGACGTGCGGATCGGCAGTCTGGACGGCGCGCTGCGGGCGGTGCAGTCGGGGGCCGGCAGCGTCGCCGTCGCCACCGGCCGGGCCGAGCCGTTCGAGCTGGCCAGCACCGGGGCGGGCAGCTTCCGCTTCGACGGCACCGCCGTGGACCCGGCCATCCTGCTGAGCGGCATCGGCGACGTCGCCATCGCCGCCTACGAGGGCACCCCCGCCGTCAGCCACGACGGCCCCGGCCGCCTGAATTTCGGCCGCTGAGGCGGGCCCTGTACCGGCGGGCCCTGCACCGGCGGGCCGGACGCGTTTGACAGGTCGGCATCGCCCGTGATTGCATGGGCTTGCGCGAGTGACACGGTGAAAGTCTCCCGGCCGTAGCACCGGACAGGGTTGCCGCTCCCGGCAGCCGGTCCGGGAGCGTCATGTGGGGTTCCCTGGGAGGCCCCACCTCGCGCCTTTTCCTCACCCTTCCCTGACGACCGGCCGGATCAGCGGATGACGGCCGAAGACGCGCTGCACCTCCCTGGGGCGCAGACAGTGGAAGCTGACCACATACATCTCGCGCCCGCAGGCGGTCGCCTTGATCGCCACCTTGAAGTGGGTCATGTGCCGGACACTGTCCTCATGAACCAGGACAAGGGACCGGGCCGTATCCTGAAGAACGGCAGCTTGCCGCAACGCCACAGGCAGGACCAGGTAATGGTCCAGGGTGATGTCCGGGTGGTTGCGTCTCTGCTTTGCCATCGTCTCCGGCGACAGCAGCACATGGCGCGTCGTGGCCCCGATCGCTCCGTGCAGCTCGGGGCCGAGCACCCCTACCGTGAGCGGACTGTGCCGCTGTCCGTCATAAAGGGATCGAAGCAGGAGCCTGTTCACGCGAGCAGAGAGTCCGACACCTTGATGGCCTACTTCAAGGAGTAGCCCAGGTCGGCAGGTCCGGGAAGACCTTCTGCGGTAGCGAAGGCCCCGCACACGGTTTTTCCCGCTTGACACAATAGGACTAATAACCCATAACGGGGTCAGCACCGCCCGACGTGTGTCCAGGGGGCAGCGGCGGGCGCCCGGCCGGGGAACCGCGCCTGCCGTCTGGCGGGCGGGTCCGGCCCCAGCCCCCTGATCTTCGCCCTTTTCCACCCCATCGTCGCGCCGTCGCCGCGGCCGGGTCCCCTTGGCCGGGGGGGCCGGGAACCGGGCCGTTTCCGCGCGCCCGCACCCTAGGAAGGAATTCCCGGATGTCCACGACGATCGACCAGGCCTTCATCAAGCAGTTCGAGCGCGAGGTCCACGAGTCCTACCAGCGCATGGGCTCGAAGCTGCGCGCCACCGTCCGCCACAAGACCGATGTCCAGGGCGCCTCCACCGTGTTCCAGGTGGTCGGCCGCGGCGCCGCCAGCACCAAGGCCCGGCACGGCAAGGTGCCGGTGATGAACCTGGAGCATTCCCATGTGGAATGCGCGCTGGCCGACTATTACGCCGGCGACTGGGTGGACCGGCTGGACGAGCTGAAGGTGAACATCGACGAGCGCGCCGTCGTCGCCAATGCCGGCGCCTATGCGCTGGGCCGCAAGACCGACGAGCTGATCATCGCCGAGCTGGACCGCTCCGCCAATCTGGCCGGCGCCGCCACCGACGGGCTGACCCGGGACAAGGTCCTGGCCGCCTTCGAGATGCTGGGCGCCGCCGACGTGCCGGACGACGGCCAGCGCACCGCCGTCGTCGGCTGGAAGCAGTGGAGCCAGCTCCTGGCCCTGCCGGAGTTCGCGGACGCCGACTATGTCGGCCCCGACGAGCTGCCCTGGCGCGGCACCCAGGCCAAGCGCTGGCTGGGCACGCTCTGGATGCCGCATTCCGGGCTGACCCTGACCGGCGGGGTCCGGCTCTGCCACTGGTATCACCGCACCGCCGTGGGCCATGCCGCCGGCGCCGACGTGGCGACCGACGTGACCTGGCACGGCGACCGCGCCGCCTTCTTCGTCAACCACATGATGAGCCAGGGCGCCTGCCTGATCGACGCCAAGGGTGTCGTCACCCTGCGCTGCAAGGAGGCGTGAGGGGCCGCCCGGCCCCTCCTCTCCCGCTTCCTCCGCCGCCCCCTTCCCCGACCCGCCTCTCCCCCCGACCACCCCGGAGATCCCGCGATGGCCTTCCTGCCGAAGGACCTGAGCGTGCTGGCCTATGCCAACGGCTTCACGCTCTGGCACTACACCACCCCCGACCTGCACACCCAGGTGCGCGCGACCGGCTACTTCAACGCCGCCGGCCACATGCTGCGGGTCGGCGACATGCTGCTGGCGAACACCGACACGGACGGCGCCCCGGCCGCCGGCCTCCTGGTCGTCGCCAGCAATGCCGCCGGCATCGTGGACCTGTCCGACCTGACCCCGGTCGGCGCCACCGATACGGACTGACCGGCCCCGGACCGCTGCCAGCGCCGCCCGCCCGGTACCGCCGCGCCCGGGGCGCTCAGTCCTGCGCCTGCGACAGGACGGAGCCGGCGAGCCGACGGGCGGCCGCCGTGGCGGAGCGGTCCTGCAACACCCGCCCCGCGAGGCTGGCCATCCGCTCCGACGTGTGCTCCCCGACGCCATGCGCCTGGGTGAGAGCGGATGCCGCCAGCGAGCGGGCGTCGCGGGACGCCGTCTTCTGGGTCAGCACCTTGGCAGCCAGCGTCTGCAACGCCTCCGACGTTTCCCTGGAACCCGGCATCGTGAACCCCCGTCCGATGTCAATGGTAGCGATGGGGCATAATACCAGAATGCTTTTTAGTTGCAATGGAGACCAGAATGGCCCTCACCGCGATCGGCCTGTGCGCCCGCGCGCTCCTGAAGATCGGGGCCGCCGGCATCGCCAGCTTCGCCGACGGCACGGCGGAGGCGGAGGTGGCGGCGGCGCTCTACGCCCCCACGCGCGATGCGCTGCTCTCCGCCCACGGCTGGAGCTTCGCCACCCTGCATGCCGGGCTGGCCCGGCTGGCCGACCCGCCCGAGGGCACCGCTCCGGCCGGACCGGAGCACGCCTTCGCCCTGCCCGACGGCTTCCTGCGGGCGCTGTCGGCCGGGCGCGGCGGGCGGATGCGGGGGCTGGAGTACCGCATCCAGGGCGGCACCCTGCGGGCCGCCGCGGACGCCGTGATCCTGACCTACCTGCACCGCCCGGCGGAGGAGAGCTTCCCGCCCTTCTTCGACCAGGCCCTGATCGCCCGGCTGGCGGCGGAGTTCTGCCTGCCGCTGACGGAGAATTCCAGCCGGGCGGAGATGCTGTGGCGGCTGGCCGACGCCGAGTTCCGCCGTGCCCGCCTGATCGACACGCAGCAGGACAGCCAGGACCGCTTCGAGGACTTCACCCTGATCGAGGCCCGGCAGGGCGGGGGTGTGGCATGACCCGCCTCCGCAGCGTCAAGACCGCCTTCACCGGCGGCGAGCTGTCGCCCGACCTGCTGGGCCGCGGCGACCTGCGCAGCTACGAGACGGGCGCGCTCGCCCTGCGCAACGTGCTGATCCTGCCGACCGGCGGGGTGACGCGGCGGCCGGGCACGGCCTACCTCGCCACCCTGCCCGGCCCCGGCCGGCTGGCCGCCTTCGCCTTCGACACCGAGCAGGCGTACCTGCTGGCCTTCACCGACCGGCGGCTGGAGGTGTTCCGCGACGGCGCCACCGAGGCGGTGCTGGCGACGCCCTGGACCGCCGGGCAGCTCGCCCAGCTCGCCTGGACCCAGTCGGCCGACGTGCTGCTGGTCTGCCATCCCGACGTGCCGCCGCGCCGCATCGTCCGCAGCGGCGACCGGCGCTGGCGCTGCGAGGCGTGGCGCTTCTCGACGGTGGAGACGGCGGACGGCCGCGCGCTCCAGCGGCTTCCCTTCCACCGCTTCGCCGATGCCGCGGTGACGCTCACCCCCTCCGGCACCCGCGGCCGGGTGCGGGTGCGCGCCTCCGCCCCCGTGTTCGACGGCGCGCATGCCGGCCGGCCGTTCCGGCTGCGCCGGCGCCAGGGGCTGGTGGTCGCCGTGCGCTCCCCCACCCTGGCGGAGATCGACCTGCTGGAGGCGCTGCCGGACGCGGCGCCGAGCATCGACTGGGACGAACCCGCCTTCTCCCCCCTGCGCGGCTGGCCGGTCAGCGCCTGCTTCCACCAGGACCGGCTGGTGATCGGCGGCAGCCGCGACCTGCCCAACCGGCTCTGGCTGTCGCGCTCGGGCGACCTGTTCGACTTCGATCCGGGCGAGGGGGAGGACGACGAGGCGATCGAGTTCGCCATCCTGTCCGACCAGGTGAACGCCATCCGGCAGGTCTTCTCCGGCCGGCACCTCCAGGTCTTCACCACCGGGGCGGAATGGGCCGTCACCGGCGAGCCGCTGACCCCGAAGGAGGTGCGGCTGGACCGGCAGAGCCGGGTCGGCAGCGGTCCCGGCCGGCAGATCCCGGCGCGGGAGGTGGACGGGGCCACCCTGTTCGCCGGCCGCGACGGGGCGGTGCGGGAGTTCCTCTGGACCGACCTGGAGAGCAGCTACAGCACCACCGACCTGACGCTGGCCGCCGGCCATCTCTGCCGCGCCCCGGTGGAGCTGGACGTGGACCCCGGCCGCCGGCTGCTGCTGGCGGTGCAGGCGGACGGCGGCGTCGCCGCCCTGACGCTGGACCGGGCCGAGCAGGTCACCGGCTGGACCCGGCTGGAGACGGACGGCGCCGTCCGCTCCCTCGCCGTCGTGCGCGGCGAGGTCCACTGGCTGGTGGAGCGGCAGGGCCGCTGGATGCTGGAGCAGTGGGAGGACGGCCTCGCCCTGGACAGCGCGCTCTCCGGCCTTGCCGACCCGCCGACGCCGCGCTGGTCGGGCCTGTCGCATCTGGAGGGCCGCCGCGTCGCCATCGTGGCGGACGGCTGCCTGCCGGGACCGGCGGTGGTGGAGGCGGGGCGGCTGCGGCTGGACCGGCCGGCCGGGATCGTCACCGCCGGGCTGCCCTACACCCACCGGGTGGAGCCGCTGCCGCCCAACGCCCTGGCGCCGGAGGGCCAGGGCCGCGCCCTGCGCCCGCTGGCCGTGACCTTCCGCGTGGCCGCCACCCCCGCCCTGCGGGCCGATCTCGGCCGCGGCATGGTGGAGGTGCCGCTGCGCCGGATGGATCAGGCGCCGCTCTCCAGCCGCCCGGCCGCCCCCTTCACCGGCGACCGCCGGCTGGCGGCGCTGGGCTGGGTGCACGACCGCACCCGGCCGCTCTGGCGGATCGAGGAGGACCGCCCGCTGCCCTTCACGCTGCTGTCCGCAACCCTTGAGCTGAAGGTGAACGACTGATGGCCGGACTGACCACGCCCGTGCTGGCGACCCTGGGCACGGTGCGGACCGTGAAGTCCGCGGCCCGCACCCTGGGCCTGGACGGCGGCGGCGATGACGACGAGGAGCGCCGCCGGCGGGAAGACGACCTGCTGGACTACCGTCAGGCGGTGGAGCTGTCGCAGCTCCGCGCCGCGCAGGACCTGGAGGCGGAGACCCGCCGCACCGATGCCGGGCGCCGCGCCCGCCAGATCGCCGTCGAGGCGCAGGCCGCGGAGACCCGGCGCCAGCGCTCCCTGCGCCGGGCCGTGGGCCGGCAGCGGGCGAAGCTGGGCGGCCAGGGCATCTCCGCCGCCGACGGCTCGGGCGAGGCGATCCTGCTGGGCCTCGTGCGCGAGGCGGCGGAGGAGGACGCCACCGCCCGCAGCCTGGACGCGCTGCGCCTGAAGGCCCTGGATGACGAGGCCCAGGCCGCCTACCGGCGCAACCTGCTGGACCTGTCCGAGCTGACCGAACGCCAACGCCTGCAACGCCTCGCCCGCGGCTATTCCTGACCCGGACAGGCCCCCCTGACGCAGCCCCATGTCGACGAACGTCGATATCGATACCATGTCGGCGAGCGCCGACATTGACACCAGGTCGACGAACGTCGACATTTTCCCCATGCGGACGATCGTCGACACCGCTCGACCGTCCCCGACCGGAGGCGACGACCCATGCGCGTCCTGACCCCGAAGGATCTCGGCACCGCCGTCGGCCGCCGCCGCCGCGCCCTCGGCCTCAGTCAGCGGACCCTGGCGGAGAAGGCCGGCGTCAGCCGCGACTGGCTGATCGGCCTGGAGCAGGGCCGGCCGCGGGCGGAACTGGGTCTGGTGCTGCGGACCCTGGCGGCGCTCGACCTCGCCCTCCGGCTCGACGCCGGGGATGGGGCCGGGGACGGGGCCGGGGACGCCGGCGCCGACGGCGGACCGCCCGCGGCCGCGGACATCGACCTGGACATGGTTCTTGAGCGCGCCCGCCGGAGAGAGCCGTGAACGGGCCGCTGACCGTGCTGCTCGCCGGGCGGGAGATCGGCGAGCTGTCGTCCCGGAAGGGGCGGTGCGTCCTGCGTTACCGGGAGCCGACCGGGGACGGCCAGGGGCAGTCCGCCACAGCTCCGCCGCAGTCCCTGTCGCTGCCCCGGGACCGGGAGGAGCATGCGGGCGAGGCCGTCGCCAATTTCCTCTGGGGGCTGCTGCCGGACAACGAGGCGGTGCTCCAGCGCTGGGGCCAGCGGTTCGGCGTCTCCCCGCGCAACGTCCTGGCCCTCCTCGGCCATGTCGGGGAGGACTGCGCCGGTGCCGTCCAGATCGTCCGCCCCGACCGTCTGGCCGCGATCCGCGAGCCCCGGCCCCTGGAGGTCAACTGGCTGATCGCCGGGACGGATGCGCACGCCAAGAACTACTCCCTGCTGCACGGGCGGGGCGGTCAGGTCCGCCTTGCCCCCCTCTACGATCTTGCGAGCGCGCTGCCCTACGGATCGCTCGACCGCAGGCGCCTGAAGTCGGCCATGCGGATCGGCGAACGCTACGTCCTCGAAGAGATCGGCCCGCGCGACTGGCGCCGGCTCGGCCCGGCGCTGGCGATGGGCGGCAACCGCGTGCAGGACCGGATCGCCGCGCTGCTGGACCGCGTCCCGGCGGCGCTGGAGGAGACGGCCGACAAGATGGCCGACCAGCGCCTCACCCATTCCGTTCTGGACCGCCTGCGAACCGCCCTGCCCGACTGGATCGAGGCACGCCGCCGCGCGATGCGGGGGACGTGATCCCGGACCCGGCGCCCCTGTCCGGGACCCGGCATCCTCCGGCCTGACGGGGTCGGAGCGCGAGACCTCACTGCATTTCCTGGAGCCATCATGACCGAGCACATCCCCGTGCCCGCGGTGAGCCCGCGCGTCCAGTACCGGGCGGACGGGCAGACCACCCGCTTCGTCTTCGCCTTCCCGATCTTCGCCGCCGGCGACCTGAAGGTCTTCCTGGACGCGGCCCCGCAGGACCAGGGCTATGCCCTGGCCGGGATCGGGGCCGCGGGCGGCGGGGCGGTGACCTTCGCGCTGCCGCCCGCCGACGGCGTGCTGGTGACGCTGGAGCGCCGGCTGGCGGTGGAGCGGCTGACCGACTTCCAGGAGAGCGGGCCGCTGGCCGCGCGCAGCCTGAACGAACAGTTCGACCGGCTGACGGCGCAGATCCAGCAGCTCGCCGCCGACCAGGAACGCATGCTGCGCTATGCCGGCACCGACCTGCCGGCGGGCGCCCTGCTGCCCGACCGCCGGGTCCGCGCCGGCCGCGTCCTGGGCTTCGACGCCGAGGGCAACCCGGTGGCGCTGGACCCGGCCGGGCTGCCGGCCCCGCTGCCCGCCGCCGTGCAGGCCGGGGCCGGCGCCGTCGCCCGCAGCCTGCCCGACAAGCTGCGCGACAGCGTCTCGGCCAAGGATTACGGCGCCGTGGGCGACGGCATCGCGGACGACACCGCGGCCATCCGGGCGGCGCTGGCGGCGCACCGGGCCGTCCACCTGCCGGCCGGGGCCTACCGCATCAGCGGCACCCTGACGCTGCGCTACGGCCAGACCCTGTCCGGCGTCGGCGAGGGATCGGTGATCCAGGCGCGGGCCGAGCCGTTCGACGCCGCCGCCCTGCCCGGCTACGACAGCCCCTTCAACGCCGTGGAGATCGTGGAGGGCTACGCCGCCCTGCGCGACCTGCGCATCGTCGGCGGGGCCACGGGGATCAAGCTCTACGGCCGCGACGGGCCGTGCGTGAAGAACGTGGTGGAGAACGTCTCCGTCTGGGACACGCTGATCGGCATCGTGCTGGACGGCCACGCCGATGCCGACCGGCCCTGCTACTGGAACCACGTCGCCCGCGTGCTCTGCGCCCGGCAGCAGCTCCACGGCGTGCTGCTGACGGTGGAGAGCACGGGCGACACGCCCAACGCCAACAAGTTCCACGATGTGCGGGTCTATTCCCTGGGCGCGCCGATCCAGGGCTGCGGCTTCTTCCTGTCGGCGGCGCGCTTCAACAACAGCTTCGTGGACTGCGAGGCGAACCTGCACCCGTCGGGGGAGGCGTGCTTCCGCCTGGGCGCCGCCACGGACCAGACCCTGATCGTGAACTTCTACGCCGAGAGCCTGGGCGCCCTGCCCGGCGTCCGGATCGACAACGGCAGCCGCGACACCAGCATCGTCAACCTGTTCAGCGCCACCGCCGGGCAGCCGATCTGGGACCCGGCGGAGACCCGCGCCTTCACGGCCGTGAATGCCGGGCACCCGACGCGCAACTACCTGAAGAAGACCTGGATCACCGACCTGCGGCTGGAGGGGTTGCAGCTCGACACCGACTATGTCGAGCCCGCGACGGGCGGGCTGGTGGAGCCGGACCTGCGTTCCACCACCTACCTCGTCTCCGCCTTCGGCGGGCCGGTGGAGTTCCGCCTGCCCGCGGCCGACCCGGCGAACGGCCGCGTCGTCACCGTGAAGAAGACCGATGCCAGCCCCAACCCCGTCCGCATCACCGAGGATGGCGGCCCCGGCCCCGACAACCGGGAGGTCGTGCTGGCCAACCGCTACGACGTCGCCACCCTGGTCTCCAACGGCGCCACCTGGTGGCTGACCGGCTCCAACCTGCTGCCGGAGAACGCCTGGTTCCATGACGAGCCCGGCCTCTACCGGCCCGACACGACCCGCCGGCTGCATCTGGTCGGCACGGCCGGCGGGGCGGTGGAGGTGCGCCTGCCCGCCCCCGGCGACCCCCAGGCCGCCGGCCGCTGGCTGACGGTGAAGAAGTCCGACGACGGCAGCGCCCCCGTCACCGTCACGACGGACGGCGGCGGCGGGCCGGAGGGGCGGCCCTGGCTGCTGGGCCGGCGCTACGACCATGTCACCGTCTTCAGCAACGGGGCGGAATGGCTGGTCACCGGCGCCGCACGGCCGCGCGCCGCCGTGCGCTTCCACGAGGCGGCGGGGCTGCTGGAGGCCGACCTGGGCGCCGACATCTACCTGGTCAGCGCCTTCGCCGGCCCGGTGGAGGTGCGCCTGCCCGCCCCGGCCGCCGCCCATGCCGGCGCCGTCGTCTCCGTCAAGAAGACCGATCCCGGCCCCAACCCCGTCAGCGTCACCGCCGCCGGGGACGGTTCCGGTGGGAGCGGACCCGACGGGGCGGCACAGACGCTGGCCGCGCAGCACGCGGCCCTGACGGCCGTCTGCAACGGCGCCGCCTGGCACCTGCTGTCCCGCCACCCCGCCTGATCCCGACCGGAGCCGCCGCCATGCGCGACCGTCCGACGCCCGACCCCTCGTCCGACCTTCCGCCGGACCTGTCGCCCGGCCTGCTGCCGGCGGCCCTGGCCCGGCTGCTGCCGGTGGGCTGCCGGCATGTCGCCGCCTTCATCGAGGCCGGCCCTGCCTCGGACGCGGACGCAGGAATGCCCGACGCCCGCGCCTTCAAGGACTGGTGCGCCGCCGGCAAGGCCGGGGTGGCGCTGCTGGACGCGCTGGTGCGGCTGTCGCAGCGCGTCGCCCCGGAGGCCGTCCCCCTCGCCGGCGCCCCATCACCGGACGGCCCATCACCGGACGGCCCATCACCGGACAGTCCCCCGGCGGAGGGCTCCCCGGACACCCCCGCGGAATCCCCGGCAGCGGCCGGCCCGGAGCAGCCCGGCGGGCTGGCCGGGCTGCTGGCCGAGTCCCGCGCCGAGATCGCCGCCTGGCGCGCCCGCCGCGCCGAGCCCACCGATCCCGCGTCCGCCGCTCCCGACCCTGACCCGGCCGGGCCGGACCCGCCCGACACGAGCTGACCCGCAGGAGAGCCATGCCGCCCGTCCGCTTCACCGAGTTCCTCGCGCTCTGGAACCATCTCCAGGGCCGCGGCACCCCCGACCTGCACCTGGAGATGGCCGACTGGCTGGAGGACGCCCTGGCCCGCGGCCGGCGCGAGCTGCTGCTGCTGGCCTTCCGCGACAGCGGCAAGTCCAGCATCGTCGGGCTCTACTGCGCCTGGCGGCTGGCCCGCGATCCCGACTGCCGCATCCTGGTGCTGGCCGCGGACCTGACCCTGGCCAAGAAGATGGTCCGCACCGTGAAGCGGGTGGTGGAGCGCCACCCGCTCTGCGCCGGGCTGAAGCCGGAGAAGCGGGAGCTGTGGGGGGCGGAGGCGTTCACCCTGCACCGCCCCCTGGTCGGCCGCGACCCCTCCATGGCGGCGCAGGGGGTGGGCGGCAACTTCACCGGCAGCCACGCCGACCTTGTCGTCTGCGACGACGTGGAGGTGCCGAACACCTGCGACACCGCCCCGAAGCGGGAGGAGCTGCGCACCCGCCTGCGGGAGATCGCCTCCGTCCTGGCGCCGGGCGGGACCTCGCTCTACATCGGCACGCCGCACACCTGGTACTCGATCTACGCCCGCGAGCCGCGGCCCGAGCTGGGCGAGCGGGAGCCGTTCCTGGCCGGCTACGCCCGGCTGGAGCTGCCGGTCTACCGCGAGGGGCCGGACGGCGCCCGCCTGCACCTCTGGCCCGAGCGGTTCGGGCCGGAGGTGGTGGAGCGCATCCGCCGCCGCGCCGGCCCGGCCAAGTTCCTCTCGCAGATGCTGCTGACGCCGCGGCCCGCCGCTGCCGGCCGGCTCGACCCCGACCGGCTGCGGCCCTACGCGGCCGAACCCGACATCCGCACCGTGCAGGGCCGCCCGGTGCTGACGCTGGAGGGCCGGCGGCTGCTGACCGCGCGGGCCTGGTGGGACCCCGCCCTGGGCCGCCCCGCCGCCGGCGGGGAGAGCGGGGCCGGCGGGGGCGAGGAGGGCGGCGGGCGCGGCGACGGCAGCGTCGTCGCCGTCGTCTTCGGCGATGCCGACGGCCGCGCCTACCTGCACCGGGTCCTCTATGTCCGCGCGGCGGAGGGGACGGAGCCGGCGCAGGACCAGTGCCGGCAGGTGGCCGACCTGGTGGAGGCGCTCCAGCTCGCCACCCTGCATCTGGAGACGAACGGCATCGGCGGCTTCCTGCCGGGGCTGCTGCGCCAGACCCTGGCCCGGCGCCGGCTGGCCTGCGCCGTGCTGGAGGAGACCAGCCGCCGGCCCAAGGCCCTGCGCATCCTGGAGGCGTTCGACGCCCGCCTCGCCGCCGGCATGCTCGCGGCCCACCGCTCCGTCTGGGAGACGCCGTTCGTGCGGGAGATGCGCGACTGGCGCCCGGACGGGCGCGGCGGCCACGACGACGGGCTGGACGCCGCGGCCGGCGCGCTCCTCGCCAGCCCGGCCCGGCTGCCCCGCCTGCCGCCGCCGCCGCGCGCCCCCGGCTGGGGCGGCGGCACCGAACCCTTCCTGGCCGACACCGATTTCGACCCCTGATCCGGAGACGCACGACCATGACCGACACCACGGGCCTGGACCTGGCCTGGTGGATCACCGCCATCGACCTGCCCGCGCTGGGCGGGCTGTTCTGGCTGATCCTGAAGGTCCGCAAGGATGCCGACGCCGCCCTGGAGCGCGCCCGCGCCGGCATCGACGCCACCTCGGTGCAGATGCGCGAGGCGCTCGCCGCCTACAAGCTGGAGGTGGCGAAGACCTACGCCTCCCTGGGCACGCTGCGGGAGGTGGAGCAGCGCCTGACCGACCACCTGCTGCGCATCGAGGCGAAGCTGGACGGCGCCCGTGCGGCCGCCACCCGCGCGACCGCCACCCGCGCGACCGGGGGTGCGGCATGACCGGCCCCTCGGAGATCGCGGCCGCCGGCACGCCCGCCGGTACGCCCGCCGGCACCCCCGCCCGGCCCCGTCTCGTGCCCGAACCGCCCGATCTGCCCCCCGATCTGCCGCCCGGCCCGCCCCCCGGCGGCGACGCGGTGGACGTGCTGGCCCGCACCCTCTGGGGGGAGGCGCGCGGCGAGTCCGTGCGCGGGATGGAGGCGGTGGCCGCCGTGGTGATGAACCGCGTCGCCGCCGCCCGCGCCGGCCGGGTGCGCTGGTGGGGCCGCACGGTGGCGGAGGTCTGCCGCGCCCCCTGGCAGTTCTCCTGCTGGAACGAGGGCGACCCCAACCGCCCCCGGCTGCTGACCGTCACCGCCGCGGACCCGGCCTTCGCCGCCGCCCTGCGCATCGCCCGCCGGGCCGTGGCCGGCACGCTGGGCGACCCGACCGGCGGCGCCACCCACTACCACCGCGGCGGCATCACGCCGTCCTGGGCGGCCGGCCGGGCGCCGTGCGCGGAGATCGGCCGGCACCTCTTCTACCGCGACGTCGGCTGACGCGCCCCGCCCCGCGCCCCGCCTGCCCTACGCCCCTGCCCGAAGCACCCCTGCCCCCCTGCCACCGACGGAGACCACCCATGATCCCCGCCCTTCTTGCGAAACTCGGCCTGCCGCTGCTCGTCCAGGCGGCGGGCCAGGGCCTTGCCCGCATCGACCACCCCGCGGCCCGCGCCGCCGCCGAGGCGCTGACCGAGGTCGGCACCTCCATCGGCGCCGGGGCCATCACGCCCGAGCAGGTGGCCGAGGCCAACCGCCATGTCGAGCGCATGGCCGAACTGGAATCGGACGAGGCCCGCACCACCCTGCGCGAGGTCAATGCCAGCCTGCGGGCCGAGGCCGCCTCGCAGGACGCCTATGTCCGCCGCATGCGCCCGACCTTCGGCTACATCATGGCCGTGACCTGGGGGGCGCAGATGGGGTCCGTCGCCTGGATCACCATCGCCGATCCGCCCGCCGCCGCGGGCGCCGTCGCCGCCCTGGCCAGCCTCACCACCATCTGGTCGGTCGGCCTCGGCGTGCTCGGCATCTATGTCTACAAACGCTCGGAGGAGAAGAAGCCGCGGTAGGTCGGAGCGCGCGGGGCACCTGCGTGCCGGCGCTGGACGGCCGCGGCACCGCACGGCATCCTGGGGACGTGGGCGACCAAAACGGGATGGTGGATCAGGCTTCGGCCCCAAGGGTGGTTTCCCTCACCCCGCCCACACCCCCGCTCCTGCCCCGCTCCTGCCCCGCTCCCGCACCGGCACCGCCGCCCCCGAAGCCCCCCGCCTCAGAGCCCCAGGGCGTTCCGCAGCAGCGCGTTGGCGCGCGTCTGCCAGCCCGGCCCGTCCTGCCGCAGCCGCTCCACCACGTCCGCGTCGAGGCGGAGGCTGGTGGCTACCTTGGGCCGGCCCTGGGCGGGCGGGCGGCCCCGCCGGGCCTGGGCGAACTTCCGCTGCCACTCCGGGGCGGACAGGTCCGGCGCGTCGTCCGGGTCAGTCCAGGTCGGGTCCGTAGAGGTCCTGTTCCCGTTCATTGGCCTTCCTCATGCTGATGATCCGCCGTGCCGTGCCGCGCGGGGTCCACACGATCACGACCATGCGTCCGCGGAGCCTGCCGATGCTGATGAACCGGGGTTCGCCGTAGTCCTGCCGGTCATCCGGGACGGTCAGGGTCGGACCGTCGAAGACCTCTCCGGCCGCGGCCATGTCGAGGCCGCGGTTGGCAAGGGTCGCCGCCCGCTTCTCCGGGTCGAACTCGATCCGCATGGGAATAATGTATATACGGAAATCGGAACCGTCAACCGACGGAGCCGACGCCCCGCCCGCGCCCACCCTCTCGCCGCACCCCCCTTGCAATCCGGCGCCGGCCGCGCCAAGAGAAGGGGATCGTCAACCCGGGGTGCCGGGGCGCTCCGCCCCGGCTGAGATCACACCCGTCGAACCTGATCCGGGTCATGCCGGCGAAGGGAGGTCATCATCAGCACCGTCATGAGCACCAGCCTGTCTGCCGCGCCCGCCGCCGGCGCGCGTCCGTCCGTCGCCATCATCGGCGGCGGCATCATCGGCCTTGCCATCGGCTGGCGCCTCGCCGCCGCCGGCTGCCGCGTGGACATCTTCGAGAAGGGCCGGGCCGGCCAGGGGGCGAGCCATGCCGCCGCCGGCATGCTGGCCGCCGGCGCCGAGGCCGAGCCGGGCGAGCAGCGCCTGCTGCCGCTCTGCCTGGAGAGCCGCAGCCGCTGGCGCGGCTTCGCCGCCGAGCTGGAGGCGGCCAGCGGCCAGCCGGTCGGGCTGCGCGACGAGGGCACCCTGATCGTCGCGCTGACCCGCGACGATGTCGAGGTGATGCGCGTCAACCACCAGTTCCAGCGCGGCCTGGGCATCGAGAGCCACTGGCTAACCGGGGCGCAGGTGAAGGAGCTGGAGCCTTTCCTGACGCCGCGCGCCGTCGCCGGCGTGCTGAGCCCGCTGGACAACCAGGTGGACAACCGCAGGGCCACCGCCGCCCTGCGCGTCGCCTTCGAGCGCGCCGGCGGCCGCCTGCACGAGGACAGCCCGGTCGAGGCGGTGGACGCCGAGGCCGGCCGGGTGCGCGGCGTGGTCGTCGGCGGCCGGGCGCACGCGGCCGACATGGTGGTGCTGGCGGCCGGCGCCTGGTCGCGCCAGATCGCCGGGCTGCCGGCCGCGGCGGTGCCGCCGGTGCGCCCGGTGAAGGGCCAGCTCCTCTCCGTCGCCATGGACCCGGCGGCCCCGCTGCTGCGCCACGTCCTCTGGGCGCCCAAGTGCTACATGGTCCCGCGCGCCGACGGCACCCTGATCATCGGCGGCACGACCGAGGAGAAGGGCTGGGACGACAGCCTGACCGCCGGCGGCGTGCTGGCCATGCTGGAGGGGGCGTGGCGCACCCTGCCCGGCATCGAGGAACTGCGGATCTCCGAGATGTGGACCGGCTTCCGCCCCGGCAGCCGCGACGACGCGCCCCTTCTGGGCCCGGTCGCGGGCGTGGACGGGCTGGTGCTGGCGACCGGGCACCATCGCAACGGCATCCTGTTGACGCCGGTGACCGCCGACCTCGTGGCCGGCTTCATCCTCACCGGACGGCAGGACCCGCTGATGCAGCCCTTCGGCCTGGACCGCTTCGCCGCCACCGCTGCGGCCGCCGCTGCCAACCCGATGCCGGCGGGGGTGCCGGCGGGAGTGCCGGCATGACCACCGGCACGACCACCGTCAACGGCAAGCCGCGGCCGGACGCCGCCGGCCCGCTGCTGGACCTGCTGGCGCGGGAGGGCTTCGACCCCGGCGCCCGCGGCATCGCCGTGGCGGTGAACGGGGCCGTGCTGCCCCGCGGCCGCTGGGCCGACGCCGCGGTGGCCGAGGGCGACGCGGTCGAGATCGTCCGCATCATGCAGGGCGGCTGAGCCCGGCCCGCCCGTTCCCCCGTATCCCGAGCGAGACCCGGATGAGCCAGAACGACCTTCTCACCATCGCCGGCCGGTCCTTCGCCTCCCGCCTGTTCCTCGGCACGGCCGGCTATCCGAACCAGCAGGTGTTCCTGGACAGCCTCGCCGCCTCCGGGGCGGAGGTGCTGACCGTCTCCGTCCGCCGGGCCGATCTCTCGGGCTATGGCGAGGGCCTGCTCGACCTCGTGGCCGGCAAGGTCTGGCTGCTGCCGAACACGGCCGGCTGCGCCACCGTGAAGGACGCGGTGCTGACCGCGCAGCTCGCGCGGGAGGCGCTGGACACGCCCTGGATCAAGCTGGAGCTGATCGGCGACCGCGAGACGCTCTACCCCGACGTGGAGCAGCTCCTGCGCGCGGCGGACGAGCTGGTGCGCGACGGCTTCGTGGTGCTGCCCTACTGCACCGACGATCCCGTGGTCTGCCGCCGGCTGGCCGATGTCGGCTGTGCCGCGGTGATGCCGCTGGGGGCGCCGATCGGCACCGGGCTGGGCATCCTGAACCCGCTGAACATCGAGACGATCTGCGCCCGCAGCCCCGTCCCGGTGGTGCTGGACGCCGGCATCGGCACGGCCAGCGACGCCGCCCTGGCGATGGAGCTGGGCTGCGACGCCGTGCTGCTGAATACCGCCGTCTCGCGCAGCACGGACCCGGTGATGATGGCCGCCGCCATGCGGGCGGGGGTGGAGGCCGGACGGCTGGCCCGGCGGGCCGGGCGCATCGCCAAGCGGACGCGGGCCGAGCCGTCCAGCCCGGAGCTGGGCCTCGTCGGCTCCTGAGCCGACCGGCCATGCGTTCCCGGGCCATGCGGCCCCGTGCCGGGCCCCCGCCGCCAGGCCGCTCCTTGCCGGGCCGCCCCCTCCCTTCCCCGCCGCTGCTGCTGATCACCGACCGCGCCCAGGCGCGGCTGCCGCTGCCTGCCCTGCTGGACGCCGCCTTCGCCGGCGGGCTGCGCTGGGCCAGCCTGCGGGAGAAGGACCTGGACCCGGCCGCCCGGCGCGATCTGCTGGCCGCCCTGCTGCCCGTCGCCCGCCGCCACGGGGCGGTGCTGACCGTCCATGCCGACCTGGACGCCGCCCGCCTCTGCGACGGGCTGCACCTGCCGGACGGCCCCCATGCCGATGCGGACGTTGCGACGGCCCGCGCGGCCCTGGGGCCGGCGGCGCTGGTCGGCGTCTCCTGCCATGACCGGGCCGGCGTGGCCCGCGCCGCGGCGGCGGGGGCGGACTATGTCACGCTGGGGCCGGTCCGGCTGACCGCCAGCAAACCCGGCTACGGCCCCGCCCTGGGCTTCGGGCCCCTGCGCGACGCGGCGGCCCTGGGCGTTCCGGTGCTGGCGCTGGGCGGGGTGGATGCCGGCTGCGCCGGGGACTGCCGCGCCGCCGGGGCGGCCGGGCTGGCCGTCATGGGCGGACCGATGCGCGCCGCCGACCCGGCCGCCGAGGCCCGCGCCCTGGTCGCCGCCTGGGCCGCCGCCTGAACCGCTGCCTCCTGACTTCCCCTCACCCTCTGCCCGCTGCGCGGACCCCGCCCGCCCCCGCCCTGGACGGGCCGGCGGGGCGGCCGCATCCTGCCGGCTGCGTCGCGCAGAACGACAGCAGAACCAACCGGGAGGAGGACCCATGCCGCTCGATCACGCGGTCGATCCGGAGGCATTCCGGCAGGAGGTGCGGGAGTTCCTGCGCACCGAGCTGCCGCCGGCGCTCGTCGCCGCCTACCGCCGCAGCTCGGCCGTCGTGCCGGACCCGGAGATCGGGCGGGAGTGGCAGCGCATCCTGAACCGCCGCGGCTGGGGGGCGCCGCACTGGCCGGCGGCGTTCGGCGGCACCGACTGGACCCCGGCGCAGCACTACATCTTCGAGACGGAATGCGCCAACGCCGACACCCCGCCCGTGTCGCCCTTCGGGCCGCGCATGATCGGGCCGGTGCTCATCAAGTTCGGCCGTCCCGACCAGCAGCAGCGTTTCCTGCCCCGCATCCTGGCGGCGGAGGACCAGTGGTGCCAGGGCTATTCGGAGCCGGGCGCCGGCTCCGACCTTGCCAGCCTGAAGACCCGCGCCGTGCGCGACGGCGACGATTATGTCGTCACCGGCACCAAGATCTGGACCAGCAGCGCCCATGTCGCGGACTGGATGTTCGCGCTGGTGCGCACCAGCGACCAGGGCAAGCCGCAGGAGGGCATCAGCTTCCTGCTGATCGACATGCGCTCGCCCGGCGTCTCCGTCCGGCCGATCCTGCTGATCGGCGGCGACCACGAGGTCAACCAGGTCTTCCTGGACGAGGTGCGGGTGCCCGTCGCCAACCGCGTGGGCGAGGAGAACCAGGGCTGGACCGTCGCCAAGTACCTGCTGGAGCATGAGCGCGGCGGCGGGCTGGCCGGCGTGCGCTTCCGCCGGGCGGTGCAGCGGCTGCGCCGGCTGGCGGCGGCGGAGGAGGCGGGCGGCGGCCGGCTGACGGACGACCCCGCCTTCCATGCCAGGCTGGTGCAGGCGGAGCTTGAGGCCCTGACGCTGGAGGCCATGGAGGCCCGGCTGGCGGCGGAGGCCGAGCGGACCGGCCGCATCGGCAACGGGGCCAGCCCGGTCATGGTCAAGCGCGGCGAGGTCCGCCAGCTCGTCACCGAGCTGACGGTGGAGGCCGCGGGCCTCTACGCCCTGCCCTGGGGCACGCCGCGCGGCGACACCAACGAGGCGCCGGTGGGCCCCGACTGGGCCGCCCCGGCCGCGGCCGCCTACCTGAACGCCCGCGCCACCACCATCTTCGGCGGCTCCGCCGAGGTGCAGCGGGAGATCATCGCCAAGCAGATCCTGGGTCTTTAGCGCCGGGGGCGCCCGGGGCCAGTAGCGCCGGGGGCCGCCAGCGCCGTCGCACCGCTCCCCCGGACCTCCCCCGGGGGTGGCGGGGCGGGCGGCGGGGCGGTAAGGTCGCCCGGTCCGCCCGGCGGCATCCCGCCCCGGGCCTTCCCGTCCCGCGCGCCCCCGATCATGTCCCAGCCCGCCGTCGCCGCCGACCTCGCCCCCCGCATCCGGGCCGGCGAGCGCCGCGCCCTCGCCCGCGCCATCACCCTGGTGGAGAGCACCCGCCCCGACCACCGCGCCGCCGCGGAAGCGCTGCTGGCGGAGCTGCTGCCCGACACCGGCCGCTCCACCCGCATCGGCATCACCGGCGTGCCCGGCGTCGGCAAGAGCACCTTCATCGAGGCGTTCGGCCTGCACGTCATCGGCCGGGGGCACAAGGTCGCCGTGCTGGCCATCGACCCGACCAGCCAGCGCACCGGCGGCTCCATCCTGGGCGACAAGACCCGGATGGAGGAGCTGTCGCGCCACCCGGACGCCTTCATCCGGCCCTCGCCCGCCGGCACCACCCTGGGCGGCGTCGCCCGCCGCACCCGCGAGGCCCTGCTGCTGGTGGAGGCGGCGGGCTTCGACGTGGTGATCGTGGAGACGGTCGGGGTGGGCCAGTCGGAAACGGCGGTGGCCGACATGGTGGACCTGTTCCTGCTGCTGCTGCCGCCGGCCGGCGGCGACGAGTTGCAGGGCATCAAGAAGGGCATCGTCGAGCTGGCCGACCTGATCGTCGTCAACAAGGCCGACGGCGATCTGGTGGCCGCCGCCCGCCGCGCCGTGGCCGAGTACCGGCACGCGCTCGCCATGCTGCGCCCGGCCAGCCCGCACTGGCGGGTGCCGGTGCTGAGCTGCTCCGCCGCCACCGGCGCCGGCATTCCGGAGGTGTGGGGCACGGTGGGGGCCTACCGCGCGGCGCTGGACCCGTCGGGCGCGCTCGGAAGGCGCCGGGCGGAGCAGGCCCGCGCCTGGATGTGGAGCGAGATCCGCGAGAGCCTGCTGGCCGCCTTCCTGGCGGAGCCCGCCGTCACCGCCGCCCTGCGGACGCTGGAGGCGGAGGTCGCGGCCGGCCGGGCCACGCCGGGGGCGGCGGCGCGCACCCTTCTGGAGAGATTCCGGAGTCGCTGAGCCCTTTGGCCTTCCCTGCGGATGGGAAACTGGTCTATGGTTGCAGAGATACCTCAATAGAAAGCGGACGCGCAGCGGTCTGCGGGCGTTGTCGCCTTCCTTCCATTAGGGGCTCCAGCATGGCCAGGCACCGTTTCCTTGTCCTTCTCTTCGCCGGCGCCCTGCTGCCGGCCCTGCCGCTGGTGGCCCTGGCGCCCCAGGCCGCCGCGCAGCAGACCGCGCAGGCGCTCACCACGCTGCCGCCGGCCCTGCGCGCCGCCGTGCTGAGCGGCAACGCGCAGCAGGTGCAGCAGGCCATCGCCGCCCTGTCCAGCGGCGATCCGCAGCGGGCCGCCACCCTGGCGGCCTCCACCATCAACGCGGCGGAGCAGCTGGTCGCCACCAACCCGCAGGCGGCCATCCAGGTCGCCGCCGCGGCGGTGGAGACGGTGCGCAGCCAGTCGGTGCAGCAGTCCTCGCCGCAGCAGACGGAATCGGTCATCACCGCGGCCGCCCGCATCTTCGTGGCGCCGGCGGTGCAGAGGGTGGCCCCCGCCGCCGTGGCGCAGGTCGCGGCCGCGGCGGTGCAGGTCGCCACCGCCACCCGGAACCCGACGCTGACGGCCAACGTCGCCGCGCAGGCCGTGGCGGCGGCGGAGGCCATCGTCGCCACGAACCCGGCCGCCGCCGTGCAGGTGACCGCCGCCGCGGTGCAGGCGATCAACAGCCCCACCGTGCAGCAGGCCGCGCCGGCGCAGGCGCTCCAGGTCGCCACCACCGCCGCGCGCATCACCACCCAGCCCTCGGCGCAGCAGGCCGCGCCGCAGGCGGTCGCCACGGTGGCGACCAGCGTGGCCCAGATCGTCACCAATCCCGTGGTCTACCAGTCGTCGCCGGCCGCGGCGGTGCAGACGCTGGCGAACGCCGTCGCCGCCGTCTCCTCCCAGGCGGTCGCCGCGGTGGCGCCGCAGGCCGCCCAGAGCGTGACGCAGACGGTCAATCAGGCCGCCAGTTCCACGGCGCTGGCCCAGGCCAATCCGGGCAACGCCGCCCAGCTCAACGCCGTGCTGACCGGGCAGAACCCGACGCAGGTCGCGCAGCAGCAGACCACGCAGCAGAACAATACGCCGCCGGTGGCGCCGGTGCCGGCGCCACCGGCGGAAAATCCCAACCAGTCCAGCCCGACCTGAGGGCCGGCCCCTCCGGGTGCTTCAGGCCCAATCGGTGCTTCAGGCAATACGGCCGCGGGATCACCCCCGCGGCCGTTTCCGTTCCGGGGTCTGCCCCCCTTCGCTACCGTGCCCTTCGCTGCCGCGCCCTTCGCTGCCGTGACTGCCGAAGCGGGCTGCCCATCACGGCGCCCCCTCACGGCACACCCCTCACAGCGCGGCGGCGCAGGCCAGGAAGCCGGCCACCAGGGCGGGGTCCTTGTGGCCGGGCCGGTCCTCCACGCCGGAGGAGACGTCCACCGCCGTGGCGCCGGTGGCGCGCACGGCGTCGGCCAGATTGCCGGCGTTCAGGCCGCCGGACAGCATCCAGGGCCGGGCCCAGGTGCGGCCGGCCAGCAGCGTCCAGTCGAAGCTCAGCCCGTTGCCGCCCGGCAGCGCCGCCACGCCCTTCGGCGCCTTGGCATCGAACAGCAGGCGGTCGCAGGCGCCGTCATAGGCGGCGGCGCGGTCCAGGTCGGCCGCCTCGGCCACCTTCACCGCCTTCATCACCTCGATCCCGTAGGCGGCGCGCACTTCCGCCACCCGCTCCGGCGTCTCCTCGCCATGGAGCTGGATCAGGTCCAGCGGCACGCTGCCCAGCACCCGTTCCAGCATCAGCTCGTCGGGGTCCACGAACAGGCCCACCACCCGCACCCCGGTCGGCACCTGCCGGGCCAGCTCGGCCGCCAGCTCCGGCGCGACATGGCGGGGCGAGCGTTCATAGAAGACCAGCCCGACATAGCGCGCACCGCCGGCCACGGCGGCGGCCAGGGCGTCGGGCCGGTTGATGCCGCAGATCTTGACCTGGACCGGCATCAGCCCAGCTCCGTCCCGATGCGCCGCGCCGCCTCGGCGGGGTCCGCGGCGGCCGTGATGGGCCGGCCGATCACCAGATGGTCGGCGCCCGCGGCCACCGCCTCGGCCGGGGTCATCACCCGCTTCTGGTCGCCCGCCGCGGCCCAGGCCGGGCGGATGCCGGGCACCATCAGGGTGAAGCCGGGGTCGAGCCGGCGGCGCAGCGGCGCCACCTCGGCGGGGGAGCAGACGGCGCCGTCGATGCCGGCCTCGGCGGTCAGCTCGGCCAGCCGCGCCACCTGGTCCTCCACCGGGCCGGCCTGCCCGACGGCGGCCAGGTCGTCGGCCCCCAGGCTGGTCAGCACGGTGACGGCCAGCAGCTTCGGCCGCGGCACGCCCAGCCGTTCCGCCTCCTCGGCGGCGGCGTCCGCCGCGGCGCGCAGCATGGCGCGGCCGCCGGAGGCATGCACGGTCAGGAAGGCGGGGCGCAGCGGTACGGCGGAGCGCACGGCCCCCGCCACCGTGTTCGGGATGTCATGGAACTTCAGGTCCAGGAACAGCGGCAGGCCGGTGCCCTCGGTCACGGCCCGGATGCCGTCCGGCCCGCAGGCGACGAAGAACTCCAGCCCCAGCTTCAGCCCGCCGACCGTGCCGGCCAGCCGTCCGGCCAACTGCCGCGCCGCCGCCACCTCGGGCGTGTCCAGGGCGACGAAGATGCGGTCGGCACGGGCGGATCGGGTCTCGGGGGTCATGGCGCAGGCTCCAGGCAACGGGTCCCAGTCGGCAGGGTCCCTGTAGATTCGGCAGGGTCCCTATAGGTAGCGCGCCCGCTCCCCGCCGCCCAGCCGTCATTGCGCCCTGCCGGCGGAAAGGAAAACGATGCACTCATAGGGCGTTCAGTCTTGTTGCTTTCTCGCGTACAATTGCCAACGCGCTCGCAGGCGCCCCATCACGATGACGGGTCTGCCGCTTGCTTCCCCCACCCCTTCAACCTATCATCATGATGGGCTCCATGACACCGGAGCGGGCGCGCGCCCAGATACGCTTCCTGGCGGAGGCAGACCGGCTGCTCCTGCTCCGCCATGCGCGGGACCGGGAGCCCGGCGCCGGGAAGTTCCCGCTGACCCGGGAGCAGATCCGGCAATGTCTGCTGCATGGCGTCGTCCGGGAAGGACCATCACCGGATATCCGCGAGCCGGATGGCTGGAAGTTCACCATGCGGCGCCTGCGCGAGGGCGAACGGCATGAGGTCGCCGGTGTGCTGATCCCCGGACGGAACGTGCTGGTCATCACCGGCTATGGCTGGGACAGGATCGCGCGCCGGCCGCGGGGCACCGCCGGCGGCACGCGGGCAAAAGGACAGGATGATGACGACGCTGACGGAAGCTGAAACCGGGACCCGTCACCACTACGTCGAATGCGGGCTCGACTATGTCTGGCTGGAGGGCGGCTTCGTCCGGGAGGAGACCGCCTATGGCCCGGCGGTGAGGGTGGAGCACGCCTCGGCCCTGGATCGGGCCATCGCCGAGGCGGTCGTCCGCCACCGCCGCCACCTGACGGGTCAGGAGGTGCGCTTTCTGCGTGGCCTGATGGACCTGACGCAGGAGGGGCTGGCCGCGCTGCTGGGCAAGGACGCCCAGTCGGTCGCCCGCTGGGAACGCGCCCGCACCCGGATACCGCCGACGGAGGACCGCGCCCTGCGCCAGCTCTTCCTGGAGCATGCCGGCAGCGCCCAGTCCTTCACCGAGACGGCCCGGCGGACCGCCGCGATCCGGGGCGAGGTGGTGGCACTCTCGGCCTCCGGCGGGGAGGGCGGCTCCTGGCGCGTCGCGGCGGAGCGCCCCTGACGCCCGGCCGCCAGGAACTTCTTCAGCAGCCCGTTCCCTCACCCGCCCGCGTCCGCCGCGTCGTCGTGCTCATCGTCATCGTCATCATCATCGGGCCGCCAGCCGCCCAGGGGGTAGCTGCGCAGCTCGTGGTAGATGCTGCCGCCCTTGCCCAGCACGCTCTCGAACAGGACGAAGCGGTCCACCGTCAGCGGCCCCTCGCGGAACAGGCCGTTCTCGGCGATGAAGCGGCCGACCTTGTGGGCGGGCGCCTCGGCGGTCAGGCGGGCCAGGGTGACGTGCGGCATGAACTTGCGCTCCTCCGCCGGCTGGCCGGCGCGGACGACGGCGGATTCCACCTTGTCGCGCAGATGCGCCAGCGCCTCGCTGCGCGCCACCCCGGCCCACAGCGCGCGCGGCCGGCCGCCGCGGCCGAACTGGCCCAGCCCCTCCAGCATCAGCGGAAAGGGCGGCGCGGTGACAAGGTCCAGCGCGGCGTCGATGTCCTGCGCCGTGCCCTCGTCCACCTCGCCGATGAAGCGCAGGGTGAGGTGGAAGTTCTCCGGCGGCACCCGGCGCGCGCCGGGAAAGCCCGGACCCAGGCGGGAGAGGCGGTCGCGGCTGGGCTCCGGCAGCGGCAGCCCGACGAACAGGCGGATCATCGGCGCCTCCCGTTCAGGGGTGGGGACCGGCGTCAGGGACAGGGGTTCGGGTTGGCGGCGTGGACCCGCCCGATCTCCTCCGACACCGCCACCGGGAGATCCATCCCGAAGGCGTCCAGGTCCGTCGTCAACTGGTCGATGGAGGTGGCGCCGACGATGGTGGCGGTGACGAAGGGCTGGCGGTGGACGAAGGCGAGCGCCATCTGCGCCGGGTCCAGCCCGTGCCGGCGGGCGATGTTGACATAGGCGGCCGTCGCCGCGATGCCGCGCGGGTTGTCGTAGCGGGAGCGGCGCGGGTCGATGGCGCGGCGCGACCCCGGCGGCGGCGCCCCGCCACAGCCGTTGTCGCCCAGATACTTGCCCGAGAGCGTGCCGGCCGCCATCGGCGAATAGGCCAGCAGCCCGACCTGCTCCCGCCCGGCGATCTCGGACAGTCCGTCCTCGAAGGTGCGGTTCAGCAGGTTGTAGGGGTTCTGGATGCTGACGATGCGGGGGAACCCCGTCCATTCGGCCGCGGCCAGGAAGGTCATCACGCCCCAGGGCGTCTCGTTGGAGACGCCGACATGCCGGATCTTGCCGGCGGTCACCAGCCCGGCCAGGGCCTCCAGCGTCTCCTCGATGGGCGTCTCGGGCGGTGCGTCGGGGGTGCCGGCGGCATGGGCGGCGGCGCGGCGGCCGAAGCGGTCGGCCGGGCGGTCCGGCCAGTGAAGCTGGTAGAGGTCGATATGGTCGGTGCGCAGCCGGCGCAGGCTGTCCTCCACCGCCTGCACCAGATTGGCCCGGTCCAGCCGGGCGGTGCCGCCGCGGACCCAGCCGAAGCCGCCCGGCGCCCGGCCGATGGCCTTGGTCGCCAGCACGATGCGGTCGCGCCCGCCGCGGCTGGCGAACCAGTCGCCGATGATGCTCTCGGTGGCGCCATAGGTCTCCGCCCCGGGCGGGACGGGATACATCTCCGCCGTGTCCCAGAAGGTGACGCCGCGGTCCAGCGCCAGATCCATCTGGGCGAAGGCCTCCTCGCGGGTGTTCTGCACGCCCCAGGTCATGGTGCCCAGGCAGACGGCGGACACGGTCAGGTCGGTGCGGCCGAGACGGCGGTATTCCATGGGGGCTTCTATGGGGCTTCTATTCGGAAGGACAGCATCGGAAGGGCGCGTCCCCGAAGAAGGAGCGCCCTTGAGTTAATGGCGGATTCCGCCCATAATTCCAAGACCGCTTCATGGATTTGGCATTCCCCTGTCCAACTGGCGGGACGGATACAAGAGAGCGTGGCATGGGTTCCCGGAAACAGACCACTGTCGCGTTGACATGCAGCACGACAGCAATATCCGCCATCGACTTTCCGATGACTGGCAAGGTGAGGGTCAGGACACCCTCCTTGAAGGCCGGAGGCGGATTTCCAAGGATCGCAACCGCCGCCGCGCCGACCGACCGTGACCTCGCGTTCCAGCGCCTGTTCGCCCGGGCCCGGGATGCGGCGATCGCCGATCTCGATGCCCAGGGGATCGAGGTCCACGGCAGCGACACGCCCTGACGCGGCGGCATGGTCGGCGGCGCCGAACCCCAGTTCTGGATCGTCGCGGGCTGCAACGGCGCTGGCAAGACAACGCTGACCCGGCATTACTTCCGGAGCAGAACTGCCGGAGAACCCCTGATTGATCTGTCAGCCACCTGGATCAATCCGGACGCAACGACGGTCGACCTCCGGGGCCTCTACGCGGACTTCTCCCTGACAGGCGCCAATCTGGCGGCGGCCGACGTAAGCCTGCGCCGGCTGGAGGATCATATCGGAAGCCGTCGCCCGGCGCTGATCGAGACGGTCCTGGCCTCGGACAAGTACCTGGCGCCGGTGGAGCGGGCACGCGCAGCCGGTTTCTCCATCCACCTGATCTATGTGACCCTGGAGAGCCCCGACCTTGCCATCGCCCGCGTCCGCCAGCGGGTGCAGCAGGGCCAGCACGACGTCCCGCCGGAGAAGGTGCGGCAGCGTTGGTCGCGGTCGATGCTGCACCTGATGCAGTTCATCCCCCTGCTCGACGAGTTGAAGGTGTTCGACAACAGTTCCTGCCAGACTGGCACCCTGCCGCCGCTCGTGATCTCGAAGGACCCCGATGGGCCGTTCCGCAACCTGCGGCCCGACCTGCTGCCGGAGATACAGCGCCTCCTCACCATGATGCAGCAGGCGGATGATCCGGCAGGCACCATCGCTGCCCTGATCCGGCAGGACCGGACACGTCCCCCGGACTGATCCCTCACAGGAACAACGTCAGCACCCCGGTGTAGCTGTAGAGGCGGTCGTGGCTGATCTCGCCGCCGGCGTAGAAGCCGGCCAGCGGGAAGTCGCCCAGATGCTCGGCGATGGCGCGCAGTTCGTGGTCGGGGTCGCCGAACAGGCCGGGGCCGCGGGCGATGCAGGAGATGTAGACGCCGCCCTTCGGCGTGCCGCCGCCCAGCCGGCGCTTCATCTGGCCCAGCATGCGCTTCAGGTCGGCCTCCGCGGCGGCGCGGTCGCGGCGGCAGAACAGCAGCGGCCGGCCCCGCGCCACGGGCTCGCCCACGGCGATCCAGCCGCGCTGCGGGTCGATGCCCAGCAGGTTGCGCACCAGATAGTCGCCCGTGTCCGACCCGGCGATGGGCAGCCCGGCGAAGACATAGCCGGCCACCCGCTCCAGGTCGTTCGCCAGCAGTTCGCCCACGTCGTGGCGCAGCGCCTCCAGCGCCGGGCGGCCGTCGATCTCCTTGATGATGCTGGCCTCGGCATCGGTGACGGTGCGGGTCGGGCCGATCGGGCTGCACCCCTGGGTCAGGCCGGTGGCGAGCGCCACCCGGTCGGAGAACAGCACCCCCGACAGGCCCCCCTGCGCCACCCGCCCGGCCAGCACCGCCTGCTCCCCGCGCGAGGCGCAGAGCCCGCCGACCAGGAAGCCGCCGGCCCGCCGTGCCACGGCGGTGATCAGCTCGGGCAGCCGCGGCGTGCGCGGATCGGCATGGACCAGCCCCAGGAGCGGCTGCCGGGTGGCGAGCCAGGTCCCGGCCGCCTCCTCCAGCGGGGCCGTGCCGTCGCTCACGGCCGGGAACAGGCGGAAGGCGTCCACCGGCAGGGTGGTCAGCAGCACCGCGATGGCGGGACGGTCGAACACCTCCGCCCCGCGGCCGACGATGCCCATGCCCACCGAGCCCACCCACTGGTCCACGCCGGTGACGCCGCGGAACAGGGTGACGATGCTGGAGAGCTGGTCGGCCAGCGCGTCGGTGACATAGACGAAGCCCAGGTTGGCGCCCGGCGCCGACGGCAGGGCGGCAAGGCAGTTCTTCGCCGCGTCGGACCAGTCCGCCCCGACGGCCAGGGCGGAGGCGAATCCGGTATCGGTGCTGCCCGCCAGATCGGTGACGCTCATGGTGCCGTCCCCCCGTCCGGAGCCGCGGCGGGAGCGGGACCGCCGCCCCCGCCGTCCGGCGCCACCCCGGCGCGCTCCAGGGCCGCGGTCACGGTCGGCAGGATGCCCGCCACCATGATCGCCACGCCCTCGGCATTGGGGTGCATGCCGTCCTCCAGGTTCAGCTCCGGCTGCATCGCCACCCCCTCCAGGAAGAAGGGGTAGAAGGGCACGCCGTGCCTGCGGGCAAGGTCGGGGAACAGGGCGTCGAACGCCTCGGCATAGGGGCGGCCCAGGTTGCGCGGGGCCAGCATCCCGGCCAGCACGGCGGGCACGCCGCGGTCGGCCAGCTTGGTCAGGATGGCGTCCAGGTTGGCGCGGGTGGCGGCCGGGTCGATGCCGCGCAGCCCGTCATTGCCGCCCAGCGCCACCAGCACCAGGGCCGGCCGGTCGGCCAGGATCCAGTCCAGCCGTGACAGCCCGCCGGCCGTCGTCTCGCCGGAGACGCCGGTGGCCGGCACCCGCACGTCGAAGCCCCGCGCCGTCAGCGCCGCTTCGAGCTGGCTGGTGAAGGCCGCCTCCCGCGGCAGGCCGTAGCCGGCGGACAGGCTGTCGCCCAGCACGACGATGGTCGCGGGGGCGGAGGCCGGGGCCGCCGTGGCGGGCGGGCCGGCCGTCAGCAGCCAGACGGCCAGCGCGGCGAGGCCGCCCCGGATGAGCGTTGCCCTGGGGAGCTTTGCCCTGAGGAGTATTGCGTTGAAAAGCCGGCGTCCGAAGCCATATCGGCTGTCTGTTTCCGCGCTGCGAGAGAGAGACATGGGCGATACCCTGCCGTCCGCCGAAGAACCCGTCGTCCTTCTCCGGGAGGTCCGCCTTAAGCTGGACAGTGCCGCAGGAACCGTCAACATACTCAAGGGCATAGATCTGGACGTCGCGGCCGGCGAACGGGTCGGCGTGGTGGGGCCTTCGGGCTCGGGCAAATCGTCCATGATGATGATCCTGGGCGGGTTGCAGCCGCCCACGGGCGGCAGCGTGCGGGTCAACGGGCACGAACTGACGCGCCTGGACGAGGATGCCCTCGCGCGCTTTCGCCGCGACCATGTGGGGATCGTCTTCCAGGCGTTCCACCTCATCCCGACCATGACGGCGTTGGAGAACGTGGCGATTCCCCTGGAATTCGCCGGCCTGCCCGACGCCTTCGAGCGCGCCCGGACGACCCTGGAGTCGGTCGGGCTGGGGCACCGGCTGGGCCACTATCCCGGCCAGCTTTCCGGCGGCGAGCAGCAGCGCGTGGCGCTGGCCCGCGCCTTCGCGCCGGAGCCCGCCCTGCTGCTGGCGGACGAGCCGACCGGCAACCTGGACGGGGAGACCGGCCGCCATGTCATCGAGCTGATGTTCGGGCTGGCGGCGCGCAAGGGCACGACGATCCTGCTGATCACCCACGATCCCGGTCTGGCCCGGCAGTGCGACCGGGTGGTGCGGCTGGTGGACGGGCTGATCGTCAGCGACGGCCGCGGCGACAGCCGCAACGATGCCCGCGGCGACAGCCGCACCGATACCCACGGCGACAGCCGCAACGATGCCCGCACCGATACCCGCGGCAAGGACGGAAGCGGGCAGGAACGGACGGCGCGCACCGTCCCGGCGGCGTGACCCGGCCATGACCGCGCTGACCGACGGCGCCGTGGCGCGCCCCGACGCCGCCGCTCCCGGGTTCTGGACCCAGGCGCGGCTGGCCCTCACCATCGCCCGGCGCGAACTGCGCGGCGGGCTGACCGGGTTCCGCATCTTCCTGGCCTGCCTGACGCTGGGGGTGGGCGCCATCGCCACGGTGCAGTCGGTCTCCGGCGGCATCCTGGACGCGCTGCGCAGCGACGGCCGCGCCATCCTGGGCGGCGACGTGGCGCTGCGCCTGCTCTACCGCGAGGCGACGCCGGACCAGCGCGCCTGGCTGGCGGAGCGCGGCACCCTGCTGACCAGCGCGGAGATGCGGGCCATGGCCCGCGACCCGCAGGATGCCGGCCGCTCCGCCCTGGTGGAGCTGAAGTCGGTGGGACCGGCCTATCCGCTCTACGGCACGTTCGAGATCGCTGACGGCGCCCTGGTGCAGGACCGCACGGACGTGCAGGCGGCGCTGGCCGAGCGCGGCGGCACCTGGGGCGCGCTGATCGAGGACACGCTGGCCGCCCGGCTGGACCTCGCCCCCGGCGACCGGGTGGCGGTGGGCGAGGCGGTGCTGGAGGTGCGCGGCCTGATCGCGCGCGAGCCGGACCGCGCCGGATCGGGCAGTTTCTCCCTGGGGCCGCGGCTGCTGGTGGCCGACGGCGCCCTGGCGGCGACGGATCTGGTGCAGCCCGGCAGCCTGATCACCTGGAGCTATCTGCTGCGCCTGCCCGCCGGCAGCGATCCGGCGGCGTTCCGCACGGCGGTGGACGACGCCTTCCCCGCTGCCGGCTGGCGCATCCGCGACTTCACCGACGCCGCCCCGCAGCTTGCCCGCTTCATCGACCGGTTGACCCTGTTCCTGACCCTGGTCGGGCTGACGGCGCTGCTGGTCGGCGGGGTCGGCGTCGGCAACGCCGTGCGCAGCTATCTGGAGAGCAAGACCGCCACCATCGCCACGCTGAAATGCCTGGGCGCGCGCGGCGGCCTGATCTTCGAGGCGTATCTGGCGCAGATCCTGGCCCTGGCCCTGCTGGGCACGGTGCTGGGCCTGCTGCTGGGGGCGGTGGCGCCGGTCCTGGCCGGCCGCGCGCTGGCCGGGCTGCTGCCGGTCACCGCCCGCATCGGGGTCTATCCCGAGGCGCTGGCCGTGGCCGCCGGCTTCGGCCTGCTGACGGCGCTGGCGTTCTCGCTCTGGCCGCTCGGCCGGGCGCGGGAGGTGCCGGCGGCGGCGCTGTTCCGCGACGCGGTGGCGCCGGGCGGCGGCCGGCCGCGGCCCCTGGTGCTGGCCCTGCTGCTGGCCACGGTGGCGGGGCTGGCCGGGCTGGCCGTGGGCACGGCCGACGCCAAGCTGTTCGCCGCCGCCTTCGTCGCCGGCAGCGCCGCCACGCTGGGCGCCTTCTGGGCCGCCGGCTGGCTGGTGACGCGCGTCGCCGCGCGGCTGGGCCGGCCGCGGCGGCCGGTGCTGCGGCTGGCGCTGGCGAACATCCACCGGCCCGGCAACCCGACCGGGGCCGTGGTGCTGTCGTTGGGGCTGGGGCTGACGGTGCTGGTCGCCATCGCCCTGATCGAGGGCAACTTCCGCCGCGCCGTGCTGGAGACGATGCCGGAGGGCGCCCCCGCCTTCTTCTTCGTGGACATCCAGCCCGATCAGCTCGACGATTTCTCCCGCACCGTGCTGGCGGTGCCGGGCACGGCGGACCTGAACCGGGTGCCGCAGCTCCGCGGCCGCATCAGTACGGTCAACGGCCGCCCGGCGGAAGAGGCGGTGGTGAACCGCGAACACGCCTGGGTGCTGAACGGCGACCGCGGCGTCACCTACCGGGCGGAGGCGCCGGCGGACGACAAGGTGCTGTCCGGTAGCTGGTGGCCGGCGGATTACCGGGGTCCGGCGAAGCTGGTGATCTACAAGGACATCGCCGACGCCTTCGGGATCGGCCCGGGCGACCGCATCGCCGTCAACATCCTGGGCCGCGACATCGAGGCCGAGGTGGCGGCCGTGCGCGACCTGGATTTCCGCAGCATGGGGATCAACTTCACCCTCGTCTTCTCCCCCGGCGTGCTGGAGGCGGCGCCGCACACCTGGCTCGCCACCGTGCGGGCGGAGCCCGACGCCGAACTGGCCGTGCAGCGGGCGGTGACGGAGCGGTACAGCAACATCACCGCCGTGCGCGTGCGCGACGCGCTGGAGACGGTGGGAAGCATCCTGACCAACATCGGGATGGCCGTGCGGGTGACGGCGGCGGTGACGCTGCTGGCCGGCACGCTGGTGCTGGCCGGGGCCATCGCCGCGGGGCACCGCCGCCGGGTCTACGACGCCGTCGTGCTGAAGGTGCTGGGCGCCACCCGCGGCACCGTGCTGCGGGCCTTCCTGCTGGAATACGGGCTGCTGGGGCTGATCACGGCGGCGGTGGCGTCGCTGCTGGGCAGCATCGTCGCCTGGGCCGTGCTGACGCAGGTGATGGAGCTGGAGTTCGTGCTGCTGCCCTCGGCCGTGGCGACGACGGCGCTGCTCTGCACCGGGATCACCCTGGGGCTGGGCTTCATCGGCACCTGGCGGGCGCTGGGCCAGCCGGCCGCCCCGCTGCTGCGCAACGAATAGAATCGAGCGAGCGTCCGCAGTGCGGACGTTCATAATGCGAATTGTCCGCAATGCGGGCAAGGGGCGGGCAAGAGCCGGCGGGAGCGATTCCGCCGGCTTTTTGTTGCCTGTCAGCGGCCGGATCGGGCCATTTAAATGCTTAATAATTAGTTAAAATGCAAACTACATCCGGGAAATCGAAACACTCGACAAGAATCGACAACCTTGAATTGGCGCATACTCCAATATAGGCCCGTGCGCCATTTCGTCATCACCGAATCCGGAACAGATTAATGCGCCGAAAATTTTCCCTGGTCTTGAGTTTGTTTGCGCGAAGCGAAACCATCCGCTACACAGCGCTCTTCCTTCGCGGTGGCGGGTCCCCCTCCGGGACCGGCCCGTCCGGCCCGGCGCCCCGCGCCCTCCTGAGGCTTCGTGATGCGGCTCGATATCAAGACCATGCTCCTGGCGGTCCTGGCGACGCTGGGGCTCCTGCTCGTGGGAACGGCGGCGGTGGGGCTGAAGACCCTGTCCGACGCCAGCGGCAACCTGGAGACCCTGTACCAGGACAAGGTGGTGCCGCAGCGGAACCTGAAGGTGATCTCCGACGCCTATGCCGTGTTCGTCGTGGATGCCTCGCACAAGGTGCGCAACGGCAACTTCACCTGGGCGGAGGGGCGGGCCTCGGTCGCCAAGGCGGTGCGCGACATCCGTGACGAGTGGGCGACCTTCACCACCGGCCGCCGCTTCAGCGCCGCCGAACAGGCCCTGCTGGAGGAGGCGCTGCCGCGCTTCCGCAGCGCGGACGCGGCCATCGCGGATCTGACCCGCATCCTTCAGGAGCAGGACAGCGCGGCCCTGGACGGCTTCGTCAAGGACCGGCTGTACCAGAGCATCGACCCGGTGACGGAGACGATCGCCCGCATCATCGACCTCCAGGTCGGCGATGCCGGGCTGATCTTCGAGACCTCCCGCGACAGCCAGTCCGTCGCCATCCGGCTGGCGGAACTGCTGCTGGCCATCGGCATCGTCGCCGCCGTCGGCGGGGCCCTGGCCGTGCTGATGCGGGTGATCCGCCCGATCGCCCGGCTGACGGCGACGCTGGACGTGCTGGCGCGGGACGACTACTCGGTCGCCGTGCCGCACACCGACAAGGCCGACGAGATGGGCCGCATGGCCCGCGCCGTGGAGGTGCTGAAGCGCCACGGGCTGGAGGCGCGGCGGTTGCGCACCGCCCAGGCGGAGGAACGCGCCCAGGCCGAACGGCGCCGCCACGCCGCCCTGGAGAGCATGGCCGAGAAGGTGGAGACGGAGACGCGCAGCGCCGTGGACCAGGTCGCCGCCCGCACCCACGACATGGACGCCCATGCCGACGCCATGGCGACCTCCGCCGGGCTGGTCACGGCCAACAGCCAGAACGTGGCCGCCGCCGCCGAGCAGTCCCTGCACAACGCGCAGACCGTGGCATCCGCGGCGGAGGAGCTGGCCGCCTCCATCCGCGAGATCGGCACCCAGGTGAGCTATGCCAGCAGCGTCAGTCGCCGCGCCGTGGAGAAGGGCGACCACACCCGCCGCACCATCGACACCCTGTCCGAGACGGTCGCCCGCATCGGCGAGGTGGCGACCCTGATCGCGGAGATCGCGGCCCAGACCAACCTGCTGGCGCTGAACGCCACGATCGAGGCGGCCCGGGCCGGCGACGCCGGCAAGGGCTTCGCCGTGGTGGCCGGGGAGGTGAAGAACCTCGCCGCGCAGACCTCCCGCTCGACCGACGAGATCGGCCGCCAGATCGCGGAGATCCAGGCCGTCACCCGCACCGCCGTGGCCGCGGTGCAAGAGATCGGCCACACCATCGAGGAGATGGACCACATCGCCGGCACCATCGCCGCCGCCGTGGAGGAACAGGGCGCGGCGACGCAGGAGATCAGCCGCAACATCATCCAGGCGGCCGACGCGGCGCGCGAGGTTTCCACCCGCATCGCCGCCGTCTCCGCCGAGGCGACGGCGACCGGCGAGCACGCCGACACGGTGCGCGCCACCGCCGCCGACGTGGCGCACGCGGTCAGCGACCTGCGCACCGTGCTGGTGAGCGTCGTCCGCACCTCCATGGCCGCGGCGGAAGACGGCACCCGCACCGCCGCCTGAGCCGGGACGGGGCCAGGGCCGGGTCGGGGCCAGGGCCGGGACGGGAGACAGGGCGGCGGGACGGACGATCCCGCCGCCCTCCTGTCCTTGCCCGCCGGGGAACGGCGACGATACGGTCGGGGAGCCCGTCAGCGAGAACTGACCTCGGGAGGCGGTTCACTCCCGTCCCCACACACCCCCGATTTCCGGGTCCCGGGCGGCCATGCGTCGATGGTCCGCAAGGGCTACATATATCTGCAACATAATTACGATACAGTGGCGTATCGAAATCAGTGTTGAAGCCATCATCTATTAGCGGCACGGCCTCGCATCGATAATAGATGATGGGGAGGAAAATCACATCATGAAGAAGGTCAGCCTGCTCACGGCGATGCTGCTGGGCACAGGTTCGCTCGCCCATGCCCAGACGGCGACGCCCGCCGGCGCAGCAGAACCTGTGGAGGAAATTCAGGAGATCATCGTCACGGCCCAGAAGCGCGCGCAGCGCATCTCCGACGTGCCCATGTCGATCAGCGCCTATGACAGCGAGCTGCTGTCCCAGATCGGCGCCACGGAACTGAACCGCGTGGCCCAGATCACGCCCGGTCTGGTCATCCAGTTGCAGGACCGTCTGCTGCCCGGCATCTCCCTGCGCGGCATCACCTCCGATGACACGTCCCCGGCCAGCGAGCCGCGCGTGGCCCTGTTCCAGGATGGCATTCCCATCACCCAGATCGCCTCGGCCTATGGCGAGATGTTCGATGTCGATCGGGTGGAAGTGGAAAAGGGCCCGCAATCCACGCTGCACGGCCGTTCGGCGCTGAATGGCGGGGTGTCGGTGTTCCAGAAGCTGCCGACCCCCGAGCTGGGGGCCGAATTCAAGACCGGCATCGGCACTTACGGCTATCGCCAGGTGCAGGGCGTGGTCAATGTGCCGCTGACGGATGATTTCGGTATCCGCGCCGGCGCCCTGGTCCACAAACAGAATGGCTATGTGAAGGATGCGGAAAGCGACGACAGCTATAACAATATCGATGCCCGCGCCTATCGCCTGACCGCCAGCTACGCGCCGGACGGCGCTTTCTCCTTCGATTTCGCCGGCACCTATGACAAAGACGACACCGACAGCGGTGGCGCCTTCAAATCGGGCCTGTTCCTGCCGCTGAACCAGCAGACGGGCGCCGTCGAGGGTGACCTGAATTTCTGGTCCCCGACCCATATCGGCACCTTCGGACAGATGCCGGCCGCCTATACCGACCGCGAGGTGCTGGGCCTCAGCGGCACGGCCCGCCTGGAGATCAACGACAATCTGTCGCTCACCTCCATCAGCGGCTATCGCTGGTACAGCGCCTGCCAGGCCGGTGACATTGATGGCACGCCCACCAACATCATCGCCTATGAACAGTGCAATGGCGGCCGGCAATATTCCGAGGAAGTCCGCCTGAACATCAGCGATGTCGGCCCGTTCGAAGGCTTCATCGGCGCCGGCTATTTCAAGGCCAAGAACGACCTGTCGGTCGATCTGGGGTCGGACGAGCGGGCCATGGCCCTGCTGCTGAGCGGCAACCTGCAACGCTATGCGCCCAGGGGCCTGACCAACAATCAGATCATCAGCGCGCTGGGCGCCAGGGCCGCCAATTACAAGGCCTTCCACCTGGACCGCAAGGTGCAGAAGGCGGATATCGAAACCTACGACATCTTCGCCGACGGCACCTGGCACATCACCGACACGCTGGAAACCTTCGTCGGTGGGCGCGTGACCTGGGACGAAAAGGACGTGTCGCTGCTGGCCAACACGCCGCTGGGCGTGTCAAAGCTGACAGGCAAGGGCCTGCTCATCACCTCCACCCCCGGCGGCGTCGCCGTGACGGCTGACCATTCCTCCACCCTGGTGACGGGGCGCGTGGGCGTGCGCTATGCCCTCACGCCGTCGGTCAATCTCTATGCCGTGCATGGCGTGGGCAAGCGGCCGGATGTGGTGGAACTGACCTCCTCGGGCCGGGCCGACCTGGTGCCGGAGGAAAAGCTGTCCTCCAGCGAGGTCGGCGTGAAGTACCGCCTGTTCAACGGCCGCCTGCAAGGCGACGCCTCCGTCTATCACTACACCTATTCGAACTTCCAGACGAAGCAGCGCGTCGATGGCGTGCTGACCTCGGTCAATGCCGGCGACGCCAGCGCCACCGGCTTTGAGACCCAGGTGAGCTGGCAGATCATTCCCGATCTGTCCGTGCTGGGCACCTATGCCTATAACCATGCGCG
Organism: Rhodocista pekingensis; assembly: GCF_042665545.1. Classification (NCBI taxonomy): domain Bacteria; kingdom Pseudomonadati; phylum Pseudomonadota; class Alphaproteobacteria; order Rhodospirillales; family Azospirillaceae; genus Rhodocista; species Rhodocista pekingensis. Next base: position 124,028 of record NZ_JBHTCM010000005.1, on the reverse strand, counting down.
CTTCGACAATGGCGCCTATGAGGGCAACCAGTTCCGCAACAGCCCGGACCACAAGTTCGCCATCGGCCTGAACGCCACGGCGGACGTGCCGTTCGGCACCGTGGCCTTCGCGCCCTTCTATAGCTGGCAGTCGCGGATGTTCTTCTCCGACGACAATGACCGCGCCGACCTGCAAGTGCGCACCCCCGCCGCCTATTCCGACACCAAGGTGGACGAGGTGCAGAAGGCCTATGGCCTGCTGAACGCCAAGCTGTCCTTCACGCCGGAAAGCGGCCCCTGGTCCATCGACCTGGTGGGCGAGAACCTGCTGGACCGCAAGTTCATTGTCGATGCCGGCAATACGGGTGACTCGTTCGGCATGCCGACCTTCGTGTCCGGCACGCGCCGCACGGTCCGCGTCGATCTGAATGTCAGGTTCTGACGGCAACCGGGGGCGGTGCGGCCGATCGCACCGCCCCCGGACATCCAGAAACGGAAGAGATGCCATCATGAAAATCAATCGACGCGGCGCCCTGGGCCTGGCCGGTGCCGCCACCCTGTCGGCCACCATCGGCACGGCTGCCGGTGCAGCCGAGGTCTCGGCCGTCAGCTTCCGCCACGGCGTGGCCTCGGGCGACCCGCGCCAGGACCGCGTGATCCTGTGGACGCGCGTAACGCCCGCCCAGGCCGATGCCGGCCCCGTGGATGTGGATTGGGAGATCGCGGAGGATCCCCAGTTCAAGGGGTCCGTCCGTCGGGGCACGGCGCGCACCAGCGCCGCCCGTGACTTCACGGTCAAGGTGGATGTCACCGGCCTGCGGCCGCTGACCCGCTATCATTACCGCTTCCGCTGCGGTGGGCAGACGTCGCCCGTCGGCCAGACCCAGACCCTGCCGGAAGGCAAGGTCAAGGACATGGTCATCGCCGTGGCGTCCTGCGCGCTGTATTCCACCGGCTTCTTCAACGCCTACAAGGAGATGGCGAAGCTGGAGCGGGTCGACCTGATGCTGCATCTGGGCGACTATATCTATGAATATGGCGGTGCGCCGGACCAGTTGGGCATGTCGATCGGGCAGAAGATCGGTCGCGCGCCCACCCCGCTGCACGAGGCCGTGACCCTGGCCGATTACCGGGAGCGGCATTCCTGCTACCGGCTGGACCCGGACCTGCAGGCGGCCCACGCCCGCGCGCCCTGGATCTGCGTCTGGGACGACCATGAGACGGCGAACGATTGCTGGACCGGCGGTGCCCAGAATCACCAGCCCGATGAAGGCGACTGGGTCGAACGGCGCGCGGCCTCCATCCGCGCCTATTACGAATGGATTCCCATCCGGGAGCCCGAACAGGGCCGTGGGTTCGAGGAGATCAACCGCACGTTCGAGCTGGGCGACCTGGCCACGCTGGTCATGCTGGAGAACCGGCATATCGGCCGCAGCCGGCAGATCAGCCTGCGCGACCCGCAGGACGCGCACTGGCTGGTGGTGGACAGGACCGACCCGGCCAAGCCCGTACCGGTGACCGATGCCGCCATCGTCAAGGACGTGCTGACAGCCGCCCGCACCGGCAAGCCCATCCCCGCCCCCTATGGCATCAAGCTGGATACCGACGCGCTGAGGAAACGGATCGAGGATCCGTCGCGCAGCGTGCTGGGCGATGCCCAGGAAAAATGGCTGCGCGCCCAGCTTGAAACCTCCGTCCGCGCCGGCAAGCCCTGGCAGATCCTGGGCAACCAGGTGGTCATGGCCCGCACCACCGGCGTCGATGTCGTCGCCGCCATGGGCAAGGACGGCTGGGAAAAGGCGCTGGCACAGATGACGCCCTATCTGCGTCCCTGGGTCCGCCAGTTGGCCGATCTGCCCCGCGACATCCCGTTTGAATTCGACGGTTGGAATGCCTATCCGGCCGCCCGCGCCCGCATGGATGCCATTCTGGTGGAGTCCGGCGCCCGGCCGCTGATCCTGTCCGGCGACAGCCACGCCTTCTGGATGAACGAGTTGAACGGGGCCGGTCGCCGCCGCATCGCCGCGGAGATCGGCACGACGGCCATCACCAGCAGCAGCCTGGGCAACATGCTGGGCAATGTCGAACTGGGGCCGGCCTTCGCCGACGCCTGCGAGGAGGTGCTGTTCAACCAGCACCTGACCAAGGGTTTCGCCCTGCTGACCCTGTCGGCAGAGGAAGCGAAGGTCGACCTGATCGGCGTCACCACGGTGTTGAGCCGGGATTACAAGCGGTTCACCCTGAAAAGCTACCGCATCCTTCCCGGTACGGACGGCGGCATCAAATCGATCGACGAGGTGTGAACCCGCAAAGGCACGCGGTCCATGGCAGCGGCCCCCCTGCCGGTCGGAGTGAGGCGAAGCCGAACCCCGACCGGCAGGGGGATGATAGATTCCGCAGGCACGGTCAGTGCTTGCTGACCAGGGCGATGGCCTGGTCGACCAGATCTTCCATCTGTGCCTGGGACAGGCTGACCCGGCGGATGGCAATATGGTGAATGAAGCTGCCCATCAGTGTGTGCAGCACGAATTCCACCCTGGCATCGTCGGCCTCAGGCGCCAGACGGCGCAGTTGTGAGACATAGTACGGGGCGACATTGGCCAGATGCTTGTCGAAGACGCGGGCCAGTTCCGGCTTGCTGCGCGCGGCGGAGGCGACATTCAGGATCGCCGCCCCGCGATGCCCCGACAGATAGTCCACACCGACCTGCACCAACATGATCAGCACATCGCGCGGCGACATGTCGTCCCGGATGACGGGTTCCACCCCACGCAACGTCTTTTCCAGCACCGTCGTGACCAGTTCCTCTTTCGTCGGGAACCGGCGATAGAGCGTGGTCCGGCTGCACCCGACCTCCTGGGCGATCGCCTCGAATGTCAGGGCGTCATAGCCATGGCGGGCAATGAGCGTCCATGTCGCATCCCGGATGAGACGATCCTTCTCCGGATCGCGGGGACGCCCCCGGCTCCGGACCGTCTCAGTCTTCGGCCTTGGTTGTACGAAATCCTGCATTTCCCGCGAAAAAGTTTTCTTGCAACGGAGAGAACCAGCCTTCATCGAAGGCGCTTCACACTAGCACCGTCATGGTCGAATTAAGAGTCTGTTTGAAAACGGTTGGCGCGGAGAGCGTGTCGTGATTCAAGCTTCGTATGTAGAACGAAGCGACGCGCGGCCGGATGGCGAGAATCAAGAAGAAGACAAATCGGTATGTGACAGACCTGACCGATGAGGAACGGTCTCTGATAGAACCGCCGATGCTGAAGAAGGCGGATACCGGACGCCCGAGGAATGTGAAGCTTCGGGAGATATTGAACGTGACCTGCACTCCAGCGTGCGTCTTATCAGAACTGGCGTCCTCTGGTTTCATGCTCCGTGGTTGATGGGATTGCAACGGGGTCTGGGCCAGGGCCGGGACGGGAGACAGGGCGGCGGAACGGGCGTGGGGAGTGGCTGTTGGGCGGGGACACGGCTTTCGAGGAGCGATCCCCCCCATGCCGACAGACATGCCGACAGACCTGCCGACGGAACAGACGATCGACCGGCGCCCGGCCCGCGCCCCCGCCGCCGCGCCCGCCCCTGCGCCCGCCCGCCGGCGCCTGATGCCGCTGCTGCTGCTCCCGGCCCTGCTGCTCCCCCTGCCCGCGGCGGGACAGTCGGGGCCGGACGCGACGGCCGGGCGGCCCGCGTCGCCGCTGACGGAGCCGCCGCCGGGCGACGGGCTGCGGCCGGCGCCGCTACCGGGCCGGACGACCGGCGATCCGGCCGGAGGCGACGCGGCGGCCCCGGTGCCGCAGGCGGACCGGCTGGACACGCAGGTGGACGACCGTGTCGATCTGCTGGACCCGGAGGTGGGGCTGGAGAGTCCCGCCGGCGTCACCACCCCCGGGCCGCATCCGGGCAGCGTCGCCCCGCCGCCCGACCCGGCCCTGCCGGACGCGGCACCGGACCGCGGGGTCGCTCCCGGCGCTCCCGGCGCTCCCGGCGCGACGGCGGGCCCGGACGCGACGGCAGGCGGCGAGCCGGTCACGGGGCCGGAGGCCGGCAGCCCGCCACGCCCGGGCGGAACGGAGAGCCCGGCCGGACCGCCGCCGCCCTCGCGCCAGCCCGCCGGCCCGCCGGGCGGCTGAAGGGTGGCTGAGGGGCGCCCTTACGCGGGCGGGGGGGCGGCCGCCGGGGGCAGGAGGGTGCCGGGAAAGGCGCGCTCCACCACCCCGGCGCGGCCGTCGCCGTGGCCGGCGCGGACATGGCCCTGTTCCGTGGCGGCGCGGCGGAAATAGGAGAGCAGGAAGACCCGGATCGCCGCCGTCAGCGAGGCGGCGGGCGGCTTCGCCTCGGCGATCCGGCTGCACACCTCATGGACGCTGCGGCCCTCGCGCCGGCAGACGTCCAGCAGCGCGTCCCACATCTCCGGCTCCAGCCGGACGCTGGTGCGCTGGCCCAGCACGGTGACGTTGCGGATGATCTGGGGGCTTTCCCCCGGTCTGGCGTTGCCCGACAGGCGCTTGGAACGCGGCGGCACGGTGGACGCTCCGGCTACGGATGGGGCTTCGGTCAAAGGGCAGGGCCGGACCCGCGCGGCGCGGCTCCGGCTTGAATGCTATAATATGGCCGGTCCTATGACCCGTTCAACCATTTTCCCGCTGATCGGGTAATGCCCCCGAAATAGCATACCCCAAGGGTTGCACGCCGGACCCGCGCGGCCGGCCCCCGTGCCGGCCGGGCTGGAATGACCGGCGGCGTCAGCGCCGGCTGTCGGTCGCCGCCGCATCCTCTGCCGGGGTCAGGGTGCGGAGCTGGAGCGCGTGGACCCGCTCCTTCAGCTCGTCCGCCAGCAGCTCATTGACCAGCCGGTGCCGGGCCAGCCGGGCCATGCCCTCGAACCGGGCGGAGACGACCTCGACCGAGAAATGCGTCTCGCCCCCCTCCGGGGCGTCGGAGACGCGCCTGTGCGCATGGCCGGCATGCCGGTGCGAAACATCCTTGATGCGCAGCCGGACCGGTTCCAGGTGCCGGGTCAGCTTGTCTTCGATGCGGGTCCTGTAGTCCAAGATGGCCTCCCTCGGGGCGCGGCGTCCCCGCTATCCTTGTCGCGTCCGGGCGTCGGGCGACAGTGCCGCGCCCGGCCGTTCCTGGCAACGCCCGGCAGCATTCGCCCGCCGCCGTGCCGCCCGCCGCCGTCCCGCCTGCCCCGTCCCGCCGTCTCCGGATCCGCGATGCAAGACACGAGCCCCCGGCCTTCAGGCCCCCTGCCGTCACGTTCCCTGCCGTCCGCCCCCGCCACGCCCGGGGCGTCGGCACCCCCGGCAAGCGTTCACCCGACCGGCCTCGCCTCGGGCAGTACCCCCGTGCGGCCGGCCGTGGCCGCCCTGCTGCTGGGGCTGGTGATCCTGCTCTGGGGGGCGAACTGGCCGGTGATGAAGGTGGGGGTGGAGCTGATGCCGCCCGTCACCTTCGCCGCGGCGCGCATGGTGCTGGGCTGCGCCACCCTGTTCCTGGTCGCCGCCGCGGCCGGACAGGCGCGGCTGCCGTCGCGCCACGACCGCCGCATCGTCGTCTGGGTGGGGCTGTTGCAGATGGCGGCCTTCGTGCTGCTGATCGCGCTGGCGCTCCAGATCGTACCGGCCGGCCGCTCGGCCATCCTGTCCTACACGACGCCGCTCTGGGTGCTGCCCATGGCGATGCTGGTGCTGGGCGAGCGGCTGACCTGGATGAAGGGGGCGGGGCTGGTGGCCGGGCTGGCCGGCGTCGCCGTGCTGTTCAACCCGGCCGGGTTCGACTGGGGCGACAGCGGTGTGCTGCTGGGCAACGGGCTGCTGCTGCTGGCCGCCCTGGCCTGGGCCGTGAACATCGTGCAGGTGCGCGGCCACCGCTGGGAGGGCACGCCCCTGTCCCTGGGGCCGTGGCAGGCGCTGGTCGCCAGCCTGGTGCTGGTGCCGGCCGCCCTGCTGCTGGAGGGCGGGCGCGGCATCGAGTGGTCGGGCACGCTGGCCGCCGTGCTGGTCTACAACGGCCCGGTCAGCACGGCCTTCTGCTTCTGGGCCATGGTGACGGTGACCCGGGCGCTGCCGGCCATCACCACGTCGCTGGGCACGCTGGGCACGCCGGTGGTGGGGCTGCTGCTGTCCTCCTGGTGGCTGGGCGAGCCGCTGACCTGGACGAACCTGACGGGGCTGGGCCTGATCGGCAGCGGGCTGGTGCTGGTCGCGCTCTCGGAAAGCCGGGGCCTGGGATCCCGCGGCGGGGGGAGCCGCCGCGCAGGCAGCGGGCGCGGCTGACGCCGGTGCGATCCCGCCCCCCGCCGTCCTTGTCACCCGACCGCCGCCGACCCATACTCCGCCCATGCAGAAGAACCGCTTCGGCCTGTCCTTCGACTTCAACGACGCGCCCCGGCAGCAGGCCCGCCCGTGCGACCATCCGGGCTGCCGCGAGATCGGCGATTTCCGCGCGCCCAAGGCGCGCGACCGCCTGAACGAGTACTGGTGGTTCTGCCTGGACCATGTGCGCGACTACAACAAGGCGTGGGACTTCTACGCCGGCATGTCGGAGCAGGAGATCGAGGCCCAGGTGCGCCAGGACACCACCTGGCAGCGCCCGACCTGGCCCATGGGGCGCTGGCGCACCCAGAGCCGGTCCGCGCGGGAGGACCTCTACAACGGCGCCTCTCCCTTCGGCCCGGAATGGGACGGCGAGGCCGCGGCCGAGGTCCGCACCAGACGCCCCCGCACCCCGGAGGAGGAGGCGCTGGCCGTGCTGGACCTGGAGCCGCCGGTGGACTTCGCCCGCATCAAGGCGCGCTACCGGGAACTGGCCAAGGCGCACCACCCCGACACCAACGGCGGCGACAAGGAGGCGGAGGAGCGGTTGAAGCGCATCAACCAGGCCTACCGCACGCTGCGCGCCAGCTACGCCGCCGGATGATCCTTCCGCCCACGAAACAAAAACCCCCGGCCGCCGCCCGACCCGACCGTTCCGCCGCCGCAACAGAAGAGCAAGCCCCCACGATGGCCACGACCCCCGCCCGCCCCGAGCTTCCCGACATCAAGGTCGCCGTGCGCCAGATCTTCGGCATCGACAGCGACATGCAGGTGCCGGCCTTCAGCCAGGCCAGCGAGCATGTGCCGGAGGTGGACGACGCCTATCGTTTCGACCGCGAAACGACCATGGCGATCCTGGCGGGCTTCGCCTACAACCGGCGGGTCATGATCCAGGGCTATCACGGCACCGGCAAGTCCACCCACATCGAGCAGGTGGCGGCGCGGCTGAACTGGCCCTGCATCCGCATCAACCTGGACAGCCACATCAGCCGCATCGACCTGATCGGCAAGGACGCCATCGTCCTGAAGGACGGCAAGCAGGTGACGGAGTACCGCGAGGGCATCCTGCCCTGGGCGCTGCAACATCCCTGCGCCATCGTCTTCGACGAGTACGACGCCGGCCGGCCGGACGTGATGTTCGTCATCCAGCGCGTGCTGGAGGTGGAGGGCAAGCTGACCCTGCTGGACCAGAACAAGGTGATCCGGCCGCACCCGGCCTTCCGCCTGTTCGCCACGGCCAACACGGTGGGGCTGGGCGACACGACCGGGCTCTACCACGGCACCCAGCAGATCAACCAGGGCCAGATGGACCGCTGGAACATCGTGGCGACCTTGAACTACCTGCCGCACGACGACGAGGTGAAGATCGTGCTGGCGAAGATGCCCGGCCATGACAGCGAAGAGGGACGGCGGAAGATCAACGCCATGGTGCGGCTGGCCGACCTGACCCGCGCCGGCTTCATCGCCGGCGACATCAGCACCGTGATGAGCCCCCGCACCGTCATCACCTGGGCCCAGAACGCCGAGATCTTCGGCGGCGACATCGCCTTCGCCTTCCGCGTCACCTTCCTGAACAAGTGCGACGAGATGGAACGCCCCACCGTGGCCGAATACTACCAGCGCTGCTTCGGCACCGAACTGCCGGAGAGCGGGGTGAAGGCCACCCTGGTCTGAGGCGGCGGCGGCACGGCGGGGAGACACGGGCGGAGGAAATGGACGGGGCGATCGATCCGGAAATCCAGGAGACGACCGGACAGATCCTGTCGGCCGCGTTCGCCGTCTCTTCCGCCCTGGGGCACGGGTTCCTGGAAGGGGTCTACCGCAAGGCGCTGCTGCACGAACTGATGCTGCGAGGCCTCAGGCCCCGCGAGGAGGTCCATTTCCGCGTCCGCTACCGCGATGCCGACTGCGGCAGCTACATCGCCGACCTGGTGGTGGACGGGCGGGTGATCGTCGAGCTGAAGGCCGTGGCGGCGCTGCTGCCCGCACACCGGGCGCAGCTCCTGAACTACCTGCGCGCCAGCGGCCTGCGCGCGGGGCTGCTGCTGAACTTCGGCACCCCGAAACTGACCTATGCGCGGGTGCTGAACGGCTGACCGGGGCTGTCCGACGGGCGGCAGGGGAGCCGGAGAACACGGATGAACGCGGATCGGCACGGATGAGCACGGATAAGAAACGAAAACTGACAGCGGCTGACGCCGCGATCCGTGCGTATCCGTCTTCATCCGTGTCCATCCGTGTTCAGAGAGCCTCTGCCCGGAGCCGTCCGGCGGTCCGCGGGGGAGCCGGGGAACACGGATGAACGCGGATCGGCACGGATGAACACGGATAAGAAACGAAGACTGACAGCGGCTGACGCCGCGATCCGTGCGTATCCGTCTTCATCCGTGTCCATCCGTGTTCAGGGAGCCTCTGCCCGGAGCCGTCCGGCGGTCCGCGGGGGAGCCGGGGAACACGGATGAACGCGGATCGGCACGGATGAACACGGATAAGAAACGAGGACTGACAGCGGCTGACGCCGCGATCCGTGTGTATCCGACTTCATCCGTGTCCATCCGTGTTCACGGAACCTCTGCCTGGGGCTGTCCGGCGGGCGGCGGGGGTGCCGGGCAACACGGATGAACGCGGATCGGCACGGATGAACGCGGATAGGAAATGAAGACTGACAGCGGCTGACGCCGCGATCCGTGTGTATCCGTTTTCATCCGTGTCCATCCGTGTTCAGGGAACCTCCGGCCGGGACTGTCCGACGCTCCGCGGGGGAGCCGGGGAACACGGATGAACGCGGATCGGCACGGATGAACACGGATAAGAAACGAAGAATGACAGCGGCTGACGCCGCGATCCGTGGGTATCCGTCTTCATCCGTGTTCAGGGAGCCTTTGCCCGGAGCCGTCCGGCGGTCCGCGGGGGAGCCGGGGAACACGGATGAACGCGGATCGGCACGGATGAACACGGATAAGAAATGAAGAATGACAGCGGCTGACGCCGCGATCCGTGTGTATCCGTTTTCATCCGTGTCCATCCGTGTTCAGGGAACCTCTGCCTGGGGCTGTCCCGCGGGCGGCAGGGGAGCCGGGGAACACGGATGAACGCGGATCGGCACGGATGAACACGGATAAGAAACGAAGACTGACAGCGGCTGACGCCGCGATCCGTGGGTATCCGTCTTCATCCGTGTCCATCCGTGTTCAGGGAACCTTCGGCCGGGACTGTCCGACGCTCCGCGGGGGAGCCAGGGAACACGGATGAACGCGGATCGGCACGGATGAACACGGATAAGAAACGAAGACTGACAGCGGCTGACGCCGCGATCCGTGTGTATCCGTTTTCATCCGTGTCCATCCGTGTTTTCCTGGCACGGTACGCAGCATGACGCAGTACCGCCCCGACCCACCGACCCGTACCGGGACCTGAGGCCATGACGCAGTCCGAATCCCCCCTGGAGGTCTTCAAGCGCGCCACCGGCGCCTGCGTGCGGGCGATCGCGGAGAAGCGCGAGCTGACCGTGGGGTTCTCCGCCGAGCCGGCGGGGGCCAGCGGCACGCGGGTGCGGGTGCCGCTGCCGGCGCGCGACCTGAACCCGCGCGACGTGGCCGGGGTGCGCGGCGCGGCCGACGCCGTGGCCCTGCGCCTGAAGCACCACGACGCCGCCCTGCACGCGCTGCGCCAGCCGACCTCGGAGACGGCGCGGCAGTCCTACGACGCGCTGGAGCAGGCCCGCTGCGAGGCGCTGGGCGCCTCGGCCATGGCCGGGGTGGCCGCCAACCTGGAGGCGGCGCTGGAGGAGCGCTACCGCCGCCAGGGCTTCGACCGCATCACCGAGCGCGAGCAGGCGCCGCTGGCCGACGCGCTGCGCCTGCTGGCGCGCGAGGCCATGACCGGGGAGACACCGCCGGCCTCGGCCGCCGCCGCGGTCGCGCTCTGGCGGCCCTGGGTGACGGAGAAGCTGGGCCACGGGCTGGAGGAGCTGGGCCGGGTCATGCACGACCAGGAGGCCTTCGCCCGCACCGCCCGCCGGCTGCTGGCCGACCTGGACATGGAGGTGGGCGCCGAGCCGGAGCCCGAGCCCGGCGAGGAACAGCCGCAGACCGACACGCCGGAGGACAGCGGCGACGACCAGGAGCAGAGCGAGGGCGGCGAGCAGCAGGGCGGCGACGCCCAGGAGTCCGCCAGCGGGGAGGAACAGCAGGCCCCCGCCGAGGAGATGGCCGCCGGCGGCGAGAGCCGCGAGGAGGAGGCCGAGACGACCGAGGGTGCCGGCAGCGAGGAGCCGGGCGCGCCCGGCCGGCCCGGCCGCCCCGATGCGCGGCGCAACGAACCCGATCCCGCCGCCTACCGCGCCTTCACCACAGAGTTCGACGAGGTGGTGGAGGCCGACGATTTGTGCGACCCCGACGAGCTGGCCCGGCTGCGCCTGATGCTGGACCAGCAGCTCCAGCACCTGCACGGCATGATCGCCAAGCTGGCCAACCGGCTGCAACGCCGCCTGCTGGCGAAGCAGACCCGCGCCTGGGAGTTCGACCTGGAGGAAGGCATCCTGGACGCCGCCCGGCTGTCGCGCGTGGTGGTGAACCCGGTGCTGCCGCTCTCCTTCAAGCGCGAGAACGAGACGGATTTCCGCGACACGGTGGTGGGGCTGCTGATCGACAATTCCGGCTCGATGCGGGGCCGGCCCATCACCATCGCCGCCATGTCGGCCGACATCCTGGCCCGCACCCTGGAACGCTGCGGCGTGAAGGTGGAGATCCTGGGCTTCACCACCCGCGCCTGGAAGGGCGGCCAGAGCCGGGAACGCTGGATCGCCGCCGGCAAGCCGCCGGCACCGGGCCGCCTGAACGACCTGCGCCACATCGTCTACAAGTCGGCGGACGCGCCCTGGCGGCGGGCGCGCCGGAACCTGGGGCTGATGCTGCGCGAGGGCATCCTGAAGGAGAACATCGACGGCGAGGCCCTGCTCTGGGCGCACGGCCGGCTGATCGCGCGGCCGGAGCAGCGGCGCATCCTGATGGTGATCTCCGACGGGGCGCCGGTGGACGACAGCACCCTGTCCGTCAATGCCGGCAACTATCTGGAGCGGCACCTGCGCCAGGTGATCGGCCAGATCGAGGCGCACAGCCCGGTGGAGCTGATCGCCATCGGCATCGGCCACGACGTCACCCGCTACTACCGCCGCGCCGTCACCATCGTGGATGCCGAGCAGCTCGGCGGTACGGTGATGGAGAAGCTGGCGGAACTGTTCGACGAGGACCCCCGCCCCGCCCGCCGCCCGCCGGGCGCCCCCCGCGGCGGCCATGCGGGCGGCCCCCCGGGTGGTCCCCCGGGCAGCCAGGGAAGCACCCCCTCCCCGCTGGCGGGCCTCGCCCGCGGCAGCAAGACCGCGATGGCCGTGCGCCGCAGCGTGGGCTGAGGGGGGCCGGCGGAGCGCTCCCGGACCAGTGCCGGAGGCGCCAAGGCCCTTGAAATCCGCGTATCCAGGCGATACATATCAGGGGCGACCGTCAGCGGGTGGTTCCCGTGCCACCCCAGTGGAAACACGGCGGTCGTTCCTTCCCCCCCTTGATCAATGCTCTTCAGCGATACCAGACGGGTTGGATGGGCCAGACCCGACTCTGGCACATGGAGCCAAGTCCTGTCTCCTCCCGGAGATAGACCCGGAAAGCCTGCCGCGCCGCGGAGCCTTCCGTGGGTCCGTGCATGAACTGAAGCAGATAGACAAAGATATCCGCCAACTGGAGTTGATTTATTACCGTATTTCATTCAGATAACAAAAGTCTTTCAATGTAATCGGCAGCCTCTTCGATGTCTGAAAATACGCGACATCCGTTTATTGATTCCAAATTTATCTGTGGCCGAGTCACGAGGTCCCGGAGCGGCCGTTCGGTTAGAAAGGCATCGCAATAGCTTAGGGCGGCGGTAGCGTGCTCGAAATCGTAATAGTCGTTCGGTTTGTATTGCCTTCTCTTATCCCATCGCATAGCGGCATGAATGGATGCGCCGATATGGATGCAACGTAGCGCGCCCTTGGTCTCCGGCCTTTTGAAGGCATGGTAAAGCAAGTTGCGGCATATATTGACCGAGTTTGCACGCTCTCCTGGTGTAGGTGATAATTCACGTCCAGCATCTTTTTCAGCAAGCTGATGAATAATATCTGCTGCCACCTCCCCGGCAATCTCGATAGCCCCCTCAATTCGATATCATAGGTTTTGGCAAAGCTACGAAGCTCATCCTTGTACTGAGCGTTTTTTTCATTAGTTTCGCGGCTTAACTCCGCAAACCCATCCGGGTATGGGCAGTTGTCGCCCATGGCGTTCACCATGTCGCTCAGTGAATAATTCCAGAGAAAGTCAAAGAAGGACCTTTGCATGGCCAGATCTTCGGCTGGGGAAAGCTGCGCAATTGAAGGGTAGATTTTGCCAAGGACGCAGGCGATCTTGGTCCAGATCAATTCTTGTATAGAACAAAGATCGGCATCCACTTTGCAGCGCAGAAAAAAATAAGTAAATCTCTGTCTCCATAACAATGTGGGACGGAACCATCGCGATCCCAAGGCTAAGTTCGTCGATGAGCCGTGCTGTGCCGATCCGCCGATCTGATGTGTAGGGCTGCTTCATCAGCTCAAGGAACATACTAGCGCTGATTGGGCAAACAAAGCGACCACCGGCAACACCAGAGCGTAGATTATCAAGCAATCTACACGCCGATGATTCGGCAAGAATTCCTAATGCTGCGTCCCGTATTTTGATCCAAAAGCAGGTGTCCAGGTAAATCTTCTTGCTATTGACCAGAGATTTACCAAGTTCGACTTGGCGTGCTCGACTATGCCGTTCGATGTTCGTCGTATTCATAAGGACACCTCGATAAACGGCGTTTGATCGCTGCGAGGGACTGACGAGAGGGTGATGCGGCGGGAATTCGGCGCTGTCTGTGAGCCGATGCCCTGGTTTTGGCTGTGACGGTGGCCGGGCTGGGCGGTTTCGGCGCTATGCGGGCCGAGGCGTCGATGATCTGGCCGCCCAGCGCGAAGCAGCCGCGATCCTTCAGCGCCGCGTCGAAGCGGGCGCACAGCCCCTCCATCGCCCCGCCGTCACCAGCGCCTCGCGGAACAGCCAGATCGTCGTGCGATCCGGAACCCGGTCGCCCAGGCCCAACCCGAGAAAGCGCATGAACGACAGCCGGCCGCGGACCTGGTCCTCGGCCTGCTCGTCCGACAGACCGTACAGCGCCTGGGGCACCAGGATCTTGAACATCATCACCACGTCCATCGGCGGCCGACCGCCCTGGAGCGGTCCTTGCGCCCCAGGGCCGCGCCCAACGTCGCCCGGAACACCTCGAAGTCAACCACCGCCGACAGCCTTCCAGCGGATCACCTCCCGCACTCAGCTCGGCGTAACGGTCCTGAAGATCGAACAGCCCCGGTTGCCCGCCCATGACCCGTCCCCATCGGCCTGCGACCCAACGAAATCACGGAAACACTCACAGCGCGACGGCTTTTCGAGGCGTCCATGTTGCCGCGTGTGGTCGGCCGCCAGCAGGGACAGGGAGCCGGAACCGAGGGCCGGTTGTCCTTGTTCCCGATGCATCCGATCCCGGAACTGGTCGAGGGCCGGGACAGATCGTGGCTTGCATCCCTCCCGTCTTTCGAGGATAGATCGGCCGTCAGAAACCCCCAGGAGGAGATCCATGATGTTCAAGACCTACCCCGTCTTCGGCGCGACAGCCGGCGCCGCCGGCGTCGATGTCGACCGCCCGTCCGGTACCGCACGCCACGGACAGGCCGACGCGCATCAAGGATTTCCGACATCCGGGGGAGATAATGAGCTTCTTTGTGTCACTGGGCCGGGGGCCCAAGCTTTACGTTGAGCTGGCGCGCTGGGCCTCCCTGCCGCGCGGCCTTCAGGTCCGCCGGGAGAACGGGGAGTTCCTCGTCTGGCTCGGGCGCCTCCATCTGATCTACACCCCGGCCCGCTGGCGGCCGGTGGCGAGAGGACCGACGGACTATGGCCGTACCCATCAGGGGCGCAGACTGGCGTCCTGAAGCGCTCGACCCGCTGGTCAGGGTGCTGGAGGAACTCCGCACCCTCGACCCGGACCTGCCCATCCAGTACGCGCTGTCCTTCCTGACGATCGCCCAGAACGAGGGGCTGTCGATCCGGGACCTGTCGGAGCGGCTGGGCATCGCCCAGTCCTCCGCCTCGCGCAACGTGGCCGCGCTGTCGCGCTGGCACAGCTTCGGCAAGGAGGGGCTGGACCTCGTCCGCGCCGAGGAGGACCCGCGCGAACGCCGGCGCAAGATCGTGACCCTGACCGAGAAGGGCCGCGCCCTGGCCGGCCGCCTCGCCGACCTGCTGCACCCCACCGCCCCGCAGCGGATGACCCTGCGCAGCGCGTGAGGGGGGGCGGGACGCGACGCCCAGTCCGGGGCACAACGGTCTATGGATGGCGGGGCAGTCGTCGGCTATCGTCATCCGATACCCGATGGTCACGCCCAGAACCGGAATGAAAGCCGTCTTCACGACCAAGGTCGAGCCGACCTACGACGACCTGCCCGAGTTCCGGTATCACTTCCCCCGTACATACTTGAATGTGGCGGAAGCCGCGGTCGGCGATTGGATCATCTACTACGAACCCCGTCGGGCCAGCGGGGAGCTGTCCAGCAGGGGGGGCCGGCAATCCTATTTCGCCACGGCGCGGGTAACGCAGATCGTGCCGGACCCAACCGTGCCCGACCATTTCTATGCCTTCGTGCGCGATTACCTGCCCCTGCCGCGACCCGTGCCGTTCCGGGAAGGCGAGCACTACTACGAAGCCGCCTTGCGCCGGCAGGATGGGCAGACGAACAAGGGGGCTTTCGGCCGGGCGGTGCGCCCCCTTTCCGATGCCGAGTACCTGGAGATCCTGACCGCCGGGATGGCAAGGCTCCTGGATCTGGCCGAGCCGGCCGGATTGGCTGCCGATCCGGCTGCGGCGGTGGCCCCGTTCGCGTTCGCCGACGAACCGGCGGCGTTCGAGCGCCCGATCATGGAGCGGTTGGTGGCCCGCCCGGTGCGCGACGCCGCCTTTGCCGCCGCCGTGAAGTCCGCCTACCATGAAACCTGCGCCGTCACGGGACTGCGCCTGATCAATGGCGGCGGCCGGTCGGAGGTGCAGGCGGCCCACATCCGCCCCGTCGCCGCCGACGGGCCGGACAGCCCGCGCAACGGTCTGGCCCTGTCCTCCACCGTCCACTGGATGTTCGACCGCGGCCTGATCTCCGCCGCAGACGACCACTCGCTGCTTGTCGCCGAGAGGCACGTCCCGGATAGCGCGCGCCGCCTGTTCCTACCCACCGGCAGGCTGCTGCTGCCCGAGCGGAGCGACCTGAGACCGCATCCCCAGTTCCTGAAATGGCACCGGGAGAACGTGTTCAAGGGATGAGCATGGCGTTCGCCCAGGGCGGCGGATATCCCCTCCCGCCCAGAGGACGACGGATATGATCGGAGCCGCCCCGGTTGCCCCCCAGCGCGGGCGGACCGGGATCACAGCAGCCTGTCGAGCGTGACCGGCAGGTCGCGGATGCGGCGGCCGGTGGCGTTGTAGATCGCGTTGGCGACGGCGGCGCCGGTGCCGGTGATGCCGATCTCCCCGATCCCCCGGGCGCCCAGGGGGGCGTGCGGATCGGGGATGTCGGTCCAGATCACGTCGATCTCCGGCACGTCCAGATGCACCGGGATGTGGTACTCGGCGAGGCTGGGGTTCATCACCCGGCCCGTGCGCTCGTCGAACCGCGTCTCCTCCATCAGGGCGAGCCCCAGCCCCATGATGATGCCGCCGCGGAACTGGCTGGCGGCCGTCCTGGGGTTGAGGATGCGGCCGCAGTCGAACGAGCCCAGGAAGCGGCTGACCCGCGGCTCGCCCGTGACCGCATGGACGCGGACCTCGCAGAACATCGCACCGTGGCTGTGCATCGACCAGTGCCGGGTCTCCTGCGGTTCCGGGGCGGATGCCTCGACGGACACGCTGTCGCGCAGGGCGCGCCCGAGGATGGAGGCGTAGCTCTCGTACCGGCCGGGCTCGGCGAGCGCGCACAGGCCCCCGTCGCGGCTGCCGACCTCGTCCGGACCCAGCCCGGCGAGCGGGGAATCGTTGCCGGCCAGGGCGAGAAGCTCGGCCAGCAGGGCGCGGTGTGCCGCCATCACCGACGCACCGATGGCGGCCGTCTGCTGCGAGCCGCCGGCCAGCACCACCCCCGGCAGGGTTGAGTCGCCATAGGTGAAGGTTACCGCCTCCGGCGGCAGGGCCAGCCGCTCGGCGGCGATCTGGGTCTGGACGGTCGCCGTGCCCATGCCCATCTCGTGCGCCGCGATCTCGACCACCGCGCGCCCGTCGCGGGTCAGGGTGAGCCGCGCCGCCCCGCCCGGCATGCGGTAGTAGGGATAGGTCGCCATGGCGCAGCCCATGCCGACCAGCCAGTCCCCGTCGCGGGTCGCGCCCGGCACCGGGTTGCGCCGGCCCCACCCGAACCGCTCCGCCCCCGCCCGCCACGCCTGGACGATGTGGCGGGACGAGAAGGGCAGCCCCGATACCGGGTCCGTCTCCGGCTCGTTGCGGAGGCGCAGCGCCACCGGGTCGATGCCGAGCGCCTCGGCCAGTTCGTCCATCGCCCCTTCCAGCGCAACGGTGCCGACCGACTCACCCGGCGCGCGCATGAAGGTGTTGCTCAGCATGTCCAGCTCGACGACCTGCACGTCGAGCTTCATCGCCGGGGTCGCATAGGCGCTGCGGGTCGGCAGGATGAACGGCTCCGGCATCACGTTGAAGGCCGTCTTGGGCGTCGTCCCCTCGTGGATCAGCGCTGTCAGCCGCCCGTCACGGTCGGCGCCCAGCGCCACCCGCTGTTCGGTCGGGGAGCGGCCGCCGACGATGCGGTAGACGTCCGCGCGCGTCAGCACCAGCCGCACCGGACGGCCGACCAGCCGGGCCGCGGCGGCGGCGATGACCTGGTGCTGCCAGAGGCACTTGCCGCCGAACCCGCCGCCGACGAAGGGCGAGGTGACGACGACCTGCGACTCGTCGATCCCGAACATCCGGGCGATGGACCAGGCCGAATGCGCCACCATCTGCGAGGCGTCGTGGACGCGCAGCGTGTCGCCCTGCCAGGCGCAGGTGACCGCGTGGGGTTCGATCGCATTGTGATTGTGCCGCGGCGTGCGGTAGACGACATCCACGGTGACGGGGGCCGCCGCCAGGGCCGCGTCGGCGTCGCCGACCTCCACATGCAGGGGCCCGCCCATGAACTGCCCGTCGCGCGTGCCCCGAGCCTTGGCCTCCGCGAAGCGCGTCACCGCCGCCTCGGCGTCGTAGCGGACGCGGACCAGGGACGCCGCATGGGCCGCCTGTTCGTGCGTCGCGGCGAGGACGACGGCGACCGGCTGGCCGTTCCAGCGCACGCGGTCGTCCTGCATCACCGGCAGATCGTCGCCGGCCGCGGCCTTGGGCGCGGAGAGGAAGACCGGCGGCGGATGCAGCCGCGGGCAGGTGCGGTGCGTCATGACCGCGACGACGCCGGGGGCCGCCTCGGCCGCGCCGGTGTCGATGACGGCGATGCGGCCCCTGGCCACCGTACTGCAGACGAGCGCGGCATGGACCAGGCTCGCCATCGGGATCTCCGCCGCGAAGGGCGCCCGCCCGGCCACCTTCAGCGGCCCGTCGATCCGCGCGACGGGGCGGCCGATCTGGCCGTGCTGCCGCGGACGCAGGAGCGGGTCGGGGGCGACCGCTCCGGCCCCCGGTTCCGTGCTGCCGGTGCCGCTCATGGCGCCTCTCCCGCAAGCTCTGCGAGCGCCGCGACGATCGTCCGCCGCGTCAGTTCGATCTTGAAGCCGTTGTCCTTCAGCGCCCGGGCGGCGGTGAGTTCGGCGTCCGCCGCCGCGCGGAACGCGGCCGCGGTCGCCGGCTGCCCGCGCAGGGCCTGTTCCGCCCGCCAGGCCCGCCACGGCGTGGGCGCGACCCCGCCGAGGGCGAGGCGCACCTCCCGGACATGGCCCGCCTCGACGGTGAGCACGGCGGCGACCGAGACAAGCGCGAAGGCGAAGCTCGCCCGGTCGCGGATCTTGCGATAGGTCGAGCGGCTTGCGGACAGCGGCGGCGGCAGCTCGACCGCGGTGATCAGCTCGCCGGGGGCGAGCACCGTCTCGATGTCGGGCCGGTCGCCGGGAAGCCGGTGCAGCTCCGTCAGCGGCAGGCTGCGGGCCCCGGCCGCGCCCTCCAGCCGGACGGTCGCATCAAGGGCGGCAAGGGCGACGGCCATGTCCGAGGGATGCACGGCGACGCAGGCGTCCGAGGCGCCGAGGATCGCATGGTTGCGGTTGAACCCGTCGATCGCGTCGCAGCCCTGGCCCGGCGTGCGCCGGTTACAGCGCGACCCCGCGTCGTCGTAGAAATAGGAGCAGCGCGGGCGCTGGAGCAGGTTGCCGCCGACCGTCGCCATGTTGCGGATCTGGGCGCTGGCCCCGGAGAGGATGGCGCGCGCCAGCGCCGGATAGAGCGTCCGCACCAGCCGGTGCTCCGCCACCGCGGTGTTGCGCGCCGCCGCCCCGATGCGGAGACCGCCGTCGGGCAGCACGTCGATCCCGTGCGACAGGCCGGTCACATCGACCAGCGCCGCCGGGCGTTCCACCGTCTCCCGCATCAGATCGACAAGGTTGGTGCCGCCGCCGAGATACTTCGCCCCGGGGCCTGCGGCACGGCGCACGGCGTCCGCCGCATCGGCGGCCCGCGCATAGACGAACGGGGTCATGCCGCGGCCTCCGCGACGGTTCCGGCGATGGCGGCGATGATCCCGTTGTGTGCGCCGCAGCGGCACAGATTGCCGCTCATCCGCTCGCGCAGTTCCTCGGGGGTGGGCGCGATCCTGTCGGCCGCGAGGTCCGCCGTCACATGGCTGGGCACCCCGCGGCGCAACTCCTCGATCATTCCCACGGCCGAGCAGATCTGGCCCGGCGTGCAGTAGCCGCACTGGAATCCGTCCTGCTCGATGAAGGCCCGCTGGAGCGGGTGCAGGGCATCGGGCGTCCCCAGCCCCTCGATCGTCGTGATCGACCGGCCCGCATACTGGACCGCCAGTGCGAGGCAGGAAACGATGCGCTCCCCGTCCGCCAGCACGGTGCAGGCCCCGCAGGCGCCCTGATCACAGCCCTTCTTGGTCCCGGGCAGCCCGAGATGATCGCGCAGCAGATCGAGCAGGGAGACGCGCGGATCGTCGGGCAGGCCGACACTGACACCGTTGACCGTCATGCTCATGGAAGACCCCGTGGTCGTCTGGTCCGCCGGCAGGGCCGGCGCCACTCTCAACCAGGGCGGGGCTGCTTTGTGCCGCCGGAAACACCGATCCGCCGCCAGAGGCGGAAGAACGGCGATGGCCCGGACGGCGGGGGCCCGGACGGCGGGGGCCCGGACGGCGGGGGCCCGGACGGCGGGGGCCCGGACGGCGGGGGCCCGGACGGCGGGGGCCCGGACGGCGGGGGCGGCCCCGCGGCACCGGAACGGCGCCGCGGGACCCCGTCGGTCGGGGATCAGGCCGCCTTGATGGCGGCGAGGAAGCGTTCGACCTCCTGCTTGAGGGACTCGGACTGGCGGGCCAGGTCGCCGGCGGCACCCAGCACCTGGGTGGCAGCGGCGCCGGCCTGCCCGGTCACCTGCGTCACCTGACCGATGTTGGCGGAGACCTCCTGCGTGCCGGCCGCGGCCTGGGTCACGTTGCGGCTGATCTCGTTGGTCGAGGCACCCTGCTGCTCCATCGCCGCGGCGATGGTGGCGGAGATGCTGTTGACCTCCTCGATGATGGTGCCGATGGACTGGATCGCGGTCGAGGTTTCGCCCGACACCTTCTGCACGGCGGCGATCTGGGCGGCGATCTCCTCCGTCGCCTTGGCGGTCTGGCCGGCCAGGTTCTTCACCTCGCTGGCGACGACGGCGAAGCCCTTGCCGGCCTCCCCGGCGCGGGCCGCCTCGATCGTGGCGTTCAGGGCCAGCAGGTTGGTCTGGGCCGCGATCGCCTGGATCAGGGTCACCACCTCGCCGATCTTCTGCGTCGCCGCGGTCAGACCCTCGACCGTGACGTTCGTCTCCCGCACGCTCTGCGCCGCCCGCTGGGCCACGCCCTTGGCGCGGTTGACCTGCCGGTTGATCTCCTGGATGGAGGCGGCCATCTCCTCCGCCGCGGCGGCGACGGTCTGCACGTTGGCCGTGGTCTGCTCCGCGGCCGAGGCGGCGGAGGTGGCCTGACGGCTGGTTTCCTCGGCGATGGCGGCCATGCTCTGGGCGGTGGCGTCCAGTTCGGTGGCGGCGGCGGAGACGGCGCGCAGCGACTCGCTGGAGGTGCCGTCGAAGGCATGGACGAGCGAGTCCACCCGCGCGGCGCGGGCGGCCTTGGCCTTCTCCTCCGCCTTCTGGGCGGCGGTCAGGCGCTCGGCCTCGATCAGCCCGTCCTTGAAGACCTGCACGGCGCGGGCCATGGCGCCGATCTCGTCCTTGCGGTCGGCGCCGTCCACCGGCGCCGTCAGCTCGCGGCGGCTGAGCCGGTTCATCGTATCGGTCAGGCGCAGCGTCGGCCCGGCCACGGTGGCGACGGTCGTCAGACCCGCGGCCACGGCAAGGGCGGCGGCGACGATCAGGGCGATGACGGTGCCGACCATGGCGCTGCCGGTCGCGTCCACGATCATGTCGCCCGCGTCCTTGCCGGCATGCTCATTGATCTCGACCGCTTCCTCCAGCGCGGCGATGGCCTCGTCGATGGCGATGCGCGACGGGCCGTTGTAGATCGCCAGCAGGTCGGCGCGCTTGCCGTCGCGCAGCAGGGTCTCGATCTCCGCCGACATCGGCAGGAACCGGGCCCAGGCCCGGTCGAACTTGCCGAACGCCTCCCGGTCACTGGTGATCAGGACCTCGTAGGCCTGACGGCTGGCCGCGATCTCCGCGATCTGGCCGGCCAGAAGCTCCCGGCGCTCGGCGATCACCTCCGGGTCGGTGTTGAGCAGCATCGCCGCCTGATGGCGGCGGTAGTTGAGCACCCCCTTGAGGATGCCGTTGCTGCCGACCACCGAGGGCAGCGAGTTGCCCGCCACCACGTCGGCCGCCCGGCTGATCGTGGCGAGCTGGGCCAGCCCGAACCCGCCGAGAGCCAGGGTCACCAGCAGGACCAGCCCGAAAGCAGCGAAGATTCGGACGCGTATGGATATATCGACCAGACGTGGCATGGCGCATTCCTCCATTCCGGTGACCAGGAAGCGATCACCTGGAACGAGCTTAGAATGGCGACGAATTCGATGAAAATGCCGAACTTCAATAAACGGTCATCAATAGCGAGATAAAACAGCGCGCCGCCCCAATTCCGGGCGCACGTTTTCACGCAATGAGCATTCTAACATTCATTAGTATGCTAATAATTTACTGTATGAATATTATGTATTAGCGATTAATTATTGATAACTTGTTAACAATCCCTGCCCAAGGCGCACAGGAGCGCAGCCGACCGGGCCTGATGTTTCAGGCATGGCAAATCCGGGCATGACGCCCCAGGGTATGGCGACCGGCTCCTGCGGCCCGGTCCTCGGGGAACGCCGCCCCGACGGGCGGCCGACGGAACAGGGCCCCGGGTGATGCCCAAGGGGGCACCCGCCCGCGGAACAGAACGCAGGAAGGGGGGGATCAGGCGGGAAGGCGGATCGGCAGCCGGCCCGGCGGACCGGTCAGGCGGCGACGTGCGGCGAGGCGCCGAGTTCGGCATCGGGGACGGTCCGTCCGTCCCGCTCGATCAGGCCCACGGTGACGAGCACCTGCCCATCGGCGTGGACGTTCTTCTGGTCGCGGCCCCGCCGCCGGACAAGCACCCGGACGCCGGCTCCCGCCGCAGGTCATCCAGCAGCGCGACGCGGCGGGGCGTGAAGATGGCGGCGACGCCGGCCCGGTCGGCGAAATACAGCCGGTCGGACGGCTCGGCCGGACCGCCCGCCTCCGCCGCCGTCCAGGCCTCGACGAACCCGGCCACAGACGCGCGCGCGGGCATCCAAAGGCAGCAGAAACTTAGCGCCCTAAACAACCATGAGGCGGAAAAGTTCAGATTCCCTGCCGATTTTCTGCATCGCATCAAACATAAGCTCGCCGAAGAGCTTCGAATCGGACATGAGGTTATGAAAGGATTCTCTATCTTCAAATCTTTCTTCGAGAGGAGTTTCCGACTCTCCCGTATTCACCAGAAATTTATCGTACTGAATCAGCAGCCTCTCGATAGTGTCGCGAGATTCGCGAATGCCGTCAACAGTCAACAGGAATTCTAGGCGCTCCGTTGGCGTTTTCTCGGTCATCTTTATCGCGTCTTTTGGCGATACAGTTCCATTTTCCTTAAAAATCGCAAGAAGGTAGAGAAGAGCGGAATAGCATGTGAGCATCCTGCTATGCTTTAACTTATAATTCTTTACTTTTCCGCTTATTTTGTTTTTTTCCGGGATTGTTTTTCTTCGCGCCTCGTAATTAACACAGAAAGTTCTCCAGAGACGCAAAATGTCATTTGCCAGAAATGCAGGTGCAAAATTCTCCTTGTGATCCTCGTAGTCTCTCCAATATGCAGCGGTTACGTCACTTATTACATCAGAATAAACAGAATTGCCAAGCAATGGGCGACTTTCAAGAAACAACAACAAACGCCCCGTCAGGGCATTAGTTGAGTCGTCATCAGGCGCGCCAAGGGTTTTTACAAATGCATCTACAGAATAGTGACCAAGATACTTTCCATCGCCATCAAAATCCGGGATATTAAGCTCACGAATTGCTTTGATCAAATCAGCCTTAATACAAATTTCGTCAAGCCTCTTTAACTGACTTTTCTTAATGCCCTTTTCGTCTTCCTGGTCCTCTTGCGATCGAGCAACAATAAATAAATCAAGATCACTTCTGGAGCTAGCTTCCAATCTTCCAAACGAGCCAGTGGCATAAATGCAAGCCACGTTTCCCAGTAGAGCATTGGCCCCACTAAGCTTGTTCTTTAAGTCACTTGTTCTCGTCAAAGTATATTCACGTCGCTTCTTGATTTCATTCAACACAACGCGCTCATTCATTACAATCTCCATTCAAATACCTTGGCAAAAACCTCTGCCTGCTCGATGGCGTCATCGACTGCATGATGCGTGTGGATACGCTCAGAGCGAAGAGAAGTCGGCAACCGCGATCTACCAGCATGAACAATCGGCAATCCGGTTTTTACCGCAACTGCCGTCTTTATGTCAAAACATTGCGAATACCCAAAGGGCGAGCCGTTTTTCGAAAACCGAATGAAGTACCAGTAGAGCCATGCCCAATCAAAACTCAGTGGGTATGCAACAAGAATTGGCTTTCCATTTTTGGATAAATTCTGCACCCATTCATATGCTTCGTTCATAGCGTCAATGGGATTTGCACCGCGCTCCATTAAGGCCTGGCGATTTAACCCATTAACCTTAAGCGCCTCTTCTTGGTACTGTTCAGATATTGGCTTTAGCTCTTTGTAAAAGTACAAGTCGTATGATTTTGGTTTATGGAATGACACGCCATTATAAGACCCTGCATACACGAGGGCAAAAGACAGAATCGAATATGGCCCAGGAATGGGTCCATCAGTTTCGATGTCTGCCGAGAAATAAATGTCCACATTCCGCTCCGCTTTGCGATACACATCGCTTAATATGGGATCTTTATATGCTCACTGTCCGAGGCCGCAAGCGAGAGGCAACTTAATGAGCTATGGCAAACTGGGCAACGGGGCATTGGTATCTATGCACTCCTCGGCTCCCATGACAGATCCGCATATATTGCACCCCGGGGGAATATTAGATGATTTAACCTTAAAGGAATGCACAGTCATATAGGACGCCAAACGCGCCCCATAGACATGGCCCAAATAATTTTGGATAGCATGCTTAGAATCGCGAATGCCGCCAAGCTTACATCTTGTTGCAGACCACAGTCAAAATTTCCCCCTCACACGTCCAGATTGGCGACCTTCAGCGCGTTCTCCTGGATGAAGTCGCGGCGGGGTTCGACGAGGTCGCCCATCAGGGTGCTGAAGACCTCCTCGGCCTCGTCGGCATGGGAGACCTTGACCTGGAGCAGAGTGCGGTTGGCCGGGTCCAGGGTGGTTTCCCAGAGCTGGTCCGGGTTCATCTCGCCCAGGCCCTTGTAGCGCTGGATCGAGAGGCCGGCGCGGCCCTGTTCGATCACCGCGTCCATCAGGCCGGCCGGGCCGGCCACGGCGGCCAGCCGCTTCACCCGGTGGGTCAGCACGCCCGGCGTGTCGTAGACGGTACGCAGCGCCTCGGCCATGCCGTCCAGCCGGCGGGCCTCCACGCTTTTCAGCAGATCGATGTCCAGCACATGGCGGTGGGTGACGCCGCGGCGGCGGCGGGCCAGCACATAGCCGCCCACCCCGTGCGGGCCGTCCTCGATCAGTTCCGCCGTCCAGCCGCCGGCCGGCACGCCGTCCGTGCTGCCGGTGCCGCTGCCAGTGCCGCTGCCGCCGGCTGCGCTGGCGCTGCCGGGGCTGCCGTCGCCCTCGGCCGCGACGGGGCCGCCGGCCGCCTGGAGCGCCGCCGCGGCCTGCCGCACGGCAAGGTCGTTGAGGCGGCGGGCCACCTCTTCCGCCAGGGTGCGGGCGAGGTCGGGGTTGTCCAGCAGCCGCGGCGTCAGCGCCCCACTGAGGGCGGCCTGTTCCACCACCTCGCGGCTGCCGGCCTTGCGGGCCAGGGTGGTCAGCGCATGGCGGGCAACGCGGGCCTGTTCCACCAGAGCGCGGAGATCGTCGCCGCTGCGGGTCGTGCCGTCGCCCAGCGTGAAGGTCACGTCGTCCGTGCCCTGGGCGATCAGGTAGTCCTCAAGCTGGCGGTCGTCCTTCAGGTAGCGCTCCTTCGCCGTGCCGCGCTTCACGCGGTACAGCGGCGGCTGCGCGATGTAGAGGTAGCCGCGCTCGATCAGGGCCGGCATCTGCCGGTAGAAGAAGGTCAGCAGCAGGGTGCGGATGTGGGCGCCGTCCACGTCCGCGTCGGTCATGATGATGATCTTGTGATAGCGGGCCTTGTCGGGATCGAACTCCTCCCGCCCGATGCCGGTGCCCAGGGCCGCGATCAGGGTGCCGATCTCCGCCGAGGAGAGCATCTTGTCGAAGCGTGCCCGCTCCACGTTCAGGATCTTGCCGCGCAGCGGCAGGATGGCCTGGAACTGGCGCGAGCGCCCCTGCTTGGCGGAGCCGCCGGCGCTGTCGCCCTCGACGATGAAAAGCTCGGAGAGCGCGGGGTCGCGCTCCTGGCAGTCGGCCAGCTTGCCGGGCAGGCTGGCCATGTCCAGGGCCCCCTTGCGCCGGGTCAGCTCGCGCGCCTTGCGCGCGGCCTCACGGGCGGCGGCAGCCTCCACCACCTTGCCGACGATGCGCCGGGCATCGGCCGGATGCTCCTCGAACCAGGTGGCGAGCGCGTCGGCCACCACCGTCTCGACCACCGGCCGGACCTCGGAGCTGACCAGCTTGTCCTTCGTCTGGCTGGAGAATTTCGGGTCCGGCACCTTCACGGAGAGGACGCAGGTCAGGCCCTCCCGCATGTCGTCGCCCGACAGCGCCACCTTCTCCTTCTTCAGGATGCCGCTCTCTTCGGCGTACTTGTTGATGGTGCGGGTCAGGGCCGCGCGGAACCCGGCCAGATGGGTGCCGCCGTCGCGCTGGGGGATGTTGTTGGTGAAGCACAGACAGCTCTCGTGGTAGCTGTCGTTCCACTGCAACGCCACCTCCACCGTCACGGTGGTGCCGAGGTCGGAGACCCGCTCCCCGCGCATGGCGATGGAGGGCTTGTGCAGCGCCGCCTTGGAGCGGTCGAGATACTGCACGAAGGCCTCCAGCCCGCCCTCGTAGAACAGCTCCGTCACCTTCGGCTCTACGCCGCGGGCATCGGTGAAGACCAGCAGCACGCCGGAATTGAGGAAGGCCAACTCGCGGAAGCGGTGCTCCAGCGTCTGGAAATCGAACTCCGTCTTCGTGAAGGTCTGCTTCGACGGCAGGAAGGTGACCTCCGTCCCCGTCAGCGGCTGGCCGGCGCGCGGACCCGACGCCACCACGGGCGCCGCCCCCACATCCGCCAGCGGGGCGACGGCGTCGCCATGGCGGAAGGTCATCTCCCACACCCGGCCCTTGCGCCAGACGCGCAGGAAGAGGTTTTCGGAGAGCGCGTTGACGACGGAGACGCCGACGCCGTGCAGGCCGCCCGAGACCTTGTAGCTGTTCTGGTCGAACTTACCGCCGGCGTGGAGCTGGGTCATGATGACCTCCGCCGCGGAGACGCCCTCCCCCGGATGGATGTCCACCGGGATGCCGCGCCCGTTGTCCCGCACGGTGACGGACCCGTCGGCGTTCAGCGTCACCTCCACCCGGTCGGCATAGCCGGCCAGGGCCTCGTCGATGGCGTTGTCCACCACCTCATAGACCATGTGATGCAGGCCCGAGCCGTCATCGGTGTCGCCGATGTACATGCCGGGGCGCTTGCGCACCGCGTCCAGGCCCTTGAGGACCTTGATGGAGCTGGCGCCGTATTCCTCGGCGGCCGAAGCGGGCGGGGTATCGGGGAGAGCGTCCTGTGCCATCGCGGGAGTTTACCAGATCGGGCGGGAAAGACGTCTGAAAAGAGGGCGGACCATACTAGATTTTGGCGGGGGCGAGACGGGAATCCTCCACCCGCACATGGCTGGCCGCCGCCCCCAGGCCGGCGAAGACCTGGGCGTCGGTGCCGGTCATCCAGGCCTGCGATCCCGTCGCCAGGATCTCCGCGAACAGGGCGGCGCGGCGGTCGGCGTCCAGGTGCGCCGCCACCTCGTCCAGCAGCAGCAGCGGGGCGGTGCCGGTCTCGGCCCGCATCAGCCGGGCGTTCGCCAGCACGATGGCGATCAGCAGCGCCTTCTGCTCGCCGGTGCTGCCCAGCTCCGCCGGCATCTCCTTGGCCCGGTCGGTGACGCAGAGGTCGCTGCGGTGCGGGCCGATCATCGCCCCGCCCGCCTCGGCATCGCGGCGGCGGCTGTCGCGGAGCGCGCGGCGCAGCGCATCCTCCGCCTCCAGCGCCGGGCCGGCGGCGACCAGATCGTCCACCCCGCCCGCCATCGCCATGCCGGGGGCGGGGAACGGCCCCACCCCCAGGGCCGCGGCGGCGGCCAGCCGCGCCACCATGTCGGCCCGGGCCGCGGCGACGGCGACGCCCAGGGTCGCCATGCGGTCCTCCAGGGTGGCGAGCCAGGCGGGATCGGCCGGCCCCTCGCGCAGCAGCCGCGCCCGCTCGCGCAGGGCGGCCTCGTACTGCGACAGGCGGCCGGCATGGGCGGGATCGAAGCCGAACACCAGCCGGTCCAGGAAACGCCGACGGCCGGACGCCGCCTCCAGGAACAGCCGGTCCATCTGCGGCGTCAGCCAGACGACGGCGACATGCCGGGCCAGCGCGATCTGCCCCTTGGCCGGGCGCCCGTCGATCTGCACCAGCCGGCGCTCACTGTCCGGGCCGGCGGCGGGATCGCGGCCGGTGCCGATCTCCACCGGGCCGGCCGGGGTCTCCAGCGTGGCGGCGACGGCCCAGCCGGGTCCGGCCCAGCCCTCGGCCGGGCCGATCCGCTCGATCTCCGCCAGCCGGGCGCGGCGCAGGCCGCGGCCGGGGGCGAGGAAGCTGACCGCCTCCAGCAGGTTGGTCTTGCCCGCCCCGTTCGGCCCGGTCAGCACCACCGGCCGGGCATCGCAGTCCAGCCGCGCCGTCGCGTAGGAGCGGAAGCGGGTCACGGTCAGCCGGGTCACGGCGAGGCGGGCCGGCGTCGGGTCGGAAGACCGCGGGTCCGGGCTGGAAAGGACCGCAGGCGTCAAGACGGAATCCAGGATGAACGGGCGGCCCGTGGCGGGGCCGCCGGACGGGCGGAATATGGGCGGGGCGGGCCGCGAAGGGAAGGCCGGCCGGGCCGGTCAGAGCCCCGGCCCGCACCCAGACCACGCCCTGCCTGCGCCCAGGCCACGCCCGGCCCGGACGGCCGGAACCGGCCGGTCAGACCCGCATCGGCATCAGCACGTAGAGCGCGCTGGCGTCGGCCACGTCGCGCACCAGGGTGGGGCTGCCGGCATCGGCCATGGTGAAGCGGGCGCCGTCGCCCTCGATCTGCTGGGTGATGTCCAGCAGGTAGCGGCTGTTGAAGCCGATCTCCAGCGCCGAGGCGTCGTACACCACCTCCAGCTCCTCCGTCGCGGAGCCGGCCTCCGGCGAGGAGGCGGAGAGCGTCAGCACGCCCCGGTCCAGGCTGAGCTTCACCGCCCGCGACTTCTCCGTGGAGATGGTGGCGACGCGGTCCACGGCGGCGGCGAACAGGCGGGGATCGACCTCCAGCACCTTGTCGTTGCCGGTGGGGATGACCCGCTCATAGTCCGGGAAGGTGCCGTCGATCAGCTTCGAGGTCAGGGTGATGGCGTCGAAGGCGAAGCGCACCTTGGTGTCGCTGAGCTGCACCTCGATACGGTCGGCCGCCTCGTCCAGCAGCTTGCGCACCTCCAGCACCGCCTTGCGCGGGATGATGACGCCGGGAATGCCGGCGGCCCCCTCGGGCAGCGGCATCTCCACCCGCGCCAGCCGGTGGCCGTCGGTGGCGACGGCGCGCAGCACCGGCGTCTCGCCGCCCGCCCCGCGCGAGGTCGAGGCGTGCAGGAAGATGCCGTTCAGGTAGTAGCGCGTCTCCTCCGTGCTGATGGCGAACCGGGTGCGGTCGACCAGCGCCTTCAGGTCGGCGGCGGAGAGCGAGAAGCGGTGGCCCATGTCGCCGCCGGACATGGCGGGATAATCGTCCACCGGCAGGGTGCCCAGCTTGAACTGCGACCGGCCCGAGCGCAGCGTCAGCAGGTCGCCGGTGGAGTCCAGCTCCACCTGGCTGCCGTCGGGCAGCTTGCGGGCGATGTCGTAGAGGGTGTGGGCGGGAGCCGTGGCGGAACCGGGGCGCGCGATGTCGGCCGGCACGGATTCCACGATCTCCAGATCCATGTCCGTCGCGGTCAGCGACAGCTCGCCGTTCTCGGCGCGCAGCATGACGTTGGACAGGATCGGAATGGTGTTGCGCCGTTCGACGACGCTCTGCACATGCCCGAGGGATCGAAGAAGGGCCGCACGCTCGATCGTGATCTTCATCGCGGTATCGCGTTCCGTCTCTTTTTCCGCCTCGCGGCCGCCCGTGCGGGGCGTGCGTGCGCCGTCGGGTGCGGCGCGGCGGGTGTTGCACTTTCTCGCCTCCCCCGCGGAGGGCCGACACCATAGCATAGACCGGGCGCGGGGACAGCGCTTCGTTAACTGCCGGCCGGGCAGGTGGCAGGATCGGCGGCGGATCAGCGGTCCGGAGCGCCGGAACCGCCGGTTGAACGGCGAAGACCTCAGCCATCCGCGCCCGCCCTCCCCCTCTTGCCGCAATGCAGCATGGGGTGGCGCCGTCCCATATGCCGGCCGCGCCCACCGCAGGGCGGGCGCTCCCGGTCCGCGGGCGAGTCCCGCGCCGACCAGGGTCCCCAGCAGAAGGATCGACGCCGCCATGGCTGCACAGAACCAGACCGACGCCCGCACCACCGCCGGTACGTCCCGGACCGACGCGCCGCGCGCCGGCCAGTCCCCGCAGCGCGAGGGCGATGCCCAGCACGACACCCGCAGCACCGGGACCGCCCGGAACACGGCGGAGGATGCCGGGCGCGAGAGCACCGACACCTCCCGCCGGACGGCCCGCGAGGTGGCCGACCGCGTGGCCGACACCGGCCGCGATCTGGCCGACGCCGGCGCCACCATCGCCCAGCGCAACTCGGAGACGACGCGGACGGCCGCGCGCTCCGCCACGGACGCCGGCTCGTCCGTGCTGCGTCAGGTGTCCGAGCAGATGAACCGCATGGTCGATCTCTCCACGCCCGAGGCGCGGGACGCGGTGGAGCGGACCTCCCGCAACATGCGGGTCGTCGCCCGCTGCGGTACCGCCGTCGCCGAGCGGTCGCAGCCGATCGTCCAGGAACTGGTCGCCTATTCGCAGCAGGCCGCCCAGGTCCAGCTCGACGCCCTGAGCCGGATCAGCCGGGCCCGGACCCCGGTCGAACTGGCCGCGGCCCAGGGCGAGTATCTGCGCACGGGGCTGGAGCTGTGGTTCCGCAGCGGCCGCCGCATCGGGGAGGAGATGCTCCGGCTCGGCGAGCAGGTGGAGCAGATGATCCGCGAGGAGGAGCGCGCGGAGGAGCCCCGCACCGGCACGGCGGGCTGAGCACGGGTCCCCTCCGGGTCTGCCGCCGGACGCCTGGAACGTCGGAGCCCGCGGCCCGGCGTTTCCGGTCCGGGGCGACCGGGTCAGAGCCGCTCCACCGTCAGTTCGAAGACGGTGCCGCCGTCGCTGTAGAGGCGGTGGCGACCGCCGACCTGGCGGACCAGGGCGTCGATCAGGGTCATGCCGACGGCGCCGCTGCGGGGCGGGTCCGCGGCCAGACCGGGGCCGTCGTCGCGGATGCGCAGGAACAGGCCGGGAGCGTCTCCGGCACCGTTTCCGGGACCGGCCCCGGAAGCATCCGTCCCCTCGCCCCCGCCGCGGCGCAGGGTGATGCCGATGCGCCCGCCGCGGCCGTCGGCGAAGCCATGCTTGAAGGCGTTGGAGACGACCTCCGACAGGATCAGGGCGAAGGGCACCGCCTTTGCCGGGTCGATCTCCAGCGGCGTCAGGTCGAGGTCGAGCGCGATGCCCCGCTCGGCGGCGCCGTAGGCATCGGCGAGCGCACCGCCCAGGCGCCGGATGTAGCCCGCCAGATCGACCCGCCCCCCCGTGTCGGACTGGTACAGCACCTCGTGCAGCAGGCCGATCGACTGCAAACGCTCCTGGGTGTCGGCGAAGGCGGCCCGCACGGCGGGATCGGTGAACCGGCCGGCCTGGACCATCAGCAGGCTGACCGTGACCTGGAGATTGTTCTTCACCCGGTGGTGGATGTCCCGCACCAGCAGGTCGCGCTCGGCAAGGGCGGCGGAGAGGCGCCGGCCGGCGGCCTCCGCCTCCTCCAGGGCGCGCTCCTCCCGCGCGGCCAGACGCAGCCCGACGATGCCGAGCCCGGCCGTGACGGCGGCGATCACCCCCAGCAGCAGGACGCTCCAGCGCAGGCTGGTATCGAAGGGGGCCAGGATTTCGGCCAGCGGCAGGCTGGCGGCCACCACCACCGGCCAGCGCTCAAGCCGCCGCCAGGAGACCATCATCTCCCCGCCCCCTCTCGGCGGGGCGAAGACGGCCGTGCCCTGCGCCTCCGTCAGAACGGCGGGCGGCAGCAGGTCCGCCGCCGTCAGGCCGAGCTGGTCCGCGGTCAGGCCGGTGCGGGCGATCAGGCGGCCGTCGTCGCCGATCAGGGAGAGCACCAGCCCGCGGCCGACATCGCTGCCCAGCGAGACATCCTGGATGAAGGCGGGGCGCACGGCGACCTGGACGATGCTGTCCAGCGCCCCGCCGGCCCCCCGCACGGCCCGGGTACAGGTGAACAGGATCTCGTGCGTCATGCGGCTGAGGATGGCCTCGCCGATATGGCTCTCCCGGTCGCCTTCGGTATGGGCCCGGAACCAGGGGCGGTCGGAGAGATCGACGGCGGGCGGGACCTCCCAGGCCGAGCCCGCGACCGGCCGGCCTGCGGGATCGACGATCATCAGATAGTCGTTGTTGGCGGTGCGGGCGGCAAGATCGCTCAGGAAGCGGGCCGTCTCCCGGGCTGTCTCCGGCCGGGCGGCCAGCACCTTCGCCCCGCCCTGGGCGGCGACATGATCCACCACGTCCTCGACCACCAGCTCGTTCACGTCGAAGGTGCGGGCGGCGTATTCCTCCAGCACATGCGCCATGTCGCGGGTGGCGGCGGCCCCGTGTTCCAGGGCCTGACCGTATTCGTACCAGAGGAAGGCCGCGCGGGTGGTCACGGCGGCGATCATGAAGAACGCGGCAGTCACGCAGATGACATGCCTTGTCCGCCAGCGCCGATGATCCATCAGGGATGTGCTCCGACAGAACGGAGGGTCCGTTTAGACCAACGGCGAAGCCAACGTCAATCAAACCGACAGAAAAAACACAAATGACACAACCCGAAAGAGAGTATTAGCCGGGTCGGACCGGCCCCTCATCCGATCCTGTCCACGACGACGTCGATCCGGGAGACGGACACTCCGGCCAGATGGGCCAGCCGGCGGCGCAGCGGTCCCAGTTCCCGCCGGGCCAGCTTCTCCAGCGGCTGCACGGTGACGCTCCAGCCCGCAGCGGTGCGCCGGTGCGTCCAGGTCGCCACCACCCGGCCCTGGCGCAGCACCACGGCGCTGATCCAGCCGGCCGTGCGGTAGACCGCCTTGCGGTGACGGTCGTCCAGATACTGCCCGGTGTCGGCATGGGCCAGCAGCCAGGGATCGAACAGGGGCAGCGCCGTCAGGTGGCCGGGCTCCGGCTCGGCCGTGCGCAGCGCCGCTTCGTCCGCGGCCAGGACGAAGGCGCGGCGCCCGGCCAGATCGACGGGCAGCAGCTCCGGCGCCAGATCGGCGAAGGCCTGCGGCACCGTCGCTCCCGGCAGGCCGGTGAACTTGCGGAAGTCGGCCACGCCGGCGGGGCCGTAGACGGCGAGGTAGCGGCGCAGCAGGGCCGCCATCGCCACCCGCCCCTCCGGCACGGGCGGCAGGTCCACCCAGCGCGGCAGGCTGACGAACAGCGCCTCCACCCCCGCCTCCCCCTCGGTCCGGGCGGGGCCGTGGCAGACATGGCCGAGCGCCGCGGCCAGCTTGATGATGCCGCCCCAGCTGTGCTCCAGCCAGGGCCGCGCCCACTCGCCCAGCCGCGGGGTCAGCAGGCGGGACAGGTCCATCCGGCTGTGCGGTCCCGCCGCCACCGCCTCGGCCACGGCGGCGACCAGCCGCTCCACCTGGTCCGGCTCCAGCCCCTCGCGCGCGTACCAGCGATGGTAACCGCCGGAATAGAGGCGGCGCAGGGCCAGGATCAGCCCGAGATCGTCCCGCGCCGTCAGATGGAGGGTGGAGCGCTGCGCCCACAGCTTGACCAGCGTGCGGTCGGCATAGAGCGCCCGCTCCACCGCCGCGTCGGGAAAGCCCGCGGTGCGGGCGCGGAGCTGGAGCACGGCCGCCGACTGCACCTGCGCCTGCGCCCCCAGCAGCGTCCGTGCCACGGCGACAGGATCGGCGGCGGGCGCCACCAGATGCTGGCGGGCGAGGCGGAAGGCCAGCGCCTGCGGCAGCCCGACGACGAGAGGAACGGCGGGGGGACCCTGGGGCGGGGGGGCATCCTCGGACATGCCGGGATGTTGCCTGTCCGTTCAGGTTCTGGCAAGGCGCCGCAGCCGGTGCAGCAACCTTGAAATGCAGCGGGCGGCGGGTCAGAATCCGCCCGTCATGTCCGTATTCGCTCCGGGGCCGGGTTCCCGGCGCCTGGACCGTATCCGGGGAGAGGCCGTGCTGCGGACATCGTGGCTGCAAACCGCGCCGAGGGAAGTGGCCCTGCGGGTCACCGCCATCTATGTGGTGGTCGGCGCCCTCTGGATCGTCGGGTCGGACTATGCGGCCGGGACGCTGCTGGCGCATGCCGTGGCCCCGGATCTGGTGCAGACGGTCAAGGGCCTGCTCTTCATCGCCGTCTCCGCCGGCTTCCTGTTCCTGGCCGTGCGCCACTGGGTCGGCCAGATCGCCGACCGCTCCTCCGCCTCGCTGGCGGAGACGATCCGGGCCGAGCACGCGCAGGAGCGGGCGCGGCTGGAGGCGGAGGCGCTGGCCCGCGCCAAGTCGCAGTTCATGGCCAGCATCAGCCACGAGCTGCGCACCCCGCTGAACGCCGTGATCGGCTTCGCCGAGCTGATGGAGACCATGGCCGGGCAGATGACGCCGGAGCAGATCCGGGACTATGCCGCGGAGATCGGCGTCGGCGGCCGCGGCCTGCTGGCCCTGGTGCAGGACATCACCGCCGTGGCCGAGGCCGATGCCGGTCAGGCCATGCGGATGGAGTCGGTCAACCTGCTGGAAGAGGTGGAGCGGACCCTGCGTCTGGCCGTCTCCCGGCATACGGCCGAGCGCCGGCCCGTGACCGTCCACATCGACCCGGAGACGGTGCTGCGGACGGACGGGACGGCGTTGCGCCAGATCCTGTTCGCGCTGATGGACAACGCCATCCGGCACACGCCGGTCGGCACCGCCGTCACGGTTTCGGCCGTGCCGACCCCCGGCGGCGTCATGCTGGTGGTGGAGGATACCGGCCCCGGCCTGCCGACGGAGGTGCTGGCCCGGCTGGGCGAGCCGTTCCTGCGCGGCGGCGACCCGCTGATCGCGGGGCGCGGGCTGGGGCTGGGGCTCTATCTGGTCTGCCGGCTGTCGCGCCAGCTCGGCGGCGGATTGCAGGGCGGCAACCGGCCCGACGGCGGCGGGGCGCGGCTGACCGTGGTGCTGCCCGACGGCCCGGCCGGCACCCTGCTGAGCCCGCCGCCGCCGGCGATCCCGCCCAATCTGTAGCAGGCCGCGCCGCGGCAGCGCGGCAGGCCCGGGAGTTGCCGGCCGGGGCAGTGTAGCCGGCCGGAGCGGCGTCAGCCCTCCAGCATGCGGCGCAGCAGTTCCACGTCCTCAGCGAAGGCCGGATCGGTGCCGCACAGTTCCTCCACCTTGCGCACGGCGTGCATCACGGTGGTGTGATCGCGGTCGCCGAACTTGCGGCCGATCTCCGGCAGGCTGCGCTGGGTGAGCTGCTTGGCGAGATACATCGCCACCTGCCGCGGCCGGGCCACGGCCCGGGCCCGGCGGGCGCTGCTCATGTCGGAGAGGCGGATGTTGAAGTGCTCCGCCACCTTCTTCTGGATTTCCTCGATCGTCACGCGCCGGTTGCTGGCCCGCAGCAGGTCGTGCAGCACCTCCTGCGTGGATTCCAGCGTGATGGCGCGGCCGACCAGCTCGGCATGGGCGACGATGCGGTTCAGCGCCCCTTCCAGCTCGCGCACGTTGCTGGTGATCTTGTGGGCCAGGAACTCCAGCACCTTCTGGGGGATCTTGGCCCCCATCTGGTCCGCCTTCTGTTGCAGGATGCCCAGGCGCAGCTCATAGGTGGTGGGGTGGATGTCCGCCACCAGCCCCCAGCCCAGGCGGGAGCGCAGCCGCTCCTCCATCCCCTCCAGGTCCGACGGGCTCTTGTCGGCGGAGATGATGACCTGCCGGTTCTGGTCCACCAGGGCGTTGAAGGTGTGGAAGAACTCCTCCTGCGTGGAGTCCTTGCCGCTGATGAACTGCACGTCGTCGATCATCAGCACGTCCACGGAGCGGAACTGCTCCTTGAACGCCATCGTGTCCTTGAAGCGCAGGGCCCGGATGAACTGGTACATGAACTTCTCGGCGGACAGGTAGATCACCCGCCGCGAGGGGTCCTTCCTGCGGATGTGCCAGGCGATGGCATGCATCAGGTGGGTCTTGCCGAGGCCGACCCCGCCATAGAGGAACAGCGGGTTGAAGGTCACGGCGGAGGCGTCGGCCACCCGGCGGGCGGCGGCGAAGGCCAGCTCGTTCGGCTTGCCGACGACGAAGTTCTCGAAGGTGAAGCGGGGATCGAGCGGGGCGGACAGGTCCTCCCGCTCCTCCGACGCGGCCAGGGCGGCCGCGGGCGCCGGCTCCGCCTCGGCGTAGGCGGGGGCCAGGGTCGCGGCAGCCGTCGCCGCACCGTCCGGCATCGCTTCCCCGCCGGCGCGCGCAGCGGCCCGGGGCCGGGCGGCGGCCGGGGTTCCGGACGCCCGGGACCCGGAGGCAGCGATCCCGGAGTCCGGGAGGGCAGAGGTGTCGGCCCCGGCCTTCTGGGGGCCGGGCTTCTGGCTTTCGGACTTCTGGCTGGTGGCGACGACGATCTCCACCGACTGCACGCCGGGATTCTCACCGGACCAGAGGGCGCGGATGCGGTCGGCGTAGTGGGTCCTGATCCAGTCGCGCATGAAGCGCGTGGGCACCATGATGCGGACCTGCCCGCCGTCGAAGTCCCCGACCGTCAGAGGCTTCAGCCAGCTCCGGTAGGCGGTTTCCCCGACTTCGTCCTTGAGCCGCCCGCGGACCTTGGCCCATTGCTGATCGAGCGATCCCTGCTGAACCGACATCTACCCCGCTCCCGCAAGTCCCCTGCCCCGCCCGGCCGCGCGCAGCGCGCGCGCCGGACCAGGGCATCCTACCCGTGCCCCGATACGCAAACGTCAAATCCCGCTGTGACGGCCCCGGCCGGGGTCCGCCCCATGGGATCGCAGCCCTGTCAGTTGCCGACCGGCCACACGATGGAAAATGATCCGCCCCAGGTCATACAGACAGATCAAAGGCTGCCCGACGCCCCTTTTTCAAGGGGCGGCGAATGTCCATGAATACATTTGTAAATCAGAGGAAGAGCGGGATCGCCAGCACTTCAGGATGAAGCCGAATGATCATTCCAGGTCTGCTTCCCAGCCCTTCAGCACAGAAGAGACGAAGGATTTTCTTCGCTTGCGTTTAGCCCCTTCGCGCGTCGGGAGATGCTAGTCGCCCGGCTCCGGACTCGCAACAGGATCGAAAAGGGAACGGCATAAAAAGCAAAAATCGTGCGCCCGGCGGCGGAGTCGCGGACATGCCGGGACTCGCGGCCGGGGCGGCGGGACCTTGCCGCCACCATGCGGGCACAACAAAGGCCGCGCAGCGCAGGACTGCGCGGCCGTCGCCGGGACGGACCCGGTCCGCCGGAGCAGAGGATCAGGCGCCGAGCGCCTTGATCCGCTGGTTCAGGCGGGAGAGCTTGCGCGAGACCGTGTTGCGGTGCAGGACGCCCTTGGTGGCGCCGCGCATCAGCTCGGGCTGGGCCTCACGGAAGGCCTCGTTGGCCGCCGCCTTGTCGCCGCTGGCGATCGCCAGCTCGACCTTCTTCACGAAGGTGCGGATACGGCTGATGCGCGCCCGGTTGATCTCGGTGCGCTTCTTGATCTGACGGATACGCTTTTCAGCGGACTTATGATTTGCCATAGGAGACCCTTCGCGGACACGCCGGTGCCGTTGGAAGCGGCGCTTATAGTTCGGGGACGGGGTGCGCGTCAAGCGAGTCAGAGCGGGGGGCTGCGCACCCGTCCCATGTGCCGCAGCCCCTTGCGGCGGAAACTGATTTCAGCGGTCGCGGAAGTTGGGCTGCCGCTTTTCGACGAAGGCGCTCATGCCCTCCTTCCGGTCCTCCAGTCCGAAGGTGGAATGGAAGACACGCCGCTCGAACAGGATACCCTCGGCCAGGGTCGATTCATAGGAGCGGTTGACGCATTCCTTGGTCATCATCGCCACGGGCAGCGACATGGACGCGATGCGGTCGGCGATCTTCAGCGCCTCGTCCAGCAGATCGGCGGCCGGCACCACCTTGGCCACGAGGCCGGCGCGCTCCGCCTCCTCCGCCGTCATCTGCCAGCCGGTCAGACACATCAGCATGGCCTTGGACTTGCCGACCAGCCGGGTCAGGCGCTGCGTGCCGCCGGAGCCCGGGATGGTGCCGATGGTGATCTCCGGCTGGCCGAACTTCGCGGTGTCGGCGGCGATGATGATGTCCGCCATCATCGCCAGCTCGCAGCCGCCGCCGAGGGCGTAGCCGGCGACGGCGGCGATGGTCGGCTTGCGGCAGGTGCCCAGCCGGCCCCACTTGCGGGTGATGAAGTCGCCCAGATAGGCGTCCATGTGCGACTTGTCCGCCATCTCCTTGATGTCGGCGCCGGCGGCGAAGGCCTTCTCCGACCCGGTGACGACGATGACATGGATCTCCGGATCGTCCTCGAAGGCGTCCAGCGCCGCCTGGAGGTCGGTGACCAGCCCGTCGGACAGG
Source organism: Rhodocista pekingensis (assembly GCF_042665545.1). NCBI lineage: Bacteria > Pseudomonadati > Pseudomonadota > Alphaproteobacteria > Rhodospirillales > Azospirillaceae > Rhodocista > Rhodocista pekingensis. The sequence goes on along the minus strand of NZ_JBHTCM010000005.1, from coordinate 85,869 downwards.
GCGTTCAGCGCCTTGGGCCGGTTCAGCCGGACAAGGCCGACGCGGCCCCGCGTCTCCACCTGGATGTTGTCGTAAGGCATTGTCGCTTTCCTCTCCGGGTTGGATCGTCAGTTCCTGTCCTGCGGCGCCAGGGTGAGGCGCACCAGGGTGCGCCCCTGGGCCCGGTCCAGCCGCAGCTCCAGCCGTTCGCCCTCGCGCAGCCAGCGCCCCGCCCCGGCCGGCTTCCAGCCGAGCTGCGGCAGGGTGCCGTCGTAGAAGGCGCGGACCTCGGCCAGCGGTGCCGGCCCGGCCGCCACCGCCTGGACGATGCGGCCGCCCGGCTTGTCGAACACCACCGTCTCGTCCGCCAGGAGGACGAAGCCGGGCATCAGCGGCAGGTCCTCCGTCCCCGCCACGAAGGCCCCGTCCGCCGCCTGTCCCGTCCGGGTCCAGGGCGCCGGCAGGGCCACCAGACCCGCCAGCAGCACGGCCGTCAACAGCAGGGGGCGGGCGGGGGCGGGCGGACGCATGGGGCTGTCCTACATCAGCGCTGGTGGCGGGGACAATAGAAGGTGGACCGTCCGGACTGGACGATCCGGGCGATGCCCCCGGTGCGGACAGGGTCGCAGTCGCAACCGGGGCAGGGCTCGCCCTCCCGGCCGTAGACCTTGAAGCTGTGCTGGAAGTAGCCCAGTTCGCCGTCCGACTGTACATAGTCGCGCAGGCTGGAACCGCCGGCGGCGATGGCCTCGGTCAGCACGTCGCGGATCGCCGGAACCAGCCGCGCGGCCCGCCGGCCGGCCACCGTATGGGCCAGCCGGCGCGGGCTGATGCCGGCGCGGAACAGCGATTCGCAGACATAGATGTTGCCCAGGCCCGCCACCACCGTCTGGTCCAGCAGCGCCGCCTTGATCGGCGTGATCTTCCCCGCCAGCCGGCGCGACAGCTCCAGGGCGTCGAAACCGTTGCCCAGCGGCTCCGGCCCCAGGCAGGCCAGCATCGGGTGGCTCTCCAGCAGCGCTTCCGGAAACAGGTCCATGAAGCCGAAGCGGCGCACGTCGTTGTAGGTGACGACCCAGCCCTGCGCCTCGCCGGGCGGGGGATCGGTCTCGAACACCAGATGGTCGTGCGGCCCCGGCGGCCCCGGCGGCCCCCGGCGTACGACCAGCGTGCCGGACATGCCCAGATGGACCAGCCAGACCAGCGGCCCCTCGGCGCTGCCCTCCAGCCGGATCAGCAGGTACTTGGCCCGGCGGAACAGCCCGGCCACGCGCAGCCCCGTCAGCCGGGCGGCGAAGCGCTCGGGCAGGGGAAAGCGCAGGTCGGGCCGGTACTGCGCCACCCGCACCAGCACCCGGCCCGCAATCTTCATCTCCAGGCCGCGGCGGACGGTCTCGACTTCGGGCAGCTCGGGCATCGGGACTTCCTCGGGGACGGCGCGGGCGGCATCAGGCAGGCGGCATCAGACGAAGACCGTCTGCCAGCCGGGCCCCGCCGCCGTCAGCAGGGTGACGAGGCCGGCCGTCTCCACCCGCAGATCCGGGCGGGTCGGCGGGGCGGCGTCGTGGCCCAGGCTGCGCCAGCCCAGCTCGCAGGCGATGACGCGCACGCCCAGGGCGCCGCAGGACTCCACCAGTTCCGCCAGGGTGGCGAGGCCGCGCTCCGCGAGATACCGCTCGCGCTCCACCGGCGGGGAGCCGTCGTCGGCCGGGTCCAGGGAATGCCAGCCGGGGTCCGGCGTCAGCACGGGCAGGGCGCGGCCGGTGACGAACAGGATCGCCGGCCGGCCGATGGCCGCCGCCGCCGCGGCCAGGGCGAAGGCGTAATGCACCCGGTCGAAGCCGCCGGACTGCACGACCAGCGCGATCCCCGGGGGGGCGATACCGGGGGGGGCGGTTCCATCAGCCATGGGGGGGCTGCCCCTGCGGCGGCAGGGCACCCGGCAGGTGGTGCGACAGGTCCCGGTAGACGGGATCGCCGCCACAGAGCGGGCAGCCCGGATCGCGCCGGACCCTGACCGTGCGGAAGCTGGTCTCCAGCGCCGCGACCAGGAGCAGCCGGCCGGACAGGCTCTCCCCGATGCCCAGCAGCTCCTTCAGCACCTCGATCGCCTGCATGGAGCCCATCATCCCCGGCAGCGCCCCCAGCACCCCGCCCTCCGAGCAGGAGGGGATGGTGCCGGGCGGCGGCGGTTCGCGGAAGAGGCAGCGGTAGCAGGGATGCGGCTCCCCCAGATGCGCCTTGAAGACGGAGAGCTGGGCATCGAAGCGCAGCATGGCCGCACTGACCAGCGTCCTGCCGGCGAAGAAGCAGGCGTCGTTCAGCAGGAAGCGGGTGGCGAAATTGTCCGAACCGTCGGCCACCACGTCGTAGCGGGAGACCAGCCCCAGCACGTTGGCCGGGGTCAGCCGCTCGGCATGCGCCTCCACCCGCACGTCGGGATTGAGGGCGGCGATGCGGGCGGCGGCACTCTCCACCTTCGGGCGGCCGACCGAGGCGCCGTCATGGATCACCTGCCGTTGCAGGTTGGAGAGATCCACCGAGTCGTGGTCGATCACGCCGATGCGGCCGACGCCGGCGGCGGCGAGGTAGAGCAGCAGCGGCGAGCCCAGCCCGCCGGCCCCCACCACCAGCACGGAGGAGGCCAGCAGCCGCTCCTGCCCGCGGCCGCCCACCTCCTTCAGCATGATGTGCCGGGCATACCGCTCGATCTGATCGTCGGAAAGGGGGCTCGCGGGCGTCATGGCGCGGGATGATAGCGGGGACGGAAAGGCGTGGCGAGGCCCCGTTGCCGACCCGGCGGCCGGGGGCATATAGTCGTTCGGACGAGAAGGGAGGCCGGCATGGCCGTTCGCACGAAACTGCTCCGGTCGAACAGCCGGCAGGCGGTCCGGCTGCCGAAGGAGATCGCCTTTCCCGACGGCGTGCGGGACGTGATGATCCTGAAGCAGGGCGCCGCCCGGCTGATCGTCCCGGCAACGGGAGCCTGGGACGATTTCTTCGATGCCCCGGGCACCGACCTGCCGGAGCGCGGGCAGCCGGGCGAACAGAAGCGGGAGAGCTTCTGAGTGCTTCGTTTCATGTTGGACACGAATGTCTGCATACGGGTCCTTCGGGACCGGCCGCAGGGCGTGCGCCAACGCTTCAACGACGAGGCTGGCAGCCTCTGCATTTCAGTCGTTACCCTGGGCGAGCTTCTGCATGGTGCCGCCCGGTCGGCCCGTCCGGCAGCCGTCAGAGAGGACGTGGAGCGGTTCGCCGAGCGTCTTGATGTTCTGCCCTTCGATGCAGACGCGGCCGGGCATTTCGCGGATATCCGGGCGTCGCTCGAACGAAATGGCCAAGTGATCGGGCCCTATGACCTCATGATTGCGGGACATGCGCGCAGTCGAGGGCTTACGGTCGTGACTGGCAATCTCGGCGAATTCCGCCGCGTTGAAGGACTGATCTCGGAAGACTGGCTGACACCCGAGTAAAGAAGCGTCGCTTCCCGCCCGCCCGCGACCCAGGAGGGACCGCGGGCGGGCGTCAGTGTCGCGTCATTCCAGCCCGTCGAACAGGGCGGTGGAGAGGTAACGCTCGGCGAAGCTGGGCAGGATCACGACGATCAGCCTGTCCTTCATCTCCGGCCGCGCCCCCACCTCGAAGGCGGCGGCCAGGGCGGCGCCGGAGCTGATGCCGACGGCCAGCCCCTCGGTCCGGGCGGCGTCGCGCGCCAGCTCGAAGGCGCGGCTGTTGGAGATGCGCAGCACCTCGTCGATCCGGTCGCGGGCCAGCACGTCGGGCACGAAGCCGGCGCCGATGCCCTGGATCTTGTGCGGCCCCGGCAGCCCGCCGGAGAGCACGGGGCTGTCCTCCGGCTCCACCGCGACGACGCGGAACTCCGGCCGGCGGGCCTTCAGCACCTCGGCCACGCCGGTCAGCGTGCCGCCGGTGCCCACGCCGGCCACCAGCACGTCCGCCCGGCCGGCGGTGTCGCGCCAGATCTCCTCCGCCGTGGTGCGGCGGTGGACGGCCGGATTCGCCGGGTTCTTGAACTGCTGGAGCATGTAGGCATCGGGGGTGGAGGCGACGATCTCCTCCGCCCGGGCGATGGCGCCCTTCATGCCGTTGGGCGCCGGCGTCAGCACCAGCTCCGCCCCCAGCAGCTTCAGCATCTTGCGGCGCTCGACCGACATGCTCTCCGGCATGGTCAGGATCAGCCGGTAGCCCTTGGCCGCCGCCACGAAGGCCAGGGCGATGCCCGTGTTGCCCGAGGTCGGCTCGACCAGCACGGTGCGGTCGGGGGCGATCAGCCCGTCGGCCTCCGCCGCCTCGATCATCGCCTTGCCGATGCGGTCCTTCACGCTGGAGAGCGGATTGAAGAACTCGCACTTGGCGACCACGTCGGCCACCACCCCGTGCTTCGCGGCCAGCCGCGAGAGGCGCACCAGCGGCGTGGCGCCGACCGTGTCGAGGATGCTGTCATAGATGCGGCCGCGGAATTCCGCGGTGCCGTCGGAGTCCGGGGCGGCGGCGAGCGGGGCATCGAGGGCGGGCATTGCACACCTCCATCACTGTGAATAGCGAGAATTTCGCGGTCACAGATGTATATAAGCCCGGATGCCGCCGGCTCAAATGGAGAAATCGAGCTTCGTCTGCGCCTCGCTGCGGATTCCCTCCTGGTGGGCGCGCAGGCAGAGATCCTCGATGCTGGTGCGGTCCAGCCGCTGCATCACCTCCTCCTGCAACTCGGCCCAGAGGGGACGAACGACGCGCATGCCCAGTTCCGACCCCGCCGGTTCCTCGATCGGATCGGTCGCCTGCTCCAGCGAGCGGACGACGCGCACGATCTCGCCCACCGTGATGCGGCGGCGCTCCTTCGCCAGCCGGTAGCCGCCGCGGGGGCCGCGCACCCCGGCCAGCACCCCGGCCCGCACCAGGGCCTGGAGGACCTGCTCCAGATAGCGCTTGGGAATGCCCTGGCGGGCCGTGATCTCCGCCGACTGCACCGGCGCGGAACCGGCGTTGTAGGCGATGTCCAGCACCGTCTCGATGGCGAAGACCAGTTTCTTGGAAAGGCGGAGCATGGTCAGCGGACCTGAACGTCGGGGCGGAGGCGGAAGAGAGGGAAGAAGGGTCTTCGGAGCGGAGGCCGATCGGCCGGATCTGTCAGACCATACCCAAAATCGGATGGCGGGTTGATGCAGAGATTGGAAGCGGGCATCGCGTCGATCGGGCGGTCCTTGCCGGGGGCCGTCGCCCCCATTCCTTTCAGGGCGTCAGTCATTCCAGGGATTCAGCAGCCCAGGGATTCAGCAGCGGCACACCCGTCGGCTCGAAGTCCCTGACGTTCCGTGTCACCACCGTGAGCCCATGCACGAGCGCCGTGGCAGCGATCAGCGCGTCCCGCTCCGGCCGGGGGTCGGGACTGTGGAGGGTGGCGGCCCGGCGGGCGACGGCCAAGTCTACCGCCAGAACCGGATAGGCATCCACGATCCTGTCGATCCACGCCGACAGGCGATCCCCCTGGGCCGCGTCCCGCCGCGCCACCCGCAGCCGTCCAAGGTCGAGTTCCAGCACCGTCACGGCCGACAGGCGGCAATCGGCGACCGGCAGCCGGCGGGCCCAGTCCTGCACGGCGGCGGGCTGCCGTGCAAGCGTCCGCAGCGCGGATACCGTCACGGTGTCCAGAAGGTACATCAGCCGAGGTCCGCCGACCGGAGGCCCGGGGAGACCGCCCCGGGCTCGAAGTCGATGTCGTATCCGGCCGGATCGTCCAGCACGTCCGCCACGCTGCGGCCGGCGCCCGCGAGACGCTGAAACGTCTCATAGGTCATCAGGACGTAGGCCGGTGCGCCCCGATCCGTGACGATGACCGGCCCCCGTTCGGCCAATGACTTGGCGCCGCCGATGTCGCGGTTGAAATCCCTGCCGGTGAGACTGGTCACAGGTTCCATCCGACCCTCCCGGAAGCACTTGTCGTATCAGTACGACATACGCCGCGATGGCGCAAGAGACGGACGTAGTATCGATCAGACAAACGCGGGCGGCGGTGCCGGTTCATCCCCGCGTCCCCGTCGAGCCGAAGCCGCCGCTGCCGCGGGCGCTGGCGGGAAGCGTGTCCACCATGTCCCAGCCGGCGCGGGCGTAGCGGGCGATCACCATCTGGGCGATGCGCATGCCGCGCTCGACCGTGAAGGGCTCGGCGCCGAGGTTGGCGAGGATCACCCCGACCTCGCCGCGGTAGTCCGCGTCGATCGTGCCGGGGCTGTTCAGCAGGGTGATGCCGTGCTTCAACGCCAGCCCGGAACGGGGGCGCACCTGCGCCTCGTAGCCGTCGGGCAGGGCGATGGCGAGGCCGGTGGGGATCAGCCGCCGCTCCCCCGGCTGAAGCGTCACGGGCGCCGCCACCGCCGCCAGCAGGTCCATGCCGGCGGCATGTTCCGTGGCATAGGCGGGCAGCGGCAGGTCGGCCCCGTGGGGCAGCCGGGTGACGGCGATGCGCAGATCGGTCATGCGGGTATTCCGGGCTGGAAGGTGTCGGCGCCGGCGGCCGGGGCAGCGGGCGCGAAACGGGCGGCGACGGCGCGGGCCAGCCGCCGCGCCACCTCCGCCTTGGCCAGGGGCGGCCACGCCTCCTCCCCGCCGTCGCGGCGGATCAGGTGGACCGTGTTGCTGTCGCCGCCGAAGGTGCCGGTGGCGGGGGAGACATCGTTGGCGACGATCCAGTCGCAGCCCTTGCGCGCCAGCTTGGCCCGCGCATAGGCCACCACATCGTTCGTTTCGGCTGCGAAACCGATCACCAGGTGCGGGCGGTCCGGGCCGGCGGCGGCAAGGGTGGCGAGGATGTCCGGGTTCTCCGCCAGCCGCAGCGGCGGCGGCAGGCCGCCATCCTTCTTCAGCTTCCGGTCCGCCTCCCCCGCCACCCGCCAGTCGGCGACCGCCGCCGCGGCGACGAAGATGTCGGCCGGCAGGGCCCGGCGGCAGGCGGCCAGCATCTCCGCCGCCGTCTCCACCTTGATCGTTTCGATACCGGAAGGATCGGACAGGGTCACCGGGCCGGTAACCAGGGTGACGCGCGCGCCCAGATCCGCCAGGGCCGCGGCCACGGCATGGCCCTGCTTGCCGCTGGAGCGGTTGGCGATGTAGCGCACCGGGTCGATCGGTTCGTGGGTGGGGCCGCTGGTCACCAGCGCGTGCCGGCCGGCCAGCGGCTTCGGCGCCGCCTGCGCCGCGAAGAAGTCCGCCAGCGCGTCCACCAGCTCCAGCGGCTCGCTCATCCGGCCGGGGCCGAACTCGCCGCAGGCCATGGCGCCATCGTTCGGGCCGACCAGCACCACCCCGCGGGCGGCCAGGGTGGCGAGGTTGGCCTGCGTCGCCGGGTGGTCGTACATGCGGACATTCATGGCCGGGGCCGCCAGCACCGGCTTGTCGGTCGCCAGCAGCACCGTGCTGGCGAGATCGTCGGCCAGCCCGTGCGCCATCTTCGCCAGGAGGTTGGCGCTGGCCGGAGCGACCAGCAGCACGTCGGCCTGCCGGGAGAGCTGGATGTGGCCCATCTCGCTCTCGTCCGTCAGGTCCCAGAGGTCGCGGTAGACCTTGTCCTCGCTGACCGCCTGGAGCGCCAGCGGCGTGACGAAGCGCGCGCCGCCGTCGGTCAGCACGCAGCGCACGGCGCAGCCGCGCTCGCGCAGGCGGCGGACCAGCTCGGGCGTCTTGTAGGCGGCGATGCCGCCGCTGACGATCAGCAGGACCCGCCTGCCCCGCAGATGGGAATGGTCGGCCACCGGGCCCCCTGAACCACGGTCATGGAATGTGAAATCTAGATAATCGCCCCGCCCCGCCAGCGCAAGCGGACCCTCCCGCATGGCCGCATGGCCGCGGGCCGGACGGGCAGGGAACCGGGCGGCGGGGGCGCGGCCGGATCAGGCGGTGAGGTTCAGCGCCTCACGCGTCAGTTCGTCCGCCGCCTCGAAGACGCGGAGATTGGCCTTGTAGGCGTCCAGCCCCTGGGTCATGGCGACCGTCTCCCCGACCAGATCGACATTGGGGGCGGCCACCATGCCGTCACCGTCGGCGAAGGGGCTGTCGGGGGAGAATTCCGGCACGAAGGCCGGCTGGGTGGCGCGGAAGACGGCGCGGGTGCCCATCCCCTGCCCGTCCGGGCCGGTGACGGCCGCCTGGCCGGAACTGACCGGGGCATAGGGCCGCGGCGCATCGGCACCGGCAGCAGCAGCCCCGGCACCGGCCGCCCCGGCACCGGCCGCAGTGCCGGGCAGCGCGCCGGTGCTGCGGGCATTGGCGATGTTGTCCGCCCCGGCGGCCAGACGCCGGGCCTGGGCTGTCATGCCGCTGCCGGCGATGGCGATGGGATCGACCATGGTTCCGTCCTCTTCCGGACGGAGTATCGGTCCGGACCGCTTCCGGTGCAACTGGCCCGGAGGATAGGGACCTTTGCCGGTCCCCGGCTTCCGGGCCGGGGCGTTTTCCGGTAGTATCGGCGCTTCACCGCGAGGGAAGCGACCATGGTCGAGACACGCCCCACCCTGCCGGGGTCGCCGCGCACCGGCGGTCCGATCCCCGACGGGGAGCGCCGCGCCGGCACCGTCTCCCGCGCCGAGGCGCCGGCCCCGGCCGTCGCCCGCGGCCGGCCCGGCAACCGCTGGCCCAGCGCGCGCGAGCTGGCGGCGCTGATGGTGGACGGCATCCTGCGCCTGCCCGCCCGCTACCGCCGCGGCATGTTCCTGGACGTCATCGTCTGAACCGGCGGCCCGGAGCGGGGCCGGGCCGTGGTCGTTTGACGCCTCCCCTCCCCAGGCCGGCGGCGCTGGGCTAATTTCGCCGGCCACGGAATCCGGAACAGGGGAGGCGACATGGCGATCGAGGTTCCACCGGGATACGAGCCGCTGGGCGAGGAGAAGGTGGCCGCCTTCCTGGCCGCGGTGCCGGCCGTGCCGGAGCGGCTGGGCGGCGGCCCGGCCGACTGGTCGGTGCGGGAGGTCGGGGACGGCAATCTGAACTATGTCTATCTGGTGGACGGGCCGCACGGGTCGGTCTGCGTGAAGCAGGCCCTGCCCTATCTGCGGCTGGTCGGCGAGGGCTGGCCGCTGGGCCTGCAACGGGCGCATTTCGAGCAGCTTGCCACCCATGTGGTGGCGCCGCATGTCGGCCGCGCCGTGCCGCAGATCCTGCACTACGACCCGACGCTGTTCGCCATCGTGATGGAGAAGCTGTCGCCGCACATCATCCTGCGCCGCGGCATGGTGGCGGGCATCCGCTATCCCCGCCTTGCGGCGCAGATCGCCGACTACATGGCGAACAGCCTGTTCCACACCAGCGACCTGGCCCTGCCGGCCCGGCGCAAGAAGGAGCTGATGGCGGAGTTCTGCGGCAACTGGGAACTGTGCGGCCTGACGGAAGAGGTGATCTTCACCCAGCCCTACATGGTCCACCCCCACAACCGCTGGACCAGCCCGCAGCTTGACGCCACCGCCGCCCGGGTGCGGGGCGATACCGAGTGGAAGCTGGCGGCGGCGCGGCTGAAGCTGAAGTTCCTGGCCTCGCCCGAGGCGCTGCTGCACGGCGACCTGCACACCGGCTCCGTCATGGTGACGGCGGACGACACCCGGGTGATCGACCCCGAATTCGCCTTCTTCGGCCCCATGGGCTTCGACGTGGGCGCCATGCTGGGCAATCTCTGGATCAACTTCTTCGCCCAGGACGGCCACGCCACGGCGGAGAGCCCGCGGGCGGAGTACCAGGACTGGGTGCTGGAGACGGCGGAGGCGGTCTGGACCGGCTTCCGCGAGCGCTTCCTGGCGCTCTGGCGCGGCGGCGCCACGGGCGACGCCTACCCGGCCGCGCTTTTCGACGGCGATCCGGACGCCATCCGGGCGCTGGAGGCGGAACGGCAGGCCTACATGGACCGGCTGTTCATCGACTCCCTGGCTTTCGCCGGGGCGAAGATCACCCGCCGCATCCTGGGCATCGCCCACAACATCGACCTGGAATGGATCGCCGACCCGGACCTGCGGGCGCTGTGCGAGACCCGCTGCCTGACGCTGGCCCGCCGGCTGATGCTGGAACCGGGCCGCTTCCGCGGCATCGCCGACGTCAGCGCCGCCTGCCGCTCCATCCGGTCGGAGGTGCGGACGGTGGGGCTCTGAGAGCCTGTTTGAGAACGTCCCTAGATCACCATAAGTAGCATATCGTACGTTGAACGTCGCACTATATGCTGGGCCATATTCCAGTTTTCAAACGGACTCTGAGGGGCGGGGCTCTGAGGGGCGGGGTCCGGGCAGTCCGGCTGCGGCCGTCAGTTCAGCCGGGTGCGGAGCTGCTGCACCAGCGTCGCCGTCTGGTGCAGCAGCTGGGAGGAGGCGCCCAGCCGGCTGCCCAGGTCCATGAAGGTCTCGAAGGCGCGGATGGCGGCGGACAGGTTGCCCGAATGGGCGTTCAGCAGCCCCGCCTCCCGCCACAGGCCGGGATGATCGGGGGCGAACAGCAGCATGTTCTCCACCACCTCCGCCGCCTTGTCGGCGCGGTCGTTGCGCAGGTGGCGGAGCTTCAGGTTGTTCTGAAGCCGCAGCAGCACCTCGCGGTTGGAGACGGTGGCGTAGTGCTCGGGCGTCAGCTCGGCATCCAGCCCGGCGGTCTGCTTCAGCAGCTCGCGCAGGGCGCGCGGCTCCTTCGGCTCGCCCTGGTTGAAGGGGTCCAGGATCACCCGTTCCCCGTCATGGTCCAGCCGCATCAGGAAATGGCCGGGGAAGTTCAGCCCGACGATCTCCCAGCCCTGGGCGCGGGCGGCGTGGATGTAGAGGATGCCCAGCGCCACCGGCAGCCCCCTGCGGCGGTCGATCACCCGCATCAGGTTGGCGTTCTGCATGTCCTCGTAGGTTTCGGTGTCGCCATGATAGCCGTGGCGGTCGGCCAGGACATGGCGCAGCACCTCGACCCGCTGCGCCAGCGTCAGCGGCCGGCCGCTCATGTCCGCCACCTCGGCCGCCAGTTCGGCCAGATGCTGGTGGTAGGGCTCGAAGCCCGCCTCCGGCCGATCGAGCGCCGCCAGCGCCAGCGCCGTTTCGGCGAGGTCGATACGGTCGTCCGGCAGGCGGCCGACGGCGCGGAGAATCTCCAGGGCCTTGGGGCGGGTATTCACGGGCTCCTCGCGGGGGTCCATGACGGATGACGCTCGGGCAGACCCGACATAGCGCAGGATCGCGCCGGGTGTCGAGAGGGGCGGGCGTTCTACCGGCCCGAGCGCCGCACATCTTCCAGATGGACGGGCCAGCGGCCGGGCAGCACGGCCATCAGATCGTAGCGGATGGCGTGCCCGGCCAGCCGCGGCCGGGCGGCGACGTAGCCCTGGGCGGCGCGGGCGATGCGGCGCCAGTCGGCCTCCGTCACGGCGGCGCGCGCGGCCTCCAGGCCCGGCCGGGCCTTCACCTCCACCACCGCCAGCACGCCGCGCCGTTCGGCCAGGATGTCCACCTCCCCCGCCGGGGTGCGCAGCCGGACGGCCAGGATGCGGTAACCCTTCAGCAGCAGCGCCAGCCGGCAGAGCCATTCGGCCCGCCGGCCCAGCCGTTCGGCCGTGCGGTAGTCAGTCCTGCTGCGGACCGGGGCCATGGCCCGCCCCCGGCCGCCGCCCCAGCTCCAGGGCGCGGGCATAGACGGCCTTGCGCGGCAGGCCGGTGGCCGCGGCGACACTGGCAGCGGCGTCGCGCACGCTCATCCCGGCCAGCGCCTCGGCCAGCAGCGCGTCCAGGTCGGCCCCGGCCGGGGCTTCCTCCGGCGCGGGCGGGCCGATCACCACCACCACCTCCCCCTTGGGCGGGCCGGCCTCGGCATAGTGCGTCGCCAGCCCGGCGAGGTCGCCGCGGCGCACCTCCTCGAACAGCTTGGTCAGCTCCCGGCTCACCGCCACCTCGCGCGGGCCCAGCACGGCGGCCGCATCGGCCAGCAGGTCGGCCAGCCGCTGCGCGCTCTCGAACAGGATCAGGCTGGCCCGGACGGGCTTCAGCTCCTCCAGCGCGGTGCGCCGGGCCGCCGTCTTCGGCGGCAGGAAGCCCGCGAAGAGGAAGCGGTCGCTGGGCAGGCCGGACAGCACCAGCCCGGTCAGCGCGGCGCTGGCGCCGGGCAGGTGGGTGACGGCGAGGCCCTGTTCCCGCGCCTCCCGCACCAGCTTGTAGCCGGGATCGGAGACGAGCGGCGTGCCGGCGTCGGAAACCAGCGCGATCGCCTCTCCCGCCGCGACGCGGCCGAGCAGGACAGGCCGCATCCGCGCCGCATTGTGTTCGTGATACTGGAGAAGCGGTGCTGCGATGCCGTAACGGTGCAGCAGCTTGCCGGTGATGCGGGTATCCTCGCACGCCACCGCATCCACGCCGCGCAGCGTCTCCAGCGCGCGCAGGGTGATGTCGCCGGCATTGCCGATCGGGGTGGCGACGACATAAAGCCCCGGCGGCGGGCGCACCGCGCCCGGTTTACGGGCCGGGTCGCTGCCGCTAGGCTCGGGTCCGGTCCCGGAAGCATCGCGGCCGGAATCACCGCTGCCGGAATCGTCGCTGCCGGAATCATCCGTGTCCTGGGGGAGAGGCATCATCGTGAGCAAGGCCAGTGTGAGGCGCGAGGGAGCGGAGCACGGAGAGGCGGCGCGCAAGCAGACCGCGGTGACGCGGGCGGGACGGCTGATCGCCGCCCTTGTCCTGGCGGGAAGCCTGGCCGCCTGCGCCAGCCCGGCAACCGTAGCGCCCCCGCCGCCCCCGCCGCAACCCCAGGCCGCGGCCCCCGAGCCCGTGGCCCCGCCGCCCCCCGTGGCGGTGGACGACGGCAAGGTGCGGGTGGCCCTGCTGGTGCCGCTCAGCGGGCGCGGGGCGGCGATCGGCCAGTCCATGCTGGACGCGGCCCAGCTCGCCGTCTTCGACGTGGCCGACGGGCAGTTCCTGCTGCTGCCGCGCGACACCGGCGGCACGCCCGCCGGGGCGGAGGCCGCGGCGCGCGACGCCGTGACGGCCGGCGCCCGGCTGATCCTGGGGCCGTTGTTCAGCGCCGATGCCGCCGCCGTCCGCACGGTGGCCGCCCCGGCGGGCGTGCCGGTGCTGAGCTTCTCCAGCGACCGCACGGTCGCCGGCGGCGGCGTCTGGGTGCTGGGCTTCCAGCCGCAGGAGCAGGTGGCCCGCGTCGTCGGCTTCGCCACCTCCCGCGGGATCACGCGCTTCGGCCTGCTGGCCCCGGCCACGCCGTCGGGCGAGGTGGTGCAGCAGAGCCTGATCGACGCCGCCCGCCAGGGCGGCGGCACGGTGACACGGATCGAGCGCTACGGCGCCGAGCAGCAGGACCTGACCGACGTGGTGCGCCGCTTCGCCCAGCGTCAGCCCATGCCGGCGCCGGCCGCCGCAGAGCCGGGCGCGGCCGCGACCGGCCTGCCGTTCCAGGCGGTGATGCTGGCGGACGGCGGCGGTCAGCTCCGCACGCTGGCGACGCTGCTGCCGTTCTTCGACGTCGATCCCGGCCCGGTGGCGTTCCTGGGCACCGGCCAGTGGGAGGAACCGGGCCTGGGCCGCGAGGCCGGTCTGGTCGGAGGCTGGTTCGCCGCCCCGCCGCCGGAAGCCCGGCAGGTCTTCGAACGCCGCTACGAAGAAACCTACGGCCAGAAGCCGCAGCGCCTCGCCACCCTGGCCTACGATGCCACGGCCCTGGCCGCGGCCCTGGTGCGCAGCGGTGCCCCGGAGCCGCTGCGGCCGGAGGCGCTGACCGACCCGCAGGGCTTCCTGGGGGCGGACGGGCTGTTCCGGCTGTTGCCCGACGGGCTGACGGAGCGCGGGCTGGCAGTGCTCCAGGTGACCCGCACGGGCTTCGCCACGGTGGACCCCGCACCGCAGACCTTCCCGCCCCGGCCCGATCCGGCGGCCGGTCAGGTGCCCGTGTTCTGATACCCGCCTCCGCCCCCCCTGCCCGTGAGGAAACCCCGTCGCCCGCAGGGGCACTGTCCACAGGGGCGCCGCCCGCAGGGGTGCCGTGCGCAGGGGTGCCGTGCGCAGGGGTGATGCTGGGCGGAACGCGACATCGACCTACATTGGTGGTAGGTTGTTAAGATTCGGATCGTAAGATCGTGTGATGAACATACCTTCGTCGCCAATCCGGCCTTCGTCGTCACTCCAGACGATGCGGACGCACCGTTTTCTCCTGTCCCTGGCCCGACCGGTTCTGCTGGCATTCGCGCTGGCGGTGCTGCTGTCCGGCGCCCTGCCGGCGGGCACCGCCCTGGCGAGCGGCGGCGGGGGCGGCGGGGAGGTGTCGCGCAATATCCGGCTGACGCCCTTCAGCCTGCCGGGCAAGGACCGCTTCTCCTATGTCCAGCTCGTCGCGGAGCTGGTGGTGCGGGAGGGCGACGAGGCCGCCGTCGAGGTGCAGCAGGTGCAGAACCTGCGGCCGCGCATCATCGGCCGGCTGACCGAGGCGCTGTCGTCCGAACGCTTCATGTCGCGCAGCGTGAGCGCGGCGGAGGTGCTGCACCTGAAGGAGCGGCTGCGCGAGCTGGTCAACGACGCCATCGGCACGCCGATGGTCGAGGACGTGCTGATCGTCAGCCTGGTCCTGAGCTGAGCCGCCCGGGCTGATCGTCCCGGGGCGCTGCCCCGGGGCCCGGTCCGGTCAGCCGCGGCGGGCCAGCGCCGCTTCGGTGTCCGCCATGGCCCGGTCCAGCGCATCGCGGCACGGCCGGGCGGAGTCCGCATCCTGCGCCCGCAGCACCAGATCGAGCTGGGCCGCCGCCAGCGACAGCCGGTTCAGCCCCAGATTGGCGGCGAACCCCTTCAGCGCATGGGCGGCCCGCCGCGCCCCCTCCAGATCGCCGCTGGCCAGCGCCCCGTCCACCCGGACCAGCTCGGCCCGCGCGGAATCCGGCACCAGACGCAGCACATCGTTCAGCGGACCGGGGCCCATGGCGGCTTCCAGGTCCATGATCTTGCGCGAATCAAGCACAGGTTGTTCAGGAAACGACCTGTCAGCGGCTTCGGTTGTCATCCGTCGGTCCCCGCATGCTGATGGCTGCACGCTAGCATCCGGAATGCCGTGCCGGCGCGTTCAAAAGGTCAGGGTCGGAGCGGCCCCGGCGCCTCCGCCGCGGCCGCCCGCCACGGCCCGGCAGAGGGCCGTAACACCCTGTTCCGTAAAGACTTTCCGGCCCCGTCCGGACCGGGCCGACGGCCGTCCGCCGCCAGGCCCTGCGACGCCCCGCCGCCGCGGGATGACCGGGCGCGGCGGCGGCGCGGGACGGGAGGCGCTCAGTCCAGGAACAGGTCGGGGAAGAGCGGCTGCGACGGGTCGATGGCATAGGGGCCGAAATCCGTGACGCCCGCCGCGCGCAGCACATCCTCGTCGATGAAGAAGTTGCCCGTGGTGGCCCGCGAGTCCGAGGTCAGGATCAGGTGGGCGGCATCGGCCATGATCGCCACGTCGCGGCAGCCCGGCGGCACCTCGCCGCCGCCCAGCATCCGCATCGCCGCGGTGGCGATGCCGGTGCGCGGCCACAGCGCGTTGACGGCCACGCCGCGGCTGCGGAACTCCTCGGCCATGCCCAGGACGCACATGCTCATGCCGTACTTGGCCATGGTGTAGGCGACATGGCCCTTGAACCATTTCGGGTCCAGGTTCAGGGGCGGCGAGAGCGTCAGGATGTGCGGGTTCGGCGCCGCCAGCAGGTGCGGCAGGCAGGCCTGGGAGCAGACGAAGGTGCCGCGGGCGTTCACCCCCTGCATCAGGTCGTAGCGCTTCATCGGCGTGTCCAGCGTGCCGGTCAGGCTGATGGCGCTGGCATTGTTGACCAGGATGTCGATGCCGCCGAACGTCTCCACCGTGCGGGCGACGGCGTCGGCCACCGCGCCCTCGTCGCGGATGTCCACCTGCAAGGCCAGGGCACGGCCGCCCGCCGCCTCGATCTCGGCGGCGGTGGAGAAGATCGTGCCCTCCAGCTTGGGATGCGGGTCCGCCGTCTTCGCCGCGATGGCGACATTGGCGCCGTCGCGCGCGGCGCGCAGGGCGATCGCCTTGCCGATGCCGCGGCTGGCGCCGGTGATGAACAGGGTCTTGCCGCTCAGGCTGCGGTTCTCGGCCATTCTTCTGCGTCCTCCCGTTTCGGAACGGCGGACGCTAGCCCATCCCCCGCCGCCCCTCAACGCCCGCCATCCGCCCGTTCGGCCTGCGGTCACGGCCCGCCGCGACCGGAGCCCGGGGCGGGCCGGGGGGCGGGCCGGGGGGCGGGCGGCCCTGCGGCCCCGTGGCGCCCCTGGCCGGCCCCGGACGGGCCGTGGTCGGGGCTGTGCAACGGCCCGATCTGTGCTATATGCCCCCCGCCGGACCGATGCCCCGGCGCCGGCCCGCAGCGTCCCCGTAGCTCAGCCGGATAGAGCAAGCGTTTCCTAAACGCTAGGTCGGCGGTTCGAATCCGTCCGGGGACGCCACTTCTCCGCCCGCCGGTCAGCGCAGATCGGGGAAATCCTCCTCCCAGAACTCCTGCGGGTGGCGCCCGTCACCGGCCGCGCGGGCCTGCTCCTCACGGCGCAGCTCGACCCTTCGGATCTTGCCGGAGATGGTCTTGGGCAGGTCCGCGAACTCGATGCGGCGGACCCGCTTGTAGGGCGGCAGCGTCGCGCGGATGTGGCGGAAGATGTCGCGCGCCAGCTCGCCATCCGGTTCGTAGCCGGCGGCCAGCACCAGGAACGCCTTCGGCACCGCAAGCCGGACGGGATCGGGCGATGGCACGACGGCGGCCTCGGCCACGGCCGGATGCTCGATCAGGGCCGATTCCAGCTCGAACGGGCTGATGCGGTAGTCGCTCGCCTTGAACACGTCGTCGGCCCGGCCGACATAGGTCAGATACCCGTCGGCGTCGCGGCTGGCGACGTCGCCGGTCCGGTACCAGTCCCCGGCCGGCGGCTGCACCGGCTCTCCGGCAGCGCTCTGGTATCCGGCCATCAGCCCGGCCGGGCGGGACGCCAGCCGCAGGGCGATCTCGCCCTCCTCCGCCTCGTTGCCGTCGGCATCCAGCAGCACGACGTCGTAGCCGGGCAAGGGGCGCCCCATGCTGCCGGGCTTCACCGGCTGGCCGGGGCTGTTGCCCACCTGGGCCGTCGTCTCGGTCTGGCCGAAGCCGTCGCGGACGGTCAGGCCCCAGGCGCTGCGCACCTGCTCGATCACCTCGGCGTTCAGCGGCTCGCCCGCCCCCACCACCTCGCGCAGGCGCACGGGCCAGGCCTTCAGGTCCTCCTGGATCAGCATGCGCCAGACGGTCGGCGGGGCGCACAGCGTCGTCACCCCGTGCCGGACCAGGACGTCCAGCACCGCCCGCGCCTGGAACCGGGCGTAGTTGTAGACGAAGACCGTCGCCTGCGCGTTCCAGGGCGCGAAGACGTTGCTCCAGGCATGCTTCGCCCATCCGGGCGAGCTGATGTTCCAGTGGACATCCCCCGGCCGCAGCCCGATCCAGTACATGGTGGAGAGGTGGCCGACCGGATAGGAGCGGTGCGTGTGCAGCACCAGCTTGGGCTTCGCCGTGGTGCCGGAGGTGAAGTAGAGCAGCATCGGATCGTCGGGCCGCGTCTCCCCGTCCGGCACGAACTCGGCGGAGGTGCCGCGCGAGTCCTCATAGGCGATCCAGCCGGGCGGGGCGCCGCCGACGGCGATGCGGGTGACGCCGTGCAGATCGGCGAACCGGCCGCACTGTTCGGCCGCGACGACGACGAAGCGGGCGCCGCCGCGGTCCACCCGGTCGCGCAGCTCCTCCCCGGCCAGCAGGGTGGTCGCCGGGATCACCACGGCCCCCAGCTTCATGGCGGCCAGCATCACCTCCCACAGCGGCGGGATGTTGGGCAGCATCAGCAGGATGCGGTCGCCCCGCCGGACGCCCAGACCGCGCAGCCAGGTCGCAGTACGGGCGGACCGGGCCGCCATCTCGGCGTAGCTGACCGTCTCCTCGCTCCCGTCTTCGGAAACCACGCGCAGGGCAGGCTGCGGGTTGTCCCGCGCGACGACATCGAAATAGTCCAGCGCCCAGTTGAAGGAGCCGGTTTCCGGCCAGCGGAACTCCCGCCGTGCCCGGTCATAATCGGTTCCGGCCGCCAGCAGGATGTCGCGGGCGGCCATGAAGGCCCCGGTGCCGTCTGTCATTGGTGGTCCTCCCGGCCATTGTCGTTGGGGACGACGATAGCCCAGGGCGGGCCACCCTGTCGAAAGCGACGGCGGGGCAGGCACAGCGGACCGCCGACCGGAAGGGCGGGATTTCTCCCGTCTCTCGCGCCTGCGCCCGCGCGGCGGTGCTGTCTGGACGGCGCGCCCTGTTAGGGCCAAGCTGCCGGTCTGACAGGCAGCATGCAGAGGGTCCATGAGCACCGGATTGATCGCCCTGCTGGACGACGTGGTCGGACTGGCCAAGGTGGCCGCGGCCTCCATCGACGATGCGGCGGGGCAGGCCTCCCGGGCCGGGGCGAAGGCCGCGGGCGTGGTAGTGGACGATGCCGCCGTCACGCCGCGCTATGTCACCGGCTTCAGCGCCGAGCGCGAGCTGCCGATCATCGGCCGCATCGCCGTCGGCTCGCTGAAGAACAAGCTGCTGTATCTGCTGCCGCTGGCGCTGCTGCTCAGCCTGGTGGCGCCCTGGGCGATCACGCCGCTGCTGATGCTGGGCGGCGCCTTCCTCTGTTACGAGGGGGCGGAGAAGGTGTACGAGGCCGTCTGGCCGCATGCCGGCGCGCACGGACCCGGCGGCGCCGTGGCCGCGACGATCCAGGACGCCCACGCGCTGGAGGAGGAGAAGGTCAGCGGCGCCATCAAGACCGACTTCATCCTGTCGGCCGAGATCATGGCCATCACGCTGAGCACCGTGGCGGCGGAGACCACCTCCTTCTGGGGGCAGGCCGTGGTGCTGGCCGTCGTCGGCATCGGCATCACGCTGGCGGTCTACGGCACCGTCGCCCTGATCGTGAAGGCGGACGATGTGGGCCTTGCGCTGGCGCGCAATCCCCGCCCCGTCTCCACCCTGCTGGGCCTGCGCCGCGCCGCGGCGGCAGACCCGACGGCGACAGACCCGACGGGCGCCGACCCGACGGGGGCCGACCGGGCGCTGGCCGGGCTGACGCAGGGGCTGGGCCGCGGGCTGGTGCGGTTCATGCCCGCCTTCCTGAAGCTGCTGGGGCTGGTCGGCACGGCCGCCATGCTCTGGGTCGGCGGCGGCATCGTCCTGCACGGGCTGGAGGTGTACGGTCTGCCCGCCCTGGGCCACGCGGTCCACGCCGCCGCCCATGCCGCCGGCCACGCCCTGGAGGCGACGTCCACCGCCCTGGCCGCGACGCTGGAATGGCTGGTCGGGGCCGCCGGGGCCGGGCTGTTCGGGCTGGCCCTGGGGGCGCTGCTGATCCCGCTGGTGCACAAGGGCATCGCGCCCCTGGTGGCCCGCCTGCGCGGTCGCACCGGCGCGGGTCAGGAGCCGGCGGCTCCCTGACGCGACGCCCCCACCGGCCGCGTGGCCGGGCGACCCCGGAGCGAGAAGAAAAGCCCATGCCCCACGACCTGTCCGCCGGCCCCGATCATCCCGGCCCCGATCATCCCGGGCATGACCATGCCGGACCCGGCCATCACGGGCACGACCATGCCCCCGTGCAGGATGCCCGCCCGGCCGGCGCGGGAGACGGCTTCCGGCCGCCGCCCTGCGCCGCCGCCCCGGTCCGGACGGCCGCGCCGGGACACGGGCACGGGCATGACCATTCCCACGGACATGGGCATGGTCATGGACATGGGCATTCCCACGGGCTGGAGCCGGGCGGCGGCAACGAGGCGCGGGTGCGCGCGGCGCTGCTGCTGACCGGCGGCTTCATGCTGGCGGAAGTGGTGGGCGGCCTGCTCTCCGGCTCGCTGGCGCTGCTGGCCGATGCCGGCCACATGCTGGCGGACACGGCGGCGCTGGCACTGGCCTGGTACGCCTTCCGGGCCGCCCGCCGGCCGGCCGGAGCCGCCCGCACCTATGGCGGGCACCGCTTCCAGGTTCTGGCCGCCTTCATCAACGGGGCGGCGCTGCTGCTGCTGTCGCTCTGGATCATCGTGGAAGCGGCGCGCCGGCTGTTCGAGCCAGTGCCGGTGCTGGGCGGCCCCATGCTGGCGATCGCCGCCCTGGGCTTGGCGGTGAACATCGCCTCCTTCACCATCCTGAACGGCGGCGACAAGGCGAACCTGAATGTCCGCGGGGCGGCGCTGCACGTCCTGGGCGATCTGCTGGGGTCCGTCGCGGCGCTGGCCGCGGCCGCGGTGATCCTGACCACCGGCTGGACGCCGATCGACCCGATCCTGTCGGCCGTCGTCTCTCTGCTGATCCTGCGCAGCGCCTGGGCGCTGGTGACGCCGGCCTGGCACGTCCTGATGGAGGGAACGCCCGAGGGGCTGGACCTGGACCGGCTGCAACGGTCGTTGCAGGCCGTGCCGGGCGTGGCCGACATCCACCATGTCCACGCCTGGTCGCTGACGCCGGAGCAGCCGCTGCTGACCCTGCACGCCACCGTGGCCGAGGGGGCGGAGCCGGACAGCGTGCTGCGCGCGCTGACCCGCACCCTGCGGGAGGAGTTCGGGATCGGCCACGCCACCATCCAGGTGGAACGCCACCCCTGCGCCGACGGCGCCGCGACACCCGCGGCCTGAGCACGCCGGCGGACGACTGCCCCCCCGGACGCCGCGTCTCATGGACGGGAGGGGCGAAGTCTGCTGCACTGGAACAGGTCCGGCCGCACCGAGGGGGAGAGAGCGGCCGGGCGGAGCGCCGCCGGCCGGCTTCGGGGGAGGCCGCCGGCGGCGTCTCCATGCGCCGGCGCCGTCTCGGCCGAGTCGGGATGCCGCAGATCAGGCGGCCGAGGTCTCCCGGTTGGCGAACAGCGTCAGACCCGGCGGGCCGCCGCCGGCCGGACCGCCGGTGAGGGCCGAGCGCACCGTCACCACGGCGGCGACCAGATCGGCCGGGGAGAAGGGCTTGTGCAGCACCCCCAGCGCATAGGCCCCGACATGGTCGGGCACCTCGGCCAGACCGGTCACCAGCAGCGACGGCACGGCATGCCGCTCCAGCAGCATCTGCGCCAGCATGAAGCCGCTTTCGCCATAGCCCAGCCGGGCGTCCAGCAGGGCGAGGTCGAACTGGATGCGTTCGGCCAGTTCCAGCGCCTCGTCGGCGCCCGACGCCGTCAGGATCTCCGCCCCCGTCGCCCGCAAGGTCTGCTCGACGTCGAGCGCCGTGATGGCATCGTCATCGACGGCCAGGATCTTCATGGGTTGTCTCCCTTTCCGCACCGGCCCGCGCCGCACCGGGAGACTAGCGGCTGGGCCGGCGGCCTGCCGCTGTTCATTGGTGGCATCGGGGATGCCCCCCGATGATCCGGCTCCCTATACCGAAGGGAGAACGTCACCGGCAGCGGACGGGGGTGCGGGCAGGAAGAACGGCGGAGATCAGGCCCGCTTCAGGCGGCGGACCGAGGCCCACAGCTCGGAGGCGTTGCGGTCCAGGTCGGACATGCTGGTCGAGCGCGGGTCGAGGCCCTGGCGCGCGCATTCCAGGATGAAATGGTTGGCGTTCGCCGGGTCCAGGCCGAGCTGGTCGCAGGCGGTCACGAAGGCGATGTTCTGTTCGGTGGTGGTCATGATAGCCCTGTTCTACTGGCCGCGCCGGCGCCCGCACCCGGGCGCCCGGCTGGAGGAAGGAGGACCGCGCGGGTCATCTCCCCCAACAGCGGTTGCTACCATATATCGCAGCGCAAAATGGCCGCAATGCGGCATCGCCCGGTCAGCCCTGTGAAAAAAGGGCGGAACATCCTGGTTTTGCAGCGCAAGCGGTCCGCCCGCGAGAGACCACCACGCCGTCCCTTGCCGCCCTGCAGCATGGAGGGCGTGCCGTCCGGCGGCTGAGGCGAGGCCACCGGCCCCCGGATCGCCCCTGATGGTCCGCGCGACACGCGGCGCCCCGCAGAAACTCGGGGTAACCACTCCGGGGCGAACTGAAGCGCTCTACACCCTTTAAAAGATTCTTATTGCGCGACATTCCATTAACGATCAGAATTTGCGCTGCCGTGCACGGCTTTTTACGCATCGTGCCTGGCAAAAATCAACCAGAATGGGGAAGGAAGATATCATGGAAACCAAAAAGTTCGAGAGCAAGAAGACGGGCATTCTGAGCTACTATGATTCCACCGAACTTTTGTATTCGGCCGGACTGCCGAACGGCATCATTGTTGCCGGCCGCTGCTCCTCCTCCACCACCACCACCTGCGCGGCGACGCTTCAGCAGCAGAAGTAGGACCGTTTCAGCGACGGCATAGGCGGCACCGCCTATGCCGTCTGACTCGGCGTGCTTTTCAGGAGCGGGGGATTCGCGTGAGCAATGGAAATTTTCCTGTCCATCGCATTGATCCACTCGTCGAATGGAATCGACTCGACAATCCTGACAGAATACAGATCCGATTCCCGGATGGCAGTCACATAACATTTGATCTGCATGCAACGGAAATTGCAGAGGCCCTAAGCAGGCTCAGCTCCTCTTCCCCAGGTGAATTCGCAATTGGCGAAATTGACAGGGCACTTGTAGCGCTTCTACAGGCGCGGGGAGCGTTATCTTCCGCCCAAGGCGCCGGGCTTGATTGGGCGGTCGATATGTTGGACTATGTGATGCGGCAGGGCAAAGTCGGCGCCGGACGCACCAGTGTAGAGGTGGCGCGGGCAACACCCGTTGCGATTGTCGGCGGGGGATGGATGCGCGATCGGGTGGAAGCTGCCCTGGATGCATCGTCCATGACGGTTCGATCGGCGCAGGAGGATCTGACGCCAGACAGCCTGATCGTGGCCTGTGCCGATCTGCCGGATCTGACCCTGTTTGCCGAGGTGAACGCGACGGCACAGCACCATGGTGTCCGGTGCACGTTCATTCACCGCATGATCTCGAGACTTATCGTCGGCCCGCTGGTGATCCCCGGGGAGACAGCCTGCTTCAACTGTTATCTGGAGCGGCGCAAGGCAGTCCTTTCCTACCCGGATGAAGACGCCGCTCACCTTCGGGCCGTTGCGGAGAGACTGCGGAGCGGCATCACTCTGCCCAGCCGCCTTGCCGCCGGTCTGGTGGAGAGCCTTGCGGCACGCCATCTCATGGCCGCCGCTGCCGGCGCCTATGATGTTGCCGAACCCGGTGTCCTGCAAAGCATGGACCTGCTGACATTGGCGAGCAGCCGGCAGCCGATACTGAAACTGCCCCGTTGCAGGATCTGCGGCCGGAGCGCCAGCAGACCCGCCCGTGCTGTCCGCACGCTCGCCTGAAGGAGCGTCGGGTATGTCTGCCACCAGACTCCACCATCTTCTGTCAAGGATTCACGATCCTGAGATAGGACTCATCCGCCATATCGTAGAGATTCCGATACAACCCAGCGAACCCGATGTCTTCATCGCCGTCGCCGATGTCCAGGATCCGACCCGTCTGCATCCCCGCAATCTGGCCCCAGGCAACAGCACCACCGCGACACAGGGGAGCGGCGCTGCTCTGGACCGCCTGGGCGCTCTCTGGGCGACGGTAGGAGAGGCGCTAGAGCGGTATGCGGTGCAGGTTTACGATCCTGACAGCATCGTCTATGCCCGCGCCCTTGATCTGGACGGTCCTGTTCTGCTGCCGTCAAGCCTGATCCTCTTCGCGCCGGAGCAGTATGCGGCTCCGGACTTCCCGTTCGCATCCTTCGCCCCCGACAGGCCTATAGGTTGGGTTCAGGGGGTGGATCTCGGCTTCGAGCAACCGGCCTGGATCCCGGCATCCCTTACCTATATCGGCTATCACCATCGTGACCGACATGAGTATTTTGACAGTGGGTACAGCACAGGAACCGCAGCGGGACCCGATTTTGCTTCGGCCGTTCTGTCCGGCCTTCTGGAAGTAATTGAGCGGGATGCATTCGCCCTGCACTGGTATCTGCGGAAAACTCCATTACGCGTTGATGTCAACGGGTTATCGGCAAGAATATCGCCAGAGTTAATGAATATTCTGGAAAGAAGCGCGATCAATCTGGATTTCCGGAACATCACTACTGATCTTGGTGTTCCCGTCGTACTGGCCATAGCCCGCGCATCTGGTTCCGGTGGACTGGCAATTGGCGCGGCCGCACGCTTCAGCCCGGCTGCCGCCTTGGAGAAAGCGGCGATCGAAGCGTTCCATACATACAACTGGATCCTGGATATGCGCCGTAATGGGGTTGGGCCGACGGCACCGCATGAGATAGCAGGGTACAAGGACCATGTCCGGCATTACCTGGACCCGGCAATGATCTGCAAGGCTGAGTTTCTCATGTCCTTCGCCCCTTCAGATCTGATCCAGCCGTTCGCCGGAGGGAATCAGTCCGATTCGAAAAGCTCTCTCAGAAATCTTGTATTACACCTCAAGCAATTCGGACTTGACTGTTATGCCGTTGATTTAACTCCGCCGGAGCTGGATGGACTTGGGATTTTCATAGCGCGAACCTTCATTACAGGTCTTCACCCGCTTGGCTGTGGTCATGGGCGACAGCATCTGGACGACAGGCGCATCAGGCAGTTCCTGACAAATGTCGGCAGTACGCTTCCGGACGCGCTGAACCTGGATCCTCATCCTTTCCCATAACCCGACCAGAAAGGAAAAACGGTGGCGATCAGCAGGAATTCAGATGAATCAGGCTCTTTATGTGAACTGGAAGCGCACATCCGCAAGATCGGCTGGGAAGCTCCGGAGCTTACTGAGATTGAAATTTTCCATGAATTGACCAAACTCCGCCGTTCTTCGATCAGGAAAATGGGGCGCCGCATCGGCGGATACCTTAATGATCCCCGTGCGCTGCGAGAAACGGCTGCCAATTTCAAAACCTACGCCGGAGCGGAGAAGGTTGTCCTGCCGCCCCCTCCGCGACTCACGGCTGCTTTCGATCAGGTGCTTTCGGATCGGCGCTCGACCCGCCTTTTCGATGGCCGCCCGCTGACGGCAGAAGAGGTTTCGGCCGTTCTCTCGTCCTGTCGCGTCACACGCCGTGCACAATCAAGTCTGGCACCGGACCTGGAACTGCGTTTCCGCCCCTACCCGTCTGGCGGCGGGCTGTATCCAACGGAAATTTATGTCGCGCTGACAAATGTGACGGGTCTGCCCGCCTGCCTTGCCCATTATGGCGCTAACGAGCATGCGCTGAGTGTTCTGGCGCCGCTGCCGCCGCTTTCACATCTGGCCGGTACGCTGGGAGACCACAACGGTCATACCGGCGGGATCGGAATGATCGTCTTTGTCTCCATTCTGCCGGAGCGGACCGTTGTGAAGTACGGCTACAGAGGCTACCGGCTGGCGATGATGGAAGTCGGCATGGTTCCTTTCGGTCTTTCACTGGCGGCCACTGCCGCCGGCTTAGCCAACCTGCATTGGGGCGGTTACTTTGACGACGAAGTAAACAGCATGCTGAACCTGGACGGCGTTACTGAAACCGTTTCCGCCTGCTTGTTCATCGGCCGGAGTCCCGAGCATGAATGATCGCCAGTCCCTGCAAGATCACCTCGTGGAGACGGTGCAGGCTTTTCTGAAAGCCGCGAACAACGATGCGAGCGAGGCCAGAAAACTGCTGTCCGGCCTTGCGCCAGTCTTACGGGGACGGGTCCTTTTCGATACCCTGGCAGATGTCGTCTCTGGTGATCGCCATCTGCATTCATTGGCTGCAAATCTTCATGTCATCGGCCCTCTGTCGGAGAGGGGCAATGAAATCCTGGTAGACACCCTCTCCCGTATAGCAAAATTTCTAGACAGGAAATCCCCTTTTATCATTGTCAATATTGGCCAAGACGGAAAACCTGCGCGAATCATACAAGAAGTTGCTGGCATTTCCCTGATCGAATTTTCACCACAGGATCTGTCCGACCCTGGAACGGTCGCCCATGAACTGGCGCATGCCTTCGCCTTGTCTGACCACAGGGCGCTCGATGAAGGATTTGCAACATATGTCGAGTATCTGGTAGCTACCGGCAGCCACGATGCAGCCTGCGCAGAGTTGTCGCGGTCAGCAGCGGAGGCTCCATCTCTGGACAGCCTGCTTGCCCACAGATGGCGCGATCGCCCCTGTTTTGAAGGAATGCCGGGCAGCCACGCTCTGGCCGGATTGTTGGCCGGACGGTTGCTTGAGCGGATGGGCACTTCGGCGTTTCTACAGATGATATCCTCTGTTCGGGAGGCGAAGGTAGAGGATGCGCGCCCCTTGATCGCGAATTCGCTCGGCATTCCGCTCCACGAATTATCCGGGCTATTGGCGTCGGTAGCGACAACAGGGCGGCACGGCACAAAAATCCGACCATCCCCCCTACAGTTCCACAGGATCAGAACATCATTTCTGCTCGGCCAGACGGATGGTCTTGCAGCCGAAATGGGGCCCTGGCGAGAGTATGTGCTGGCAAATCCAGATGATGACGACGCGGCAGTCCATGCCGTGATGCTTGCCCTTCTCGCCCGGACTGTTCCGGACCAGGCGGAAGAGGCTGCCCGCTTTCCGCTGGAAGCGGTCCTGGACGGGCTGCGGCGCCGGCTTCCCCATGACCCCGTGATCTTCGCCCTCTGCCTGGCCTGGGAAGGGGCAAAAGCGCAGACATCCACGTCCTATCTGGCGCTTCGTGACTGTTTCGCCCGCGCTCGTGCCATTGCCGAAGCGGCGTTGGACCAGTTCCCCCGAAGCTGCGATGTCCTGGTGGCCGTTGCAAAGCTGGAGCTACAGACCCCTGTCGAGTATGGCGGCAGCCGGGGACGGGCGGCAAACCTGCTGACCCGGGCCGCAGCCGTGGCTCCCTGGCCGGATGTTGCGGCGATCCTGGCCGGAACGGCGGAAAGGCTGGCATCTCCCCTGGAGATCTCATGAGCGCTCTCCCGACGTCGATGACACCCCTGACAGTCACCGTCGAGCGGCTCTCCGTCACGGGGCGAGAGGGCTTTCGTCTCGATGTGCCTTCGCTTTCGTTTGAGCCGGGAACCATCACTGCCATCATAGGGTGCAACGGTTCTGGCAAGAGCACTCTTCTTGACGCGATCCTGGGGCTTCGTCCGGTTACCGGCGGCTGTTGCAGGATCGCCGGCATCGACCTGGGCAAAGCGGCCCCGCATCATCCGGTACGGCGTCTGCTGGGCGCCCAGATCCAGGGGGCGACCTGGAATCCCGCCATGCTGGTCCGGGAGATCCTGTCGGTCCACCGGGTGGTGTATCATACCCAGAACGCAGCGATACTGGATGCGCTGGGGATCGGCGCGATCTGGCAGCGCTCCTATCGCAGGCTTTCGACAGGGGAGCGACGCCGTGTCGACCTGGCGGTTGCTCTGGCTCATCTGCCGCAAGTCGTTTTCCTGGACGAGCCTGCTTCGGGTCTGGACAGTGCGCGCGAGAAAGAATTCCATCAGATACTTCTGAATGTCCGTCAGCGCGGCGGCATTGTCATCATGGCAAGCCACTCCCCGGCCGATCTTGCGCTGTCGGATCGGATCATCTGGCTGGCAAAGGGGCGGATCGAACGGGACAGCAGTCTTCACGCCCTGCTGATGGATCTGATCGGAGACGTGGTCGGCCAGCTGGAACTGTCGGATGATGCTGACATCGCCTCTGTCCGGAGCGCGATCGGCCCCCTGGCCCGGAGTCTGGTGCAACGCGGCCAGACGCTGATCGTGTCAGGGGGCAGGGAACTCCGGGAGGCGCTGACATCGGAAACCGTCAGCCGGAAAGCCGTCAGCCTGAGCATCCGCCCGTCCACCGCCGCTGATCTTCTTGCCCTGGTATCGGCTGACAGCGCCTCCGCAGATGAGCGATGATCTGGAGTCTTCGATGAATCCACAGCCATCTCCCGCAGACCGCCGGGCCGATCTGAAGCATCAGAATTCGTTTTCCGGACACTCGGAAATCGTGGATTGGCTGAGATGCCTGATCCAAATCGCCTACATTGAAACTGCTGCCTATCTACGCGACAGAACGGCGCTGTTCTGGACATTCCTGTATCCGATCGCATTGCTTGTGCTGCTGATGTCCTTGTTCGGAGCAGGATCGCCTCGTGTCGTCATCGATATTGCGGACGGGACGGGGGCGGGGGCTGCTGTCGTCACCGCGCTTGAGCAGCGCGTCTCCCGGATCGAAGGGGTGGAGGTGGCGTTCAGGCATGTGCGTCCCGACGAACAGACACCGCGGGGCCGCGTGCGGATCGACATCCCGGCCGACTTCGCCTTGGACACAGACCGGGTCAGCAGCATCAGGGTGAGCCTTGACGGCCCACCAGATGCAAGCAGCGGGGCGATGATCGCGCTGGTCGGAGAGACCGTTGAGAGAATAAACCGCGTCCACTCACAAGCGCCTGAGATTGTCCGCCTACAGTATGATATCCGGAACGGTCAGGAAGGACCCCAGAACAGCGATTCCAGCGCCGTATATTTCATTGTCGGGCTTGCCGTTCTGACCGTTGTCTCAACCGCACTGTTCGGTTTCACCGCACCTCTGATAGAATTACGCGCTGCCGGCGGAGTCAAGATGATCAGCATCCTGCCCCTGCGCAGGAGTGCGTTTCTGGCGGGGTTCGCCGTCTGCCGCCTGGTGATCCTGACCGTTTTCGGGCTGTTGTTCATCGTGGGCGGTTTTGCCTTGTATGCAGACATACCTGCGATCGGGCTTCAGGGCTGGCTGACTACAGGCGTTCTTCTGCTGACCGGGTCTTCCGCATTTCTGGCAGCGGGACTGTTTCTGGCGGGAATGACGACAAAGTCCAGTGTGGCAGCCGCGGTCATAAATCTTATCAATCTTCCGATCATGTTCCTTTCCGATCTTTTTATTCCCATCGCGCAGTTACCGGATGCGGTGGCCGCTCTGGCGGAGTTCAATCCGGTTTATTGGCTTGTCGTGGCCATGCGCGATGCCGTGACTGTCGGGTTGACATCGTGGGAACTGGCAACCAGCGCGGGGTGGTTTCTTGCCCTGACCGTGATCGGGCTGAGTCTTGCAGCCCTGACATTCCGCTGGCTCCCCCAGCCCTGAGTTCCGTTCAGGAGGACGTCATGGATTCCGCACGCCACCGCATCATCGGTGTACTGACTGCCGGTGCGCTGATCTTCCCGGCAGGACCTGTCGGCGCGGAAGAGGCCGTGCAGGAGCCCGCAGCCGTTGTCGTCCGGGTAACCGGCATCAGGCACCCGGCAGGCATGCTGTATGTCGGCATCTGCAGCGCCGCGACGTTCCTGAAGCCGACCTGTGATGCGAACCAGGGGCAGCGCGTTGATTCGGTTTCCGATCATGTCTTCCGTTTTGAAGACCTGCCAAGCGGAACATACGCTGTCCAGGTACTGCACGACACGAATGGCGATGGAAAAATGGAACAGGATCAGTGGGGAGCCCCCCTTGAGCCGACAGGTTTCAGCCGGGATGCGATTGGATATTACGGCCCTCCGGATTTTGAGTCGGCCGCCTTTGCATTCGATGGAAAAGAAATCGTGATTTCCGTAAAAATCCGATGAAACATCCGAATTGATCATAGTTCTTGAACCCTTAACGGAGTAAACAGAAAATGCCGGTCGGTTTGTTGTCTCCTGGGACGGGATCGCCACCGATCGAAGTGGGCGACGAGAACATTCTCATCAAAGCTGAACTGGCTCCTGAGATTCTTTCTGTTCCCGACCGCGGGCTGGGCGAGTGGATAGCCCGCCGGTATCTGAAAGAAGTGCGGGACGATCTGCTTCATGCAGATCGCCTGATGCGCAGCTTCGTCCCAGGAAGCCACCGCCCCCCCATCGCCACTTCCTTGATCGAAGATTGCGAGCAGGTCGATCCCACTGCGTTGGTGATCAGCGGCCAACAGGTTATGCAAAGCTGGGAAAGGCCTTACATGGAGGCAATGGCCAGAGAAGCGGGGCGGCAGCGGGGAGATGTGCTTGAAATCGGATTCGGGATGGGAATTTCAGCAACATTTCTACAGGAATACGGGGTGCGATCTCACACGATCGTGGAGTGCCATCCTGATGTGTTGCGCAGAGCAGAATCCTGGCGCGAAAATTATCCGAACCGGAACATAAGCATCATTCCAGGAACGTGGCAGGACACCAGATGCAATTTCGGCGAGTACGACGCAATACTGTTTGATGCCTACCCCTTGACCGAGGGCGAGCAGTTTTCTCACTATGTCAATGATGTCACTTACGCCGCACATTTTTTTCAGACTGCCTCAGAGCATCTCCGGTCGGGGGGAGTTTTCACCTACTACTCCAATGAAATTGACAGCATCGGACGCGGGCACCAGCGGAGTCTGATGAAGTGGTTCCGCCGTGTATCGGTTGAGGTCATCAAGGATCTCACCCCACCTGAAGATTGCCATTACTGGCAGGCCGACAGGATCCTTCTGGTGGTTGCTACGCGATGAGCAGGATGCTTCAGAGATGAACCGGGATAAAACGCATCCAGACCCGCTGCGATGCGGCGGGACGACCGCCCGGCCCTGACAGGCCAGCCTGGCCGGTCAGCCGTCCGGACCACGGCACAGAGGCGCGTTCCGCGGATCGGCCGTCGGCGTTCACAGATACCTGTCTCCGCTGAGCGGCGCCCCTGCCCGCCGTCCACGACATGTCCGGGCGTCGGCTCTGCCGGCGCGGTGTCCAGATCCGGGGCGCAGGCATTCTCACGCGGTCCTGGCCCACGCGGTCCCGGCTGCCCCTGACCCTCTGGATATACCCTTACATTCAACTGGATTTTAACTGTCTTCGATCCAGTCTTCATGCGGTGCGTGGCCTTGCCTTGATTACGGCAGGTCTGGTGCGCACAGCACGGGATGCGTGCCGGAAGCGGGGAGCCTTTCCCTGTCCTTCGCATCCCTGTCTCTGCATCGGGGCGGACGGACATGAAGATCAGATCGCTGCAAATCAAGATCGCCTCGCTGGCGGGCCTGTGCGTCGCCGGCACCATCGCGGTGCTGGTGGGCTTCGGCATCGTCTCGACCAACACGACGAACGCCTTCGTCGGACAGACCGTGTCGAGCATGCTTGAGAAGAAGACGGAACAGAGCATCCAGAACATGGCCTCCACGCAGGCCGGGCTGATCCGCTCCGAATTCGAGACGGCGCTGAATGCCGCCCGCACCATGGCGCACGCCTTCGCCACGATGGTCGATCCACAGAACCCCGGCGCCGTCCCGGTCGAGCAGCGCCGCGAGGCGCTGAACGGGCTTCTGCTGAACGTGCTGAAGAACAATGAGCTGTTCAACGGCACCTACACCGCCTGGGAGCCCGACGCGCTGGACGGCCGCGACGCGGCCTTCCGCAACAGGGCGGACACCGGCACCGACGCCACCGGGCGGTTCATCCCCTACTGGAACCGCGACCAGCGCGGCCACATCGCCATGCAGCCGCTGGTAGAATATGACAGCCGCGACCTGCACCCCAACGGGGTGATGAAGGGCGGCTGGTACATCGGCCCGAAGGAGAACGGCAAGGAGAGCGTGCTCGATCCCCTGCCCTACATCGTGCAGGGCCAGCAGGTCTTCCTCGCCACCCTGTCCGTGCCGATCATGGTGGGGGGCCGGTTTCAGGGCGTCGCCGGGGCGGACTTCAACCTGGACTTCGTGCAGAAGCTGGCGACCCAGGTCAGCAAGTCGATCTTCGACGGCCGCAACGAAGTGGTGATCGTGTCGAACATGGGCCTGATCGTGGCGCACAGCGCCAAGCCCGACCTGATCGGTCAGTCGATCTCGACGATCACCCGCGACTGGGAACAGGATCTTGCCATCGTGCGCTCCGGCCAGCCGAAGGTCGAGACGGACAGCGACGCCCGGATGATGCGGACCTTCGCCCCCATCCAGCTCGGTCAGACCGGCAAGCCCTGGGCGGTGCTGATCCAGGTGCCTCAGGACGTGGTGCTGGCGGACAGCGTCACCCTGGGCGCGGCGCTGGACGAGCGGGCCGGCTCCAGCGTGCTCTGGCAGGCCGGGATCGCCCTGCTGGTCGCGGTCGCCGCGGTGGGCGGCATGTGGGTGATGGCCGGCGGTGTCGCCCGGCCGATCCGCGCCTGCGTCGCCTTCGCCGAAGGCATCGCCGCCGGCCGCTTCGATCAGGCGCTGGAGGTGCGGCAGGTGGACGAGGTCGGGGTGCTGGCGGACTCGCTGCGCACGATGCAGGCCGATCTCGTGCGCCGGAACGCCCAGCGGGCGGAGGACCAGAAGCGGGCCGAATCGGAACGGCGGGCGGCCATGCTCCAGCTTGCCGACGATCTGGAATCCCGCGTGATGAGCGTGGTGGAAGGCGTGGACGGCGCCGCGCGGAGCATGGGCGGCACCGCCCAGAGCATGACGAACACCGCGACCCAGACCAGCCAGCAGGCGACCATCGTCGCGGCGGCGTCGGAGGAAGCCAACGTGAACGTGCAGACGGTCGCGGCGGCGACGGAGGAACTGTCGGGCTCGATCCGCGAGATCGGCCAGCAGGTCAACCGCTCCGCCGAGATCGCCCGCACCGCCGTGGAGGCCGCGCAGCAGGCCAACGGGCAGGTCCTGGGCCTGAACGACGCCGCCATGAAGATCGGCACCGTGGTCCAGCTCATCCAGTCGATCGCCGCCCAGACGAACCTGCTGGCGCTGAACGCCACGATCGAGGCGGCGCGGGCGGGCGAAGCCGGCAAGGGCTTCGCGGTCGTCGCCGGCGAGGTGAAGAACCTCGCCACCCAGACGGCCAAGGCCACGGAGGAGATCGCCGCTCAGGTCAGCGACATGCAGCGCGTGACCAGCGAGACCACCACGGTCATCAAGGGTGTCG
The DNA here is from genome assembly GCF_042665545.1 of Rhodocista pekingensis. Taxonomy (NCBI): domain Bacteria; kingdom Pseudomonadati; phylum Pseudomonadota; class Alphaproteobacteria; order Rhodospirillales; family Azospirillaceae; genus Rhodocista; species Rhodocista pekingensis. The sequence continues at coordinate 53,096 of NZ_JBHTCM010000005.1, read as the reverse complement.
GCAGCATCATCGGGCAGATCGACGAGATCTCGACCACCATCGCGGCGGCCGTGGAGCAGCAGAATTCCGCGACGCTGGAGATCGCCCGCAACGTCCAGCAGGCGGCCAACGGCACCCAGCAGGTCACCTCCAACATCGACGGCGTGCGACAGGCCGCAAGCGAGGCCCGGGAATCCTCGTCCCAGGTGCTGAAGGTCTCCGGCCAGCTCGCGGACGAGTCCACCCGGCTGCGTGATGTCGTGACCGCCTTCCTGGCGAAGGTGCGGGCGGCGTGACCGCCGACGGCGCGGAGACCGGGCCCTGTGTCCGGTCCCGCGCCGCGAACGCCCGGCGGCGCCGATGTCCGTACGGCACCTGCATGGCGCCGGGCTTCAGGGGGAATTCCGCGAACACTTTCTCCCAGGAGGCCAGATGGCCGTCCGGCGCGTCGCTGGCGGGGGCGAAGCGGCGGGACATTTTCAAGTCCTGGACCGCCGACAGTCGGGCACAAAGTCGATGCGAGATGTTCCGATGATCGGGGGCCACCCGCGCTGCGGTTGACCGCAGAGCGGCGCTTGCCGGGGCGGGGAAGCTGGGGTCTGCTTGCCGGTGGCGGCCGCACCGCCGCGGCAGGGGCGCCGGCGACAGAAGCGCCCCCTGCGGGACCACCCGGCCGGGACCGGGGAAGACCGGCGCGGCCACGGGGGATGGACACGCCAGGGGAGAAGCCCATGCAGAGCGCCGCCACGGTCCCACCGCCGCCGGGGGAGCCGCCGGGGGGAATCGACGTCACCACGCCCGACCTCTATGCCGACGAGGCGAGGCTGCACGCCACCTTCGCCTGGATGCGCGCCTACGACCCGGTGCGCTGGATGGAGCCGGAGGGCTACAGGCCCTTCTGGGCCGTGACCAGACGGGCCGACGTGGTGGAGATCGAGCGCCAGCACGGCCGCTTCCTGAACGCGCCGCGTGCCATCCTGGCGCTGGAGGAGGTGGTGGAGGCGGTGCGCGCCTTCACCGGCGGCAGCCCGCACCTGGTCCGCACCCTGGTCCACATGGACGAGCCCGAGCACCGGGTGATGCGGGGCCTGACCAACGCCTGGTTCCTGCCGGCCAATCTGAAGCGGCTGGTCGAGCCGAAGCTGAAGGCGCGGGCGCGGCAGAGCGTGGACCACATGCTGGCGCTGGGCGGTGCCTGCGACTTCGTCCGCGACGTCGCCATCTGGTATCCGCTGCGCGTCATCATGGACGTGCTGGGCGTGCCGGAGGAGGACGAGCCCCGCATGCTGAAGCTGACGCAGGAGCTGTTCGGCAACACCGACGCGGAGACCCGGCGCAACCTGGGCGAGGCCGGCGACCTGATCGCCGTCGTGCTGGACTTCTACCAGTATTTCCGGGCGCTGACGGAGGACCGGCGGCGGCAGCCGCGCGACGACCTCGCCAGCGTCATCGCCAATGCCCGCATCGACGGGGAACCGATCGGCGACATCGAGGCGATGGGCTACTACACCATCGTCGCCACCGCCGGGCACGACACCACCTCAAGCTCCACCGCCGGGGGGTTGCACGCCCTGGTGCAGCATCCCGACGAGTTCCGCCGGCTGCGCGACGACCCGTCGCTGATGCCGCTGGCGGTGGACGAGGCGATCCGCTGGGTCACCCCGGTGCGCCACTTCATGCGCACCGCGACGGAGGATTACGACCTGCGCGGCCGCCGCATCCGGGCCGGCGACGACCTGATGCTGCTCTACCCCTCCGCCAACCGCGACGAGGAGGCGTTCGAGGAGCCCTTCCGCTTCAAGGTGGACCGCAGCCCCAACCCGCATGTCGGGTTCGGCTACGGCGTGCATCTCTGCCTGGGCCACCTGCTGGCGAAGATGGAGATGCGGGCGCTGTACCAGGAACTGTTCAGCCGGCTGGACTGGGTGGAGCTGGACGGCGAGCCCGCCTGGGTCGCCAGCAGCTTCGTCGGCGGGCTGAAGCGGCTGCCGATCCGCTACGGCCTGCGCCCGGCCGCGGACTGACCCCCGGCCGGGGGCCGGTCCCCCCGCCCCCGGCGGGGAGGGGGGCCGGTCCGGAAGAGACTGCCGGGAAGCCCCTCAGGGGGCCGGCAGGGCGTCGATGCGCTTCTGGATCTCCGCCCGGGCCGGAGCGTCCTCCGGCAGCAGCCCGATCAGACGCTGCCAGGAGGCGCGCGCCCGGGCCGTGTCGCCGGTGCCGGCCGCGGCCTCGCCCCGGTGCCAGAGGGCCTGGAGATTGTCCGGCTCGATCGCCAGCACCCGCTCCAGCGCCGCCAGGAACTCCGGCGACGGGGCCGCCTTGTCCTCCGGCGCCAGGGTGCCGGCATAGGCCAGCCAGACATCGGCGCGGTCCGGGGCCAGCCCGGTCGCCCGGCGCAGCGCCTCGCGGGCTGCCTCGGGCTCACCCAGCACCTGCCGGGCGCGGCCCAGCCGCAGCCAGCCCTCGACATCGTCGGGCTGCTGCTCCAGACGCGTGGTCAGCGAGTCCACCATGGTGCGGACCATCTTCTCCTGTTCTTCCGGAGAGAGGGCCTGCATCTGGTCCATCTGTTCCTGCGTCAGCGCCGGGGCGGCACCGTCGGCGCCCGCGCTGCCGTCGGCGCTGCCGGCCGGGGGACCGGCGGGGGGCAGCGGCTGCGGCGTGACGGTGGCAGGGTCGATGCCGATCTGCTCGGCGGCGCGGGTGATCTGGCTGATCACGACGCCGACCCAGGGCGCGTCCGCCGGGCTGTCCTTCAGCAGCTCGCCCCAGCGGTCGATGGCGCCGCGCACGTCGCCCGCCTGCAAGCGGGCCACGGCCAGGAAGTAGCGGGCGCGCGGCTCCTTCGGGCTCTTCTCGACGGCCGCCTCGAAGGCGCGGCGGGCCTCCTCGCTGACCACACCGCCGGCAGCGTAGGTGAGCTGCTCGCCGAAGGCGGCCGTCAGCTCGGCGTCGCCCTGGCTCAGCCCGACGGCACGGCGATACGCCTCCGCCGCCTCCGCATTGCGGCCCATGGCGGCGTAGGTGGAGGCCAGCAGGGCCCAGCCGCGCAGGTCGTCCGGGTTCTGCTCCAGGTTCCGGGCCAGTTCCTCGGCGGCCTGGAGCACATTGTCGGGGATCTCGTTGGCGGCGAGATCGGTGCGCGAGGCGAAGGGCTGCGACGGCAGGTCGGGCCGGCCGAGCGGGATGTAGATGGCGAGCGCGGCCACCGGCAGCAGCAGGGTCACCACCATGGCCAGCCGCGGGCTGGGCTGCGCCACGGCGGGCTTCGCCTTGGCCTTGTCGGCCTCGGCGGCGGCGCCCAGCAGGCGGCGTCCGGCCTCGGCCCGGGCGGCCCGGGCCTGATCGGCCGTCAGCACGCCGCGGGCGAGGTCGCGCTCGATCTCCGCCACCTGGTCGGCATAGACGCGGCGGGTGTGCTCGGCGGCGCTGCCGACCAGCCCCTGCGTCGGCCGCGTCAGCGGGCGCAGCAGCATGCCGACGGCGATCGCCGTCAGTACGGCGGCGACGAGCCAGAAGACCATCATGCCCATCAGGAACCCTTCCGGCCGGGGGCGGCCTTATCTTCTTCGGACAACAGGGCCGCGAGCCGCGCCTCCTCCGCCGGGGTCAGCCCGGTCGAGGGGGAGGCGTCGCCGCTCCGGCCCCGCAGATAGCGGGCGGCACCGATGCCGCCCAGCAGCAGCACGACCGCCGGGCCGAACCAGAGCACCCAGGTGTAGGGCTGCACCGGCGGCCGCAGCAGGACGAAATCGCCGTAGCGGTCGTGGACGTAGTTCAGCACCTGGTCGTCATTGTCGCCGGCCACCAGCCGTTCGCGCACCAGGATGCGCAGGTCGCGGGCCAAGGGCGCGTTGCTGTCGTCGATCGACTGGTTCTGGCAGACGACGCAGCGCAGTTCCTTGCTGATCTCCCGCGCGCGGGCTTCCAGGGCGGGGTCCTTCAGCTTCTCGTCCGGCATCACGGCTAGCGCCGGGCCGGCCAGCAGCGCCAGGGACAGGGCAAGGGGGGCGAGCTTCTTCACGGGGGTCTACTCCGCCGCCGGTGGGATGTCGCGGGGGCGGCCGGCGCAGCCGCTCCCGTCTGTCGGGGCCGGCTGCCCGGCCCGGTCGGTCCGCGCTACTTCGACAGCTCGCGCAGGAGCGGCAGGATCTCCTTGTCCACCACCGCCGGCCCCAGCGGGCCCTGGTGGCGGTAGCGGATGCGGCCCTGGCCGTCCAGCACGAAGGTCTCCGGCACGCCGGTCACGCCCAGCTCGATGCCGGCGCGGCCGTCCTGATCGACGCCGATGGTGGTGAAGGGGTTGCCGAACTGCTCCAGGAAGCGGCGGCTGTCCTCGGGCTTGTCCTTGTAGGCGATGCCGCGCACGACGATCCCCTCCTCCTTGGACAGGCGCATCAGCACCGGATGCTCGATCCGGCAGGGCGTGCACCAGGAGGCGAAGATGTTCACGAGCTGCGGCTTGCCCTTCAGCTCGGCCGCACCGATGCCGGGCTGCCCCTCATGGAGGGGGGGTAGCTCCAGCGCCGGCATCGGCCGGTCGATCAGCACGGAGGGCAGCAGGGTCGGGTCGTGCTGCTGGCCCGTGATCTCGGGCTTCAGCACCAGCAGATAGACGAAGACCCCCGCCAGGGCGGCGAACAGGATCAACGGCAGGGCGATGAGGAGGCGCGACATGCGGTCTTCACTCGGCAGGCTGGGCGGCGGCACGGCCGCCGGCGGCGGGGCTGGCGCGGCGGACCGGCACGCCCAGGCGGTAGCGGCGGTCGGACAGGCTGATCAGCCCGCCGATCACCATGACGACGGCACCGAACCAGATCCAGGGCACCAGCGGGTGGTAGTAGAGCCGCACGGTCCAGCCGTCGCCCTCCTCCGTCTTGCCGCCCAGGGCGACATAGATGTCGGAGACGAAGGTGGTGTGGATGGCGGCCTCGGTCGTCGTCATCTTGGCGACGGGGTAGAAGCGCTGCTCGGGATGCAGCGTCGCCACCGCCTGACCGTCGCGCGTCACCGTGACGGTGCCGCGCTGGGCGGCGTAGTTGGCGATCTGCGCCGGCTCCACCGACTCCAGGCGGAACTCGTAGCCCGCGAGGCTGGCGCTGTCGCCCGGCCGCATGACGCGGACATCCTCGCTCATCCAGGCGCTGGTGCCGACCATGCCGGCGATGGAGATGCCCAGGCCGGCATGGGCGATGGCCGCCCCCCAGGCGCTGCGCGGCAGGCCCGCGGCGCGGGACAGGCTGTCGCCCAGCGGGATGCGGAACAGCCGGACGCGCTCGGCCAGCTCGGCGAAGGCGCCGAAGAAGGCCCAGGCCGCCATGCCGATGCCGACCAGCGCCATCACCGGGCGGAAGCCGTGCGCCCACAGCGCCCAGAGCACGCAGACCACGACCAGCACGGCGGCGACCCAGAGCCGGCCGATCGCGCCGGGCAGGTCCGCCCGCTTCCAGGCCAGCATCGGCCCGACCGCCATGGCGGCGACCAGCGGCACCATCAGCGGCACGAAGGTGGTGTTGAAGAAGGGGGCACCGACCGAGATCTTGGAGCCGCCCACGGTGTCCAGGAACAGCGGGTAGAGCGTGCCCAGGAACACCGTGGCGCAGGCCGTGGAGAGCAGCAGGTTGTTCAGCACCAGCGAGCCTTCGCGGCTGATCGGGGCGAACAGACCGCCGGCCTTCAGCGACGCGGCGCGCATCGTGTAGAGCAGCAGCCCGCCGCCGGTGGCCAGCGCCAGCAGCAGCAGGATGGCAACGCCGCGCTCCGGGTCCACCGCGAAGGCGTGGACCGAGGTCAGCACGCCCGAGCGGACCAGGAAGGTGCCCATCAGCGAGAGCGCGAAGGTCAGCACCGCCAGCAGGATGGTCCAGGTCTTCAGGGCGTCGCGCTTCTCCACCACGATGGCGGAGTGCAGCAGCGCCGTGCCGGCCAGCCAGGGCATCAGGGAGGCGTTCTCCACCGGGTCCCAGAACCACCAGCCGCCCCAGCCCAGCTCGTAATACGCCCACCAGCTCCCCAGCGCGATGCCCAGGGTCAGCGAGGCCCAGGCGACCAGGGTCCAGGGCCGCACCCAGCGGCCCCAGGCGGGATCGACCCGGCCCTCGATCAGGGCGGCGATGGCGAAGGAATAGGCGATGCTGAAGCCGACATAGCCCAGATAGAGGAAGGGCGGGTGGAAGGCGAGGCCGGGGTCCTGCAACAACGGGTTCAGGTCGCGCCCGTCCGCCGGCGCCGGGTCCAGGCGCAGGAAGGGGTTGCTGGTCAGCAGCGTGAACAGCAGGAAGCCGACGCCGACCAGCCCCTGCACGCCCAGCACCCGCGCCTTCAAGGTCGGCGGCAGGTTGCCGCCGAAGGCCGCGACGGCGGCGCCGAAGGCGGCCAGCATCAGGACCCAGAGGACCATCGAGCCCTCATGGTTGCCCCAGACGCCGCTCACCTTGTAGAGCATCGGCTTCAGCGAGTGGCTGTTCTCCACCACGTTCTGCACGCTGAAGTCGGAGACGACATAGGCCCACATCAGGGCGGCGAAGGCGACCGTCACCATCAGGAACTGGGCGTAGGCCGCCGGGCGGCCCACCTCCATCCAGGCGGCATTGCCGCGGGCCGCCCCCAGCAGGGGCAGCGTGGCCTGCACGGTCGCCAGCAGCAGGGCCAGCACCAGGGCGTAATGGCCGATCTCGGGGATCATGGCTTCCTCTCGCCGCTCAGGGCTTCGTAACGGGGCCGGGGGCGGCCGGCATCGCGTCGATCAGGTCGGTGGTGTCGTCCTGGTAGGGGACGGCCGGCTCCGGGCAGTGCTCCACGCGCTCGGGGCGGCCCCGCTTCGCGCGCGTGTCGCTGACGTAGCATTCGTCGAAGACGGAGCAATAGCAGAGTCGGGACTGGAGCTGGACCGCGAATCGGATGATCGGCAGCCGCCAGGCTTCGGAGTCCGAGGGCGTGATCGAGAGCAGGGCGCTGTCCTCCCGCGCCCCGATCACGGTGCCGACGAGGCTCCTGGCCTCCAGCCGGGCGGACAGCGAGGGGATGGCGGGCTTGCCCGCGGTCGCCAGCGCGTCGATCAGGGCGCGCGCGTCGGACAGCGGGGTGCCGTCGTGCCAGATCTCCAGCGTCTCCAGCCGGGCCGGACCGACGCCGGTGTTGGAGACGGCGATGCCGAGACGCGCCGTTTCCGGCACGCCCTGGTCGCCGACGGTGACGTTCGCCTCCAGGTTCGGCCAACTGGCGGCCGCGACCATCTTCTCCATGGTCTCGCCATGGTGGACGGCGACGTAGAGCGAGATGCCGGACACCAGCAGGGCGGCGCAGGCCATGGCGATGTCCAGCCAGCGGTGGCCGGTGTGTCCGGCGTGCGGCGCGTGTACTTCGGGGGAGTCCAAGGATGCCTGCCTGGGTCTGACTGCCTGGGGGGGTCCTGCGGGGGCCGGCCCTGCCCGGGCCGCGGCGGGAGCCACGCCCCCGCGGCATCCCGGCGCTAGGGCTTCAGCGTGGTGGTCGCGTGGACCTTGTCGTCCGAGTCCGCCGGAGCGTAGATGGAGCGGCCGGGCACCTCGGTCTTGACCGCGCCGGCACGTTGCAGCGCATCGTGGACCTCCGGCGGCATGTAGTTCTCGTCGTGCCGGGCCAGCACCTCGCGGGCGACGAACACGCCGTCGCCACCCATCCGGCCCTCCGCCACCACCCCCTGGCCCTCGCGGAACAGGTCGGGGACGATGCCCTTGTAGGTGACGGGGACGGTGTTGGCGGTATCGGTCACGCGGAAGGTGATGGTCAGGCCGTCGGCCTGCTTCTCGACGCTGCCGTCCTCGACCAGACCGCCCAGCCGCACCGAGCGGTCGCCCGGCGGCTGCGCCACCAGATCCGAGGGGCTGTAGAAGAAGACGATGTTCTCCTCGAACGCCGACAGGGTCAGCGCCGTGGCGGTGCCCAGGCCCAGCAGCGCGAGGCCCAGCATGTAGAGGCGACGCTTCTTGCGGGTCATGCCGCCCCCCCTTCCCCGGCGGCCTCGCCGGCGGTCAGCGGCAGGGCGCCGGCGGCACCCCGGGCGCGGCGGCGTTGCGGCCGCGCCTGCTCCAGCGCCTTCAGCATCGTCTCGGTGGAGCGCAGGTAGCGCATGCTGGCGACCAGGATGCCGACCAGCACGATCAGCGCCAGCCCGTAGCTGCCCCAGACATAGGCGGCATAGCCGCCCATCGAGAAGAACTCGCTCATCTCCCTATCCCATCCGCCCGGCTGTCATTGTCTGCCGACTCTGCCCGGTCGCCCTCTGCCGGTCACCGGACCGGGTTACCCGGTCCGGTCGGCTGGCGCTCCGGCTGCCCCGATGTGGCCCGCCGGACGGCCGTTGTGAAGACCGTCCGGGACCCATGCCCGTCGATCCCGCCCCATGGCGTCACTCCGCCGCAGCGGCCGCCTGGGTCAGCCGGATCGCCTGGATCTTGCGCGCCGTCAGCTCGCCGCGCATGCGCAGGATCAGCACCACCACGAAATAGGCGTGGAAGGCCCCGGCCATGATGAAGAGGGGCCACAGCATCTCCGACGAGATCGTCGGCCCGTCGGCCCGGAAGACGCTGGCCGGCTGGTGCAGCGTGTTCCACCATTCGACGGAGAACTTGATGATCGGCACGTTCACCGCGCCGACCAGCAGCAGCACGTTGCCCGCCTTCGCCCCCCGGTTGGGATCGTCGAAGGCGTTCACCAGCGCCATGAAGCCCAGATAGAGGAAGAACAGGATCAGCACGCTGGTCAGGCGCGCGTCCCAGACCCACCAAGTGCCCCACATCGGCTCCCCCCAGAGGGAGCCGCTGACCAGGCACAGGAAGGTGAAGCCCGCCCCGATGGGGGCCGCGGCCCGGGCATAGACCTCGGCCAGCGGATGGCGCCAGACCAGCGCCACGAAGGCCGTGATCGCCATCGAGCTGTAGACGAACAGGGACATCCAGGCCGCCGGGACGTGGATGTACATGATCCGGACCGTGTCCCCCTGCTGGTAGTCCGGCGGGGAGGCGACGAGCGCGAACCACAGGCCCACGGCGAAGGCCAGGACGGTGAGGCCGATCGCCCAGGGCTGGACGATGCTGGCGATGCGCAGGAAGCGCGCAGGATTGGCGTAGCGGTGCATGGCCGGGGAATTTAGCATGGGGCGCCGGCGAATCACACCCGATCACGGCGCCGCACCGGCACGGCCGCACGATTTGACCCAGATCACGGGCCGCGGGTCCCGGCAGGGCCGGGACCCGGACAGCAGCAGCCTAGCGGACGCCCCAGAGCCGGGTGCGCGGCGGCGTCGGCGGGGAGTCCGGCTCCGTTCCGTCCGCGGCCGGCGGCGCGCCGGAAGCCGGGGCGGCGGGCTCCTCCTGCTCGTTGGCGGCGACCGGCGGAACCTCCGCCTCCGGGGCGGCGGCGGCCGGAGCTTCGGCGACGGGGGGAACGGCCGGGGCCGGGGCCGGAGCCGGCGCGACCGCCTGCGGCTCCGGACGGGGCTCGGGAGCGGCCGGGGCGGGCGCATGGATCACGGCCGGACGGCCCGGCTGCGCCGGAGCGGGAGCGGCCGGGGCGGGAGCCGGCGGCGTGGGGGCGGGCAGCGCCGCGGGCGGGGCCACCTCTTCGCTGCCGCGGCGGCGGACCGTGCCCTCGAACAGCGCGCCGGGGGAGATCTCCAGCGACGCCTGCACGATGTCGCCGATGGTGTGCGACCCGCTCAGCAGGAACACCTCCTCGGCCCGGATCGACCCTTCGACCCGGCCATGGACGCGGACCGATTCCGCGCTGACGGCGCCATGCACGGCGCCGGTGGCCCCGACGACGAGGCGCGCGCAGGAGACGTCGCCGTCGATCCGACCTTCCACATGGACCTCGCCCGGGGTGGCGAGATTGCCGGTCACCACCATGTCCGGCCCGATGATGGAGGGCATCCCGGGCGCCGTCGGCGGCGGGCCGCTGCGCCGCTGCGGTGGCCGCGCGACCGGCTCGACGGTTTCCTTACCCTTCGCAAACATGCCGCCCTCTCTCCATGAAACGCAGCGGGTTGACCGGGCGCCCGTCCACGAGCACCTCGTAATGCAGATGCGGGCCCTGGCTCCGGCCGGTGTTACCCAGCGTGCCGACAGTATCGCCCTGATTGATGCTTTGTCCCGCTTTCACCATCACCTTGTCCAGATGGGCGTAGCGGGTGTTGATCCCGAATCCGTGGTCCACCAGCACCATGCGGCCGTAGCCGCCGCTGTCCCAGCCGGAGAAGACGACCTCTCCCGGTGCGGTGGCGGTGACGGGGGACCGGAACTGGGACACCAGATCCAGGCCGGTATGCATGGCCCATTCATTGGTGAAGGGGTCGAGCCGCTTGCCGAAGTTGCTGGAAACATAGAAGTCGTTCAGCGGGGCGGCGAGCGGCAGCAGGGTGAACAGGGCGCGCAGCCGGGCCTGCCGGTCGAGCAGGCCCTCCAGCCGGCTCATGGCCTCACCGGCCGCCGGGGCCATCGCCAGGGCCGCCGCCTCGGGGATGTCCACCAGCGGACCGCCGCGACCGAAACGGTCGCTCTCCAGATCCGCCAGCACGGCGTTCAGGTCGATTCCGGTCTCGCGCAGCACCGACTCGATCTCGCCGATGCGCAGCTCCGCCCGTTCGCTGAGCTGGCCGATCAGGGCCACCTGACCGTCGGTCACGGCGGCCATCCGGCGCTCTGTCTCCGCGGTCTTCTGCTCGGCCTCGTCGCGGCGGGCATCGGCCACCGCGACCGCCATGCGGAGCTGGCGGACCTCCGCCCGCGTCTCCGCCAGCACGCTCATCAGCCCGCCGTCGCCGACCGTGCCGTCGCCGGTCGTGGCGCCCAGCCGGTCCGCGGCGGCCATCTCCAGCGCGGTGAGCGCGGCCTGGGCGCGGCGGGTGGCGGCCTCCAGGCTGGCCTGACCGACCTGCTCCAACGAGCGGCCGGCAGCGGCGAGGTGTTCGCCCGCGCCGAGGGCCAGCGGCTCCAGCCCGGCGCGCGCGGCTGTCAGGGCCTGGCGCAGCCCCTTCCCCGTGGGGTCGGCGGCGGCGGTGTCCAGCGTCGCCAGCACGGTTTCCAGCGTCCCCCGGAGTTCCGCATCGCCGGCCAGAACGCCGGCCAGCGCCTCGCGCGCCGTGTCCAGCTCCCCGCCCAGGACGGCCAGCCGGGAGCGGCTGTCCGCGAGCTGGGCCGCCAGAGTATCCCCGGTGTCCGCCAGCATGGCGACGCTGCGCCGGGTGTCGCGCAGTTCCACGACCGTCAGCAGCCAGCCGGCCAGCAGACCGACACAGACCGCACCGGCGGCGGCCAGATGAAGAGCAGGTCGCAGCCGCTGCTGCGGACCGATGACGACGGACCGGACACGGTCGTCCTCGACGATGATGATGCGTTCGCTTCGGGTGATGGAACTCAGCACCGCGCCCCCCGGACAGTCTCCCCGATCCCGTCGGAACCGCATGAATCCAACGGGTTAGATGAACTTCTTCATACGGCGGGAGAATTATTCCCACCGCGGAGAATAAACCTCCAGTTGGAGGCGAATTTCTCCTCAATTCGAGGTAAATCTTATGGTATCCGGGTCCGAGCGACAAGTCATGATTCACGGCGGGGACATTCAGGCGTCCGACTTCAACCGCGGCGAAGAGCCACGGTGACCGTCGGTAACGTCAGAAAAGCGCCAGAAGCATTGCTGCGAATGCGTTGCTCAATCCAGAGCGGTGCGCAGCGCCGCGGCCGAGGCGAACGGGGCCAGGGTCACGCCCGCGGCCAGCAGACCGCCCAGCAGCAGCAGGTGCGGGCGCGGGCTGAGCCCGGCCAGCGAGGCGTCGATCGCCGCCGCGGCGAAGATCAGCACGGGAATGTAGAGCGGCAGGATCAGCAGCGGCAGCAGCACGCCGCCACGCCGCGCGCCCAGCGTCAGGGCGGCCCCGACGGCGCCGATCAGGCTGAGCAGCGGTGTCGCCAGCACCAGCGTCAGCAGCAGCACGCCGAAGGCCCCGGCCTCCAGGTTCAGCAGCAGCGCCAGCAAGGGCGCCGCCAGGATCAGCGGCACGCCGGTGATCAGCCAGTGCGCCGCCACCTTGGCCAGGGCGACCGCCTCCAGCGGCAGCGGCGACAGGGCCAGCAGCTCCAGCGAGCCGTCCTCGTGGTCGGCCTGGAACAGCCGCTCCAGCGACAGCAGCGAGGCCAGCAGCGCCCCGACCAGGATCACGCCCGGGGCGATGCGGGCCAGGATGTTCGGCTCCGGCCCGACGCCGAAGGGGAACAGCACGACACAGAGCACGAAGAACAGCACCGCGGTGGCGGCATCCGCCCCCTGCCGCAGGGCGAGGCGCAGGTCGCGGCGGATCAGGCGCAGGAAGATGCTCATGCCGCGGGCTCCTCCGCGTCGTCGGGCGCCACGGCGAAGCGCGAGACGTCCAGCACGACGGGATCGGTCAGGTCCAGGTCGGTGTGGGTGGACAGCACCACCATGCCGCCGTCGCGGCGGTGACGGGCGATCTCCGCCGCCAGCCGGGCCACGGAGGCGCGGTCCAGCGCGGTCGAGGGTTCGTCCAGCAGCCACAGGGCGGCCGGCGCCAGGGCCAGCCGCGCCAGATTCACCCGGCGCTTCTGCCCGGCGGAGAGATATCGGCCCGGCACCTCGGCCAGATGCGCCAGATCCCAGCGCTCCAGCGCGGCCGCGGCCACCGCCATGGGATCGGCGGCGCCGTGCAGCCCGGCCCAGCCGGCGAGGTTCTCCTGCGCCGTCAGGGCCGGCTTCACCGCGTCCAGATGGCCGACATAGCGGACCCGGCCGCGATGCCCGTCCGGATCGTCGGCGACCGGCCGGCCGTCCCACAGCAGGGTGCCCGCGAACGGCCTGGACAGGCCGGAGAGCAGCCGCAGCAGGCTGGACTTGCCGCTGCCGTTGGGCCCCACGAGCACCAGGGCGCCGCCGGCCTCCAGCCCGAAGCACAGGCCGGAGAAGACGACGCGGGCGCCGCGCAGGCAGATCAGATCACGACCTTCGAAGAGCATGGGGCCGAGGGGATTGGAGGGCCAGGGAGCGTGGACGCCGGACAGGCGCGCGGCGGGGCCGCACCATGCCACGCCCGACCGGCGCTGTGAACCGGGCACGACCCGGCCGGCAGGCCGCAGGCCACGCCGCTTTGCCGCAGGCCGGATGATCGGCCCGCATGGCGCGTTGGTGACTGTGATTCCGTCACCGGGATCCGATGCGAGGATGAAGGGAGCAGGCCCCCGGGGCCGGCACAGAAAAAAACGGTCCCCGCGGCAGGCTGGCTGCGGGGACCGGAAAAAAGAAACGGCCACCGCGGGGGGCTGGCTGCGGTGGCCGTAAAATCCGCCAGCCGGGGCAAGGCTGGCCGGGGTGTCCGTCATCGGGGCCCCTGGAAAGGAAACCCCGGGAGAAGGACCGTGAGACGGGGAGTCTCGTGCGCACCGTGGCGACCCCTGCGAAGGATGAAGCCACCGTCCTATGTCCTAATTTGACCGGGAAAGTGGCAAAAATGTGATTTCGGCCTGCGGTGATTTGACTGTCCGCCGCCCTCCGGGTCCCTGCCGGTGCTGCCGACGACTTCGGTTTTCCTGGAGAGGCCGGCATCAGATTCTGGACCCCGGTCCGCACCGCGGACCCGGCGCTCCGCGCAGGGTCCGTCTGCGCTGCCGTAGCCGAAAAATCCCTTTTGCGCCGCCGGGGCTTGCCCTATATAGCGCGCAGTCGCAGCGCACGTGCCTATGGCCCCCACTCCCGCCCCCGCAACGGGCGGCGCCGTCAGCCCGGTGGGGTTATGCAACGACGCAACGCGTACCCCCGACCGTCCCTTAAACAAGGCGGCGAATTGGAGGCTACGATGGTTGATGTTGTTGTCGGTGGGCCGGTCGCGCCCGCCTGTCTGCTTTATCCCGCCTTCCTGTCTTTCCATCTCCAGCCCGCACCGACGGGCTCCGCAGGTCAGTCTCCGGATTCCGGCAGCAAACCCTGTATGTGACCCGCTCCGGCCCGCCGTAAGGCCTGCCTGAGCGATCCCGGGCCCGCGAGGCCCGGCGTTTCCCCGTTTCCCTCACATCCCGGCCGCCTGCCGCCTCGGAGTCCTGAGATGACCGAGAAGATCGCCCGATTCTTCGCCGAGAACCGTCCTGCCACGCCCTGCCTCGTGGTCGATCTGGACGTCGTCGCCCGCAATTACGACCGGCTGTCCGGCGCCCTGCCGGACGCGAAGATCTACTACGCCGTGAAGGCCAACCCGGCGCCGGAGATCCTGCGTCTCCTGACCGGCCTGGGCTCGTCCTTCGACACGGCCAGCGTGCCGGAGATCGAGGACTGCCTCGCCGCCGGCGCCACGCCCGACCGGATCAGCTACGGCAACACCATCAAGAAGGCCGCCGACATCCGCCGCGCCTACGAGCTGGGCGTGCGCCTGTTCGCCTTCGACAGCGAGGCGGAGCTGGAGAAGATCGCGGCCAACGCCCCCGGCAGCCGGGTCTTCTGCCGCATCCTGACCTCCGGCGAGGGGGCGGACTGGCCGCTGTCGCGCAAGTTCGGCTGCGAGCCGGAGATGGCGCACGACCTGCTGCTGCGCGCCGCCGCCCTGGACGTGGTGCCCTACGGCGTCTCCTTCCATGTCGGCAGCCAGCAGCGCGACGTCGCCCAGTGGGACGCCGCCCTGGCCACCACGGCCGCGATCTTCCGCGACCTGGAGGAGAAGGGCGTGGCGCTACGCATGGTCAACCTGGGCGGCGGCTTCCCGACCCGCTACCGCAGCGACGTGCCGGGCGCCGAGGACTACGGCTTCGCCATCGACGAGGCGCTGCGCCGCCATTTCGGCAACCGCATCCCGGAAACCATCGTGGAGCCGGGCCGCGGCATGGTGGGCGATGCCGGCATCATCCAGTCCGAGGTGGTGCTGATCTCCCGCAAGTCGGCCAACGACCTGCGCCGCTGGGTCTATCTCGACATCGGCAAGTTCGGCGGGCTGGCCGAGACGATGGACGAGGCGATCCAGTACCCGATCGAGACGGAGCGCGACGGCGGCCCGGCCGAGCCGGTGATCCTGGCCGGCCCGACCTGCGACAGCGCCGACGTGCTGTACGAGCGGGCGGAGTACCGGCTGCCGGTGGATCTCCGGATCGGCGACCGCGTGGCGATCCGCGCTACCGGGGCCTACACCACCAGCTACTCGGCCGTGAACTTCAACGGCTTCGCGCCGCTCCAGGCCTACTACATCTGACCCCGGCCGGGGGACGGTCTCCGCACCGTCCCCCTGCTGCCACGCCTTGCCGCACGCCCTGCCGCCGCCCCTCCGACGGGCCGCGGGCGCAACCGGGAGCGGTGCTTCCGTGCGGATTGCGAGCGATCCGCATTATCAAGACAAAGCCCGATGAAGACGCCCGGCGGGCCGCTTCCCGCGGGACCGGCGCCGTAGCCGGCTGAACTGGCGCTGCCCGATCTGGCTGCAACTGCGTATTTTTTCTGCAACACTTCTGCGCAAAGTCACACCGGACGTCCCCTGCGTCAGGGCAAACCCTTGCAAATCAGACGCTTCGGCGGCTTCATCAGCGCGGACGCCGCTGGCACCCTTGTTGCTGCGGCGCAGAACACAAAAAAAGCCTCTTCGAAACGAATAAGCCTCAAAGGAGCGGTTCCATGCGTATGAGCCGGTTGTTCGCTACCACCGCCGCCGCGGCCCTGCTGTTCGGCGCCGCCGCCGCCCAGGCCCAGGATGCCCCGTTCACCATCACGGGTTCCGCCGCCCTGACCACGGACTACGTGTTCCGTGGCATCAGCCAGACCGACGAGGGCGTCGCCGCCCAGGCCGGCCTGAACCTGGAGACCAACTACGGCGTCTTCGCCGGCATCTGGGGCTCCAACGTCGATTTCAACGACGGTGACGAGGCCAGCGCCGAGCTGGACTACTTCATCGGCTACACGAACACCATCGGCAACTTCGGCTACACCGCCCAGGTTCTGTACTACACCTATCCGGGCGCCGACAGCGACCTGGACTACAATTACTGGGAAGTGGGTCTGAACCTCGAGTACACCATCGGCAAGTTCACTCCGAAGGCCTCGGTCTACTACTCGCCGGAGTACTTCGGCAACACGGGTGAGGCCTGGTACATCTCCGGTGGTCTGGCCGCCGCGGTCACGGACAACCTGGGCGTGGACGTCAATGTCGGCCTCCAGACGGGCGAGGCCTGGAACGACGACGTGGTCGACTGGTCGTTCGGCGTGACCACCAGCCACTTCGGCCTGGACTTCGCCCTGCGCTACCACGACACCGACCAGAACGCCGACCTGTCCGACGAGCGCGTCGTGTTCACGGTGTCGAAGTCCTTCTGATCCGGTCCCCATCCGGTTCGTGCGACGGCCGGCGCCCCAGGCGCCGGCCGTTCTCATATCCGGCCTGCATTTCACCGGGCCTGCCTTCATCGGGGCCGCCTTCATCGGGGCTGCCGGATCAGGCGCTGTCCCCGGTGCCGGGCGCGAGCGCCTCCAGGGCCGGCACCAGCCGCGCCATCGCCGCGTGCAGCCGCTCCGCGGAGCTGGCGAAGCACAGGCGCAGATGCCCCTCCCCGCCCGGGCCGAAGGCGCAGCCGGGCGCCAGCCCGACGCCGCAGCGGTCCAGCAGATCCTTGGCGAAGGCCAGCGTGTCCGTCACCCCCGGCACCGCCAGGAAGGCATAGAAGGCCCCGGCCGGCGGCAGCAGCCGCACCCCCGCCAGCGGCGCCAGCGCCGCCATGACGATCCCCCGCCCGGTACGGCAGCGCTCCAGCGTCGCCGCCAGGAAGTCCTCGCCCCGTTCCAGCGCCGCCAGCCCCGCCATCTGGATGAACTCCGGCGTGCCGGAGGTATTGATCTGCACCAGCTTCTCCAGCACCCGTCCCAGCTCCGGCGGGGTCACCAGCCAGCCCAGCCGCCAGCCGGTCATGGCCCAGTTCTTGGAGAAGCTGTTGAGGACGATCAGCCGGTCCTCCGGTCCCGCCAGTTCCAGGAAGGACGGCGCGACGGCGCGCTGCCCCGGCGCGCGGTCATAGACCAGACGGCCGTACACCTCGTCCGCGATCAGCCAGATCCCCGTCCGCCGGGCCAGCGCCCAGAGGTCGCACAGGCCGTCGCGGTCCAGCACCCAGCCGGTCGGGTTGCTGGGCGAGTTGACGAACAGGGCCTTGGTCCGCGGCCCGATGGCGGCGGCGACCCGGTCGGGGTCCAGGCGCCAGCCGTGGGGTCCGGGCTCCAGCGGCACCGGCACCACCACGCCGCCCAGCAGCGCCACCGCCGACATCACGTTCGGCCAGACCGGGGTGACCACGACCACCTCGTCCCCCGGCCCGACCAGCGCCTGCAAGGCCAGCATGATCGCCTGCATGCCGGAGGAGGCGACGGTGATCCGCTCCATCCCGACCGCCGCGCCATGGTTGCCTGAAAGATAGGCAGCCAGCCCCTCGCGCAGCTCCGGCAGGCCACGCTGCCAGGTGTAGAAGACCCGGCCCTCGCGGATGGCACGGTCGCAGGCCTCGCGGATGAAGTCGGGCGTGGGCACGTCGCCCTCCCCGACCCAGAGCGGGATCAGCCCCTCCCGCCCGCGGCCGTACTGGACCATCTGGACGATGCGGGTCTCCTCCAGCCCGGCAACGACGGGGCGGAGACCGGGGAGGTCGTGCAGGATCGGCATGGCGGGCTTCCGGGCGGTGGCGGCCCCGGCGGAAGAGGCGCGGGGCACGGCGGGGCAGGCACCGCCACGATAGCATGCCGCCGTCGGAGCGGAAGCCCGCGCCCGGGAAGCCCCGTGCAGGGAAGCGCGTGCGGGGCTAACCCCGCACAGGGCAGGGTGCGTGCGGGGCTAGCCCCGCAAAGGGCAGGGGGCGTGCGGGGCTAGCCCCGCACGTCGGCCAGATCGGCGGTCAGCAGCCGCGACGGCGGCAGCCGCAGGGTGGCGGTGGTGCCCTCCCCGAACACGCTCTCGATCGAGAGCTGGCCGCCATGCAGCTCCGCCAGCCCGCGCGACAGGGCCAGCCCCAGCCCGGTCCCCGGATTGATCCGGGCATAGATGTTGTCCACCTGGTTGAAGGGGATGAAGACCTTCTCCAGATCCTCGGCCCGGATGCCGATGCCGGTGTCGCTGACGGCAATGGTCAGGCCGCGGGCCGGGTCGGCCTGCACCTTCACCCGCACCGAGCCGCTGGGGGCGGTGAACTTGATGGCGTTGGACAGCAGGTTCAGGACGATCTGCTTGAACTTCACGTCGTCCACCAGCACCGGCGGCAGGCCCGGCGGCACCTCCAGCCGGAGGTCGATGCGCCGCTCCATGGCGCGCGCGCGGACGATGCGCTCGCAGCCGGCCAGCAGTTCGCCCGGATCGCAGATGCGCTCGCGCAGCTCGACCTTGCCCGCCTCCATCTTGGAGACGTCCAGGATGTCGTTGATCAGGTTCAGCAGGTGCCGGCCGCTGGCGGCGATGTCGCTGGCATAGCCGGCCTTGGCGATCGGGCTGCCCTGCTGCTTCAGCTCGCTCTCCAGCACCTCGGCGAAGCCGATGATGGCGTTCAGCGGCGTGCGCAGTTCGTGGCTCATGTTGGCCAGGAACTCGCTCTTGGTGCGGCTGCCCAGTTCGGCCGCCGCCTTGGCCTGCTCCAGCAGGCGCTCGGCCTCATGGCTGGCGATGGCGATGGCGGCCAGATGGCTGGCCCGCCGGGCCATCTCCATCTCCCGCTCGTCGGGACCGCGGGCGCTGGTGTGGTAGACGGCGAAGGCGCCCAGCGGCTTGCCGTCCGCCGTCAGGATCGGCAGCGACCAGCAGGCCCGCAGACCCGATCCGGCCAGGGCGGGGCGGAAGCTCTGCCAGTTGGGATCGGCCTCCATGTCGGTGGTGACGATCGGCCGCCGGTCATAGATGGCCGGACCGCAGGAGCCGACGCCAGGACCGACGGCGACTCCGTCCACGGCGGCCAGGAAGCCGGTCGGCAGGTGCGGGGCGGCGCCGATGCGCAGATGGATGCCGTCCGGCTCCAGCAGCATGATGGAGCAGGCGCTGCCCTCCACCTGCCGCTCCACGCCCTCGCAGACGCTCTGGAGGATGCGCTCCTGCGGGGCGCGGCTGGCGGTCAGCTCCAGGATCTCGCGCTCCACCGTCAGCATCCGCTCGGCGCGCTCCCGTTCGCGGTTGTCCACCGCGAGCTGATGGGCGTTGCGCTTGAAGACGGAAACGGCCCGCGCCATCTCGCCGATCTCGTCATGCCGGTCGGGGACCGGCACCTCCGCCTCCAGATCGCCGTCGGCAAGCTGGCGCATGCTGCGGGTCAGCCGCACGATCGGGGCCAGCACCCGGAAATGCACCACGCCGACGGCGATCAGCGTGGCCACGAAGGCGGCCAGCATCTCCAGCGCCGACATGCCCAGCAGGCGCACCGACTCGGTCTGCCGCGCCAGCGCCGCCTTGTCGGCGCGGTCCATGGCGGCGCTCAACAGGTCGGTGACGGCGTTCAGCCCGGCGGTGGCCGCCGCCGGCAGCGTGCCCGGCTCGCCCGGCACCTGGGCCAGAAGCCGGGCGCGTTCCGCGAAGTAGCTGGTCAGGAACAGATTCTGCGCCCGGTCGAAGGCATCGGCCAGCAGCGGATCGCCGGTCTGTTCCACCAGTTCGCGGGTGCGCTCGAAACGCAGGGTCAGGCGCTGGCCGGCCTGATCCAGGGCGGCGCGCCGGTCCGGCGTCAGGATCGGCGGAAGGGCTTCGGCCCGGATCAGGGTCAGGATGTCGCGGCCGGCCTCCTCACGCAGGCGCAGCCCCTCCGCGATCAGCAGCTCCAGCGGCACGGCCTGGCCGCCGCGGGCCAGCGCCGGCTGGTTCAGCGCGATCAGGATGCGGTGCATGGACTCGGCCTGGGCGTTCACCGACTCCAGCCAGATATCGCGCAAGCCCGGCTCGCGCTCGGCCGCCGGCAGGGTGATCGCCGCATCCAGGCGGCGGCGCACCGCCTCCACCCGCCCGAAGGCTGCCGCCAGCTCGTCCGCCAGCGCCGGCACGGCGCCGTCGGTACGCTGGCGGAGCTGCGACAGCGCCTGTTCGATGTGCAGGTTGACGATGCTGCGGTGGTCGGCCAGCGTCCGCTGCACCTCGGCCGACACGGGGTCGGGCGAGGTCAGGGCCGAGAGACCGACCGAGCGCTCCAGGGCGAAGTCGCGGATACCCAGCAGCAGATCGGTGCTGATGCGTTTCAGCTCGATCACCGACCGCGCCGCGCGCCAGTCCCGCAGCTCCGCCTGGATATCGGACCCCGTGCCGATGAACTGGAGCGTCGCCAGCATGATCAGCGCCCCGAACAGGGCTGCGCGCATGCATCCCTCCTGACCGGTCCCCGGATTTCCCCACCCGGCCGGACCGCCCCTTGCAATAAAGCCACCCCGAATGACCAACCAATTTAGGCGACAGCACCCCTGTTCTGCAAACGGAAGAATGAAAAATATCGGAGGGATATATTCGGAACATTGGAGAACCGCCCCTCCGACCGCCGTTCGATGAATATTCAACAGTTCAAGCGCATGCAGAGGGGGACGCGGAGGGTCGGAATGTCCTATCCTTAAGTTGGGATTGCCCCCCGACGCCACCGCAGCAACCTTTCAGCGATGACCGACAGCGACGCTTCCGCAACCCCCGGTACCGCCGAGGACCGGCCCGAGGACCGTGACGGACTTGTCTTCGACGACGAGTCGCGGGACGCGCTGCACATCCTGCCGCTGGGCATGCTGCCGATCGCCACGCCCGGCCTGCGCCGGGCCAAGCTGATCAAGAACGCGCGCCTGGAAACGGTGGTCGAGCTGTTCCACGACCGCCAGTCCGGCAGCGGCCAGGTCAGCACCGACCATCTCGGCTCGCTGTTCCCCACGCACAAGAAGGAGCTGCGCACCGATCTGGTGCAGGTCGGCAAGCTGGTCCGGCTGAACAGCTTCGACATCTACACCCTGCGTAAGGAGCTGCGCCGGATCGGCATCCCGGTCAACGACGAGCGGCACCTGCGCCTCTCCGAGAGCAAGCGGTCGGAACTGACCGGCTACATGAAGCATTTCACCCGGCCCTTGTTGCAGCAGGTCTATGGCGGCGAGGAGCGGAGCATCGACGACGTCTCCGACATCCTGAAGATGCTGGCCAACCCCGACCGGGACGAGGCGCTGCGGAACCTGCGGATGCTCTCCGACAAGCTGAAGGTCGGCTTGCAGGACATCCCCGACTTCCTGGAGGAGTACGGCGACACCTTCCTGTCGCTGGCCTATTTCCGGAGCTGCCTGGACGGTATCGTGCCGGACGTGCAGCGGTTCATGAAGTGGGCCCTGGACGCGGCGGACAGCGAGCTGATCTCCCGCGACCGGCAGATGATGAAGATGCTGTCGGAGGTGCAGTCGAAGCTGACCGGCATCACCACCTCCATCACCGGCCGGTTCGAGGCGTTCGACCGCCGCAGCAAGGATTTCTGGACCGACATCAGCGCCGACAGCTTCCGCACCGTGCGGCACCAGATCGAGAGCCACCATGTCACCATCGGCGGCGTGCTCTGCGGGCTGGCGGTGAAGATGGCGCTCTGGCGGGACCGCTTCCCCCACGGCGGCGGCGGCCCGCAGAAGCGGGTGGAGTTCGTGCGCTCCGAGATCCTGCCGGGCCTCGACCACATCAACGCCATCGAGCGCAGCGCCGGCGCGGCCTGATCCGGCCCGGCGGCGGGGACGGCCCGGCGCGCCGGACGGCTCGGGCGGCCCGTTTTGGTCGTTGCGTATGAGAATAATTATCACTATAGCCCCTGCCGTGAGGCGGGCGGCCGCAGCCCCCGCGTCGATCCAGGAATGGACGATCCGAGAATCCCGGAGGGGGAGAGATGCAGAAGACCTGGTGGCTGGGCGCCGCGTTGGCGGTGCTGGCGGCGTCGGCACCCGCGTCGGCGCAGGAGACGGCGGCGACCGGACAGGACAGAGCGGCCGACCGCGCGATCGACGAGATCATCGTCACCGGCGCACGCCAGCGCAGCGGTGCCGCGACCAAGACCGACCTCCCCGTGATCGAGACGCCGCAGCCGATCAGCATCGTCCCGGCCGAGCTGTATCAGGCGCAGGGCGCGCTCTCCGTCGCGGACACGCTGCGCTATGTCGCCGGCGTGCAGGCCAATCCTTACGGGCCGGACAGCCGGGTGGACAGCGGCTTCATCCGCGGCACCAACCCGTTGCAGTTCCGCGACGGCATGCGCGACCTGTTCAGCTACTACGCCAGCATCCGCGCCGACCCCTACACCTTCTCCCAGGTGGAGGTGGTGCGCGGCCCGGCCTCGGTGCTGTTCGGCACCACCTCGCTGGGCGGGCTGGTCAATCTGGTCTCCAAGACGCCGCGGTTCGAGACGGGGGGCGAGGTGTCGCTGCGCTACGGCTCCTTCGACCGCAAGGAGGCGCTGGCCGACGTGACCGGGACGCTGGCCCCCGGACTGGCCGGGCGGCTGGTGGCCCGCGTCCGGGAGTCGGGCACCCAGACCGACCATGTGCCCGACGACCGCACCCTGCTGGCGCCGTCCGTGCGCTGGCAGCCGGGGCCGGACACCGACATCACCCTGATCGGCCTGTACCAGGAGGATGACGGCGGCTCCACCTCCCAGTTCCTGCCGGTGGTCGGCACCCTGCTGCCGAACCCGAACGGCCGGCTGCCGGACAGCCTGTTCATCGGCAAGCCGGGCTGGGACCGCTATGACGGGCGGCTGCGCCAGGGCACCGGCATCGTGGAGCACCGCTTCACCGACCGGGTCCGGATGAACCTGCGCGCGCGCTACGTGGACAGCGACCTGACCTATCTGACCCACTATCCCGACAGCTACGCCAACCCGACAAACCCCTACCTGGACCCCGCCCGGCGCCTGATCGGGCTCTATGCCGACGGCAGCAGGGCGCGGATGGACATCTTCTCCACCGACAACAATCTGCGCGTCGATTTCAACACCGGCGCGGCGGTGGAACATGTCGTCCTGGCCGGCGTGGACTACAGCTGGAACCATGTCCGCAAGACGGGCGGCTACGGCTACGAGATCATCGACATCTACGCTCCGGACTACGACGCCCTGTCCGACTTCGGCGGCGGCCTGCCCGCCTCCGACAGCCGCGAGGACGTGGCGCAGAAGCAGCTCGGCTTCTATGTGCAGGACCAGATCCGGCTGTGGGACCGGGCCTCGGTCGTGCTGGGCGGCCGGCGCGACCGGGTCCGCACGAGCAACGCCGGCAGCCCGACGGAGGAGGCGGAGGCCACCTCGCTGCGCGCCGGGCTGATCGTGGAGGTGCTGACCGGCGTCTCCCCCTTCGTCAGCTACACGGAATCGTTCGAGCCGATCTCCGGCACCGCCAGCGACGGCGGGGCCTTCGATCCCAAGCGCGGCCGCCAGTACGAGGCCGGCATCAAATTCCACCCCGACGATGCCACCCTGCTGACCCTGACCGGCTACCACATCAAGGAGAGCAACCGGCCGGTGGACGATCCGACGACGCCGGACCCATTCGACCAGACCCAGGCGGGCTCGCTCACCTCCAAGGGCTTCGAGGTGGAGGCGAGCCGGCTGCTGCCGGGGAACTACGAGATCATCGCCAGCTACAGCTACACCAAGGCGGAGATCGAGGAGGAAGGCACCCAGCTCGAAAACGTGCCGAAGCACAACGCCTCGCTCTGGGCGACGAAGACGCTCGACCTCGGCAACGAGGCCAGCCTCCGGCTGGGCGGCGGCGTGCGCCATTCGGGCGCCAGCCGCTCCTACGGGGCGGCCTTCCCCGACGGCCTGCGCACCCCCTCCTACACGCTGGTGGACGCGCTGGCCGAGGTGACCTGGCGGAACTGGCAGCTCTCGCTGAACGCCACGAACCTGCTGGGCAAGGACTACTATTCGTCCTGCCTCGCCCGCGGCGACTGCTTCATGGGGGCGGAGCGGACCGTCTTCGGCACCCTGAGCTACCGGTTCTGAGCGGGCGGACGGCGGCCCGCCGCGGGGCCGCCGCTGTCCGGCGCCCGCCTCACGCTGTCGGGGCGGCGGGCGCCACCGTGCGCGGCAGCAGCAGCCAGTAGCGGCCCGGGCTCTTCATGCGGCCGGCGCGCAGTTCCGCCTCCGCGCCATGGCCCCAGAAGACGTCGCCGCGCACGGGGCCGCGGATGGCGCCGCCGGTGTCCTGCGCCACCAGCAGCCGTTGCAGCCGCCGGGCCGGGTCCAGCGGGTCCTCCGCATCCAGCCAGAGCGGCGTGCCGTAGGCCACGAAGCTGCGGTCCACGGCAAGGCTGCGGCCCGGCGTCAGGGGCACGCCCTGGGCCCCGACCGGGCCTTCCCCGTCCAGCAGGCGGAAGAAGACGTAGGAGGGATTGCGGTTCATCACCTCGGCCGCGCTGGCGGGGTTGGCCTCCAGCCAGGCGCGGATCGACTGCATGGTGACCTCGTCCTTCGCCATCGCGCCGCGCGCCACCAGCTCGCGCCCGATGGCGACGTAGGGATGGCCGTTCTGCCCGTCATAGCCGACGCGCAGTTCCGTCCCGTCCTCCAGCACCACCCGGCCGGAGCCCTGGATCTGGAGGAAGAATGCCTCCACCGGATCGTCCACCCAGAGCAGTTCCAGGTTGCGCCCCTTCAGCGCGCCGGCCTCGATCTTCGCGCGGTCCTCATAGGGGCGCAGCCGTCCGTCCACGACCCGGCCGGCGATGCGCTCGCCCTTCAACGCCTCGCGGAACTCGCCCAGATCGACCATCACCAGATCGTCGGGGCGGCGCAGCAGCGGGGTCTGGAACGGCCCGTGCTGGCGGCGAGAGCCGCGCAGCAGCGCCTCGTAATAGCCGGTGAACAGGCCCTCTTCCGCGCCGTTGTTGCCGGCCAGCCAGGGCCGGAACCAGGTTTCGAAATAGGCGCGGGCGGCCCCTCTGTCGCCCGGCGGCACGGTGGCCAGGGCGGCGCAGGCCGGCTTCCAGTCGGCGACGCGGCCCAGCATGCCCTGCGGCCCCAGGGTGCGCCCGTCCGGCTGCGGCGCCAGCCGGGCGCAGGAGCGGGCCAGCACCGGCAGCGCCGCCGCATGATCGTCCCCCGCCCAGCCGGGCAGGGCGCGGAAATCGGCGGCGGCGAGCGTCAGGCGGGCCGGCGGCGGCTCTTTCGGCGGGCGCGGGGCGCCGCAGCCGGCGAGCGCGGACAGGAGAAGGGCGGCCAGCACGAGGCGGGCGCGGGTCGGGCGTGTCTGTCGGGGCATGGCTCGGGCGGGGTCGCGGGAAGGATGTCCCTTAGCTACCCAAGCCCGGCGCGGGGGGAAAGCGGCAATAGCGGGGCAGGACCGGCAGCCGGGGCAGAGCTGGAACCGGAAGGCCGGCCCCGGCGCGCGCCGGATGCCCCGTCAGGGCACCCCGTTCAGGGCACCCGGGTTTCGACCAGCAGCCAGTTCGGGTCCGTCGAGCGGGTGTTGCGGCTGAAGGTCCAGATGTCCACCACCTCGATCGCCTCGTCCGGATCGCCGTCCACCACGTCGCCATCGGCGTTCAGCGTGCAGTCGATCTGATGGGTGACGAACTTGATGGTGACAAGGGCGTGGCGGCCGTCCAACCGCGCTTCCTTCAGGTCGATGGACTCGAAGGCGGTGATGCGGGTCTCCCGCGTCTCCCCGGCGGCCTGACGCTTGCGGATCGCCTCGGCGAAGCCGTCATAGACATCGTCCGCGAGCAGCGGCCGCAGGGTGGCGGTGTCGCCGTCGGCGAAGGCCTTCACGATCATCTCGAAGGCGGCCTTGGCCCCTTGCAGGAAATACTTCTCGTTGAAGTTCGGGTCGGCCGCGCGGATCTGCCGCACCCCTTCCTCCAGGGAGATCGGACCCGTCTCCACCGGGGGCGGAGCCTCGGGCGGGCGGCCACGGTCGGGCAGCGGAACCACGTTGTCGGACTCCGCCGGGGCGGGAGCCTGACCGGCCTTCGGCGGGGGCGTGAAGGGGTTGGGGCGCTGCCGCTCCTCACCATGGCGGCGCCCGAGGACGCTGCGCAGGCGATAGACCAGGAACGCGGCGACCATGCCGAAGATCAGGATGTCGAAGAAATAGAAACCTTCACCCATGCGCGTGTCCTGCCACCTTCGGTTCTGCGGGACGGCCCCGGCGGGGACCGCTTGCCCGGTGGTCGGGCCCCTGGTGGTCGGGCCGGTGACCGGCCGGAGGCCGAGCATGCCGGGGACCCGTCCCCCTTTCAACCTGCCCGTCCGATCATTAACTCCTGATGGACGTTCCGTGTTGCCGTCCTGTCCCCGATCCCCCGGTGCCGGTATCCTGGCGCCGTTTCCCCGGCACCGGACCCCCGTGCCGCGGACCATGACCCGGAAGGGCATGGCCCCGCAGCGGGTGGAAAGGTCGGGGCGGGTGCGGCGACCGGGGCGGAATACCGCCTGCCAGCCCGACCGGCTTTCCGGTTAGATAGGCCGTTTCCCATAATTGAGCAAGGACGCCCATGCGCTTCCTTCTTTTCTTCCTGCTTCTTCCCCTGGCCGAGATCGCGGGCTTCGCCTGGGTCGGCAGCGCCATCGGCGTGCTGCCGACGGTGCTGCTGGTGGTGCTGTCGGCGCTGGTCGGCATCGGGCTGCTGAAGCGGCACGGCATCGACACGCTGCGCCGCGCCCAGGACCGCCTGGACCGCGGCGAGCCACCGGTGCAGGAGGCGTTCGACGGGCTCTGCCTCGCGCTCGCCGGACTGCTGCTGGTGATCCCCGGCTTCCTCTCCGACATCGCCGGCCTGCTGCTGTTCCTGCCGCCGGTGCGGTCGTGGCTGTTCGGGCGGATGAACATGGTCGTCGTCACCACGGGCCCGGCCGGGATGCGGCCCGGCGGCCCGCTGGACGGCGCCGGCCGGCCCGGCGGCCGCGCCCATGGCGGCCCCGACGTGATCGAGGGCGACTGGGTCGAGGTGCGCGAGGAGCGCTACCGGCTGGAGGGCGAGGGCGGCGACGATACGCCGCCGACCGAAAGCCGCTGGCGCCCGCCCGGACGCTGAGCCCCGGATGCTGACGCCGGGGCGCTGAAGCCGGGGCCGGCCGCTATTTCGGCGGCCGGCGGTTGGCGAGCTTCCACTGGCTGGCCTGGCTGAAACGCCGGGCCAGGAAGTGGTAGGTCTTCTTCAGCAGCGCATCCAGCGCCGGGCCCTTGTCGAGCGGCGGCATCTCCGCCCCTTGCAGGGCCTGCCAGTCCTCCAGCAGTTCCTCCCAGGGCATCAGGCACTGGTGCAGGTCGTCGCGCATCTCCCGGATATAGGCGATGTTCTGCTCGAACTTGCGCAGCATGACCAGGATCTCCCCGGTCTGCGCATCGACCTGGGCGAAGCGCGCCTCCAGGTCCGCCAGCGGCGGCAGGCAGAGGGTCTGCATCCGCACGATCTCCTCCCGCATCGTGCGCTCGGCCTTGTAGATGCGGTGCGCCGTCTCCAGCCCCTGGCGGATCATCGCCAGCAGGTGCATGCGCTCGCGCAGCCCCTCGATGTAGGCCAGTTCCTGCGCCAGCAGGTCCACCCGCTTCTCCACCTCCTGCTCGACATCGCCGGAGAGCGCGAGCCGGTCCGCGATCATCCGGAAGGCGTCATGGACGCGGGCCTTGGTGGTCGGGTCGCCGACCACCTGTTCCAGATGCTCCAGGCTGGTGATGACCGTCTCCCCGCCCGTCATCCAGGTGACGAGCTGCACCGTCAGCCGGGCGCGGGCGATCTGGTAGTGCTTCTCATCCACCCGCCAGGAGGCGGTGCCGTCCAGCAGCTCGTTCGGGATGCTGTCGCCGGGCTTGATCTGGCGGACGTATTTCAGCCCGCGCGCCGCCATGTCCAGGAGCTGGCCGTCGAAGCTCTTGGGGTCGATGTTGAACTCCGCACAGAGCTTGTCGAGCGCGACCTCCGCGTCGTTCTTGCCCAGGCGGAAGCGCATCACCGGCTCCTCCGTCGTGGCGGACAGGATGAAGCGCGCGCCTTCCAGGGTGAAGACCTTGTGGTCGAACAGGAAATGGGTGGCGCGGTTGGGGCCGGGCTGGATGCCTTGGCTCATGGCTCGGGATCGGGGTTGCGGGCAAGGAGGCGTGAAGGCGGATCGTGCCACGGATCGGCGCCGGCTTCCGGCGTCTACCGGGACCCGGGATGATACCACGTCCGAAAAGGCCGAGCAGGGCTTTGCCAACATGGCGCCGGCGCGCTAGCCTCCGACCCCGGTCACAGCAACCGGACAGTCCCATGCCGCACCCGCCCGTTCCGCCCGATGCCCGCGAAGCCATCCGCATCGAGGATCTGCACAAGAGGTTCGGCGATCTGGAGGTGCTGAAGGGCGTGTCGCTGACGGCGCGGGAGGGCGACGTGATCGCCCTGATCGGCTCGTCGGGCTCGGGCAAGAGCACGCTGCTGCGCTGCATCAACCTGATGGAGGTGCCCGACGAGGGCCGCGTCTCCATCCAGGGGGAGACGATCCGGATGACCCGCGACCGCGCCGGTGCCGCGCGCCCGGCCGACCGCCAGCAGGTGGACCGCATCCGCCAGCGCCTGGGCATGGTGTTCCAGAGCTTCAATCTCTGGACCCACATGACCGTGCTCCAGAACGTCATCGAGGCGCCGGTGCATGTGCTGCGCCAGCCGAAGGAGGCGGCGGTGGAGCGGGCCCGCGCCCTGCTGGCCAAGGTCGGGCTGGCGGACAAGCTGGACGCCTATCCGGCCCAGCTTTCCGGCGGTCAGCAGCAGCGCGCCGCCATCGCCCGCATGCTGGCGATGGAGCCGAAGGTGATGCTGTTCGACGAGCCGACCTCGGCCCTGGACCCCGAACTGGTGGGGGAGGTGCTGCGCGTCATCCGCACCCTGGCGGACGAGGGCAACACCATGCTGATCGTGACGCACGAGATGGCCTTCGCCCGCGACGTCTCCAGCAAGGTGGTGTTCCTGCACCAGGGCCGGGTCGAGGAGGAAGGCACCCCCGACGAGGTGTTCGGCAACCCGCGCAGCGAGCGCTGCCGCCAGTTCCTGTCCCGCGAGACGGCGTACTGACCGCCCGTCAGGCGCCCGCCTCCCCGGCGGTGCCACCCTCGATCGCCTCCATGTCGGCGTCGGAGAAGCCGAAATGGTGGCCGATCTCATGGATCAGGACATGGCGCACCAGATGCGTCAGGTCCTCCCCCGTCTCGCACCAGTAGTCCAGCAGCGGCCGGCGGTAGAGATAGATCATCTCCGGCCCGCGCGGCAGGTCGGACACGCTCTGGAACGGCAGGCCGACGCCGCGGTAGAGCCCCAGCAGGTCGAACGGGCTTTCCAGGCCCATCTCCTGCTCGGTCTCCTCGTCGGGGAAGTCCTCCACCCGGATCAGGACGTTGCGCACATGCCGGCGCAGCTCCTCCGGGATGGTGTCGAAGGCACGGGCGGCGATCGCCTCGATCTCCTCCAGCGTGGGGGCGGTCGTGAAACGGCGCAGGGACGCCATGGGGTTCCTCTCGTGGTGCGGACCGGAGCTTGCCGCGGCCGCTTGACGTGGGCAAGCGTCCGGGCCACGTCAACGGCGGCGGGGCCGCCGCGATGCCGCGGGGTCTCCGGACAGAAACGACGGCAGGGAGGAGAGCATGGCGACGGCACTGACAGGGGCACTGACGGGCGCGGCACGGGCCGAGGCGCTGGCGGGGCTGGCGGCGTGGCGGGAGGTGGACGGGCGCGACGCCATCCGGCGCAGCTTCGTCTTCCCCGACTTCAACGCCGCCTTCGGCTTCATGACCCGGGTGGCCCTGCTGGCGGAGACGATGAACCACCACCCGGAATGGTCCAACGTCTACAACCGGGTCGAGGTCACGCTGACGACCCACGACGCCGGCGGCGTCACCGCGCTCGATGTCCGCATGGCCCGCTTCATGGACGACCTCGCCGGCTGACCGGCGGCGGGAACGCCCCCGGTGCCGCTCAGTCCGCCGGGAAGTACCGGCGGGTGCGGTTCGCCAGCGCCACCAGCGACAGCATCACCGGCACCTCCACCAGCACGCCGACGACGGTCGCCAGCGCCGCCCCGCTGTCCAGCCCGAACAGGCTGATGGCGACCGCCACCGCCAGCTCGAAGAAGTTGGAGGTGCCGATCAGCGCCGCCGGGGCGGCGATGGCGAAGGGGATGCGCCAGATCCAGGCCCAGGCATAGGCGATCAGGAAGATGCCGTAGCTCTGCACCAGCAGCGGCGCCGCGATCATCGCGATCAGCAGCGGCTGCGCCAGGATGCGTCCGCCCTGGAAGCCGAACAGCAGCACCACCGTGGCCAGCAGCCCGACCACCGTCCAGGGCTTGCAGCGGGCGGTGAAGGCGGCCACGGCGGCCGCGCCGCCCCGGCGTTCCAGCCGCCGCCGGGTGGCGTAGCCGGCCGCCAGCGGGATCACGACATAGAGCAGCACTGCCAGCAGCAGCGTGTCCCACGGCACCGCCACCTCCGTCACCCCCAGCAGCAGGGCGACCAGCGGCGCGAAGGCCAGCACCATGATCAGGTCGTTCACCCCGACCTGGACCAGCGTATAGGTGGCGTCGCCGCGGGTGAGCTGGCTCCAGACGAAGACCATGGCGGTGCAGGGCGCCACCCCCAGCAGGATCAGCCCGGCGATGTACTGCTTGGCGTCGGCCGGGTCCACGAAGTCGCGGAACAGCCCCTCGAAGAACAGCACGCCCAGGGCCGCCATGGTGAAGGGCTTGATCAGCCAGTTCACCACCAGCGTCACCGCCAGCCCCTTCGGCTTGTCGCCCACCCGGCGCAGGGCGGCGAAGTCCACCGACACCATCATCGGGTAGATCATCACCCAGATCAGCAGGGCGACGACCAGATTGACGTTTGCCACCTCCAGCCCGCTCAGCAGCCCGAACAGGCCGGGCGCGACGCTGCCCAGGGCGATGCCGCCGGCGATGCAGAGCGCCACCCAGAGCGACAGCCAGCGCTCGAACAGGCCGAGCGGAGCGGCCCCGCGGTCGTCGGCGACGGCGGTCATGCCGCACCCCCGGCCGGCGTCGCGCCTTCAAGCGGTGCCGCGCCGATCTCGTCCAGCCGGCGCTTCAGGCTCAGCCGGTCCAGGGCACGGATCGGCAGGTTGACGAAGATCTCCAGCCGGCGGTGGATCATGCGGTAGACGTCCGCCGCCACGGCATGCTTCTCCGCCTCCGGGCCGGTGACGGCGGAAGGGTCGGGGAAGCCCCAGTGCGCCGTCATCGGCTGCCCCGGCCAGATCGGGCAGACCTCGCCGGCGGCCTGGTCGCAGACGGTGATGACGAAGTCCAGCGCCGGTGCGTCCGGACCGGCGAACCCGCTCCAGTCCTTGGAGCGGGCGCCGGACAGGTCGTACTTCAGGCTGGTCAGCAGCGCCCGCACGGTCGGGTTCAGCTGCCCCGACGGATGGCTGCCGGCGCTGTAGGCGCGGAAGCGGCCGCCGCCGATCCGGTTCAGGATGGCCTCGGCCATGATGCTGCGGGCGCTGTTGTGGGTGCAGAGGAAGAGCACCGAATAGACGCGGGTGCTGTCGGTGTCGGCCATGGTGGTCCTCTCCTGGCTGGCAGTCGCTGGGGCTGGCGGTCCCTGGGTGGTCCGTGGTCCGGTGCGGGGATCAGCCGCCTGGCGGGCGGCAGGAAGGGTCCGGGCAGCCGGAACCGGCGCCCGGCGAACCGGTGCCGGGAACGGCGCACAGCTCCGGCCGGCCCTGGCAGCAGTCCTCCAGCAGGAAGGCCATGAGCCGCCGCGTGCCGTCCAGATCCGTGGCGTAGAAGACCTGCCGCTGCACCCGCCAGGAGCGCAGCAGCCCCGCCCGCTCCAGCGCCGCCAGATGGTGCGAGAGGGTGGACGCCGCGACGCCTGCCACCGCCGCGATGTCCCCCGCGCTCAGCCCCTCCGGCCCCCGGCGCACCAGCAGGCGGAAGACGGTCAGCCGGGTATCCTGGGCCAGGGCGGCCAGCGCCTCGACGGCCTTTCTTGTTTCCATGTTTCGACGATAATCGAATTATCGAAGCGTGTAAAGGCCCGGGAGGAAACCAATCCGGCCGCCGGCGGTTCTTCCCGGATCGTGACCCGATCCCCGAACCGGAGACCGACCATGTCAATGCGCGAGATGATCGCCGCCCATCCCGATGTCCGCGACGACCTGAACCCCGCCCTGGCCGCCTGTATCGAGGAGACGCTGGCCTGTGCCCGGACCTGCACCGCCTGCGCCGACGCCTGTCTGGCGGAAGGCATGGTGGCCGAGCTGCGCCAGTGCATCCGGCTGAACCTGGACTGCGCCGATCTCTGCCTTGCGGTCAGCGCCGTGGCCAGCCGGCGGACCGGCGGCAACGTGCCGGTGCTGCGCGCGGTGCTGGACGCCTGTGCCCTGGCCTGCCGCCGCTGCGGCGAGGAATGCGCCCGCCACGCCGGGGCGCACGCCCACTGCCGCCTCTGTGCCGAGGCCTGCACCCGCTGCGAGACGGCCTGCCGGGAGGCGCTGGACAGCCTGCCGGCCTGATCCGTCCCGACAGGGCGGGCCGGCTGGAGCGGCCGGCAGGGAGAATCAGGCGGCGCGGGGGGCGCCGACGGCCAGCAGGTCGGCCAGCGCCTCCGGCTCGGCCGCGTACCGGCCGAAGGGGGACGCCGCCCCGCCCGTCAGGCGCAGGATCAGGCCCGCCAGCGCCTCGCGCGCATCCTCCCAGGAGATGCCGGAGAGGAAGCGCAGGCGCAGCGTCTCCGTCCGCGGCGGCTCGGCCAGCCGGGCGTAGAGCCGGTAGATCACGCTGCCGTCGGGGTCCTTCGGCAGGCCAGCGGGGCGCCCGTCGTCGTCCAGCGAGGCGACGAAGGCGCGCACGGCCCCGGCCTCGGGAAACAGCGGCAGGGCGGCCAGCAGGCCCGCATCGTCATCCCCCTCTGCCGCGTCGGGCAGCCGCAGGGCCGGCGCGCCGGCCGGCCCGACCCGCAGGCGGGCATCCTCCGCCAGCCCGAAGGCCAGCAGCGCCGCGGTGAAGCGGTGCAGGGCAGTGTCCGGCAGGGACGGGGCGGGCGGCAGCAGCGCCACCAGGGTGCGGCAGCGGCGGGAACGGGCGACGGCTGGATGGATCAGGCGGGGCAGATGGGAGAGGTCCAGCGTCTCGGGCACGGCCACCTCCACCGCGGCGGCGGTGACCGGAGGCGATATCCCGCAGACCAGCGGGGAAACGGCGAGCGTCATGGTGCAGCCCTTGCGGTTGCAGGGTCGCCGGAGTGCGTGTCGGGGGTCTGGACGGGCCGCGGGGAGCGGAGGGAAGCGACCAGGACCACCGACTTGCGCCGGCGGCCCTTGGTTCATCGTCAGAAGCGCGAACGGTGGGCCGCCATGTCGGTGGTCCACCAATAAAACGAAAAGGATGGAAAGCTCTTCGTCATCGACGCGCAACTCCGTAAGGCCGACAGGGGTATCACGGTCCGGCGGCCGGCGCAACCGGGTGCGGCACCGTTGCCCTGCCCCCCCGGATGCGCGCCCCGCCGGCGCCCCTGCCCCGCGGCATTGCCGGCGCGTCCGGCGGCTCAGACCGGCTCGAAGTCCAGCCCGATGTCGAAGTTCCGCACGCTGTGGGTCAGCCAGCCGAGCGAGATCAGGGTGACGCCCGTCTCCGCCACGGCGCGCACGCTTTCCGGCGTGATGCCGCCCGACGCCTCGGTGATCATGCGGCCGCCGACCATCGCCACCGCCTGGCGCAGCGTGTCCGGGGCCATGTTGTCCAGCAGCACGGCGTCCACCGGCAGGGTCAGCAGCTCGGCGAGCTGCTCCAGCGTGTCCACCTCGACCTCGATCTTCACCATGTGCCCGGCACGGGCGCGGGCGCGCTGCACGGCGGCGCGCAGGCCGCCCGCGGCGACCAGATGGTTGTCCTTGATCAGCACCGCGTCGTCCAGGCCGAAGCGGTGGTTCTGGCCGCCGCCCACGCGCACCGCGTACTTCTCCAGCGCGCGCAGGCCGGGGGTGGTCTTGCGGGTGCAGACGATGGCCGCCCCGGTGCCGTCGATCGCCCGGACCAGCGCCGCCGTCTGGGTGGCGATGCCGCAGAGCCGGCCCAGCAGGTTCAGCGCCGTCCGCTCGGCCGAGAGGATCGGTCGCGCCGCCCCCTCCACCACGGCCAGCACGCCGCCCGGCTCCACCGCCGTGCCGTCCGGCGCCTCGATGCGGACGGCGAGCGTCGGGTCCAGCAGGCGGAAGGCCAGCAGGGACGGCTCCAGCCCCGCCACGATGCCGGCCTTGCGCGCCCGCAGCGCGGCGCGCGCCCGGGCCCGCGTGGAGACGCAGGCCTCGGCCGTGATGTCGCCGGCGGGCCCCAGATCCTCCAGCAGGGCGCGGCGGACCAGATCCTCGTAGAGGAGCGGATAGGGCGGGGAATGGTACATCGGAGGGTCCCGGTGGAAGGCGGCGCCGCCGCCCGGTTGTTTCGGAAATGGAATGAACTGGGGCGGCTCTCAGTCGGAGCCGGCGAGCGCCAGCTCCGGCGGTTCCGCCGCGGCAACGGTTCCCGCATCCGCGGGGCGGTCGAGGGTCAGGGTCTGGTGCCGGCGCCAGACCTCGCGCGGCTCCGGCCAGTCGGTGCGGCAGTGGGCGCCGCGGCTTTCGCGGCGGGCCAGGGCCGCCTGCACGATCAGGCGGGAGACGATCAGGCGGGAGCGCAGCTCCGCCGCCGCCCGCACCCGCTCCCCGGCAGCGCCGGCCGGCCCGGTCATGGCGGCGCGCGGCAGCCCGTCCGCCTCCCGCTGCACCCCGGCCAGGGCGGCGGCCGCGGCCTCCAGCCCCGCACCGTCGCGCACCAGCCCGCAGCCGGCGGACATGACGGCGCGCGCCCGGCCCGACAGCGCCTCCAGCGCCGCGGCGTCGGCCGGCAGCGCCGGGACCCGGGGCACCGGCACGGGCGGCAGCGCGGGCACCGGGCCGGCCAGGATGGCGGCGGCGGCGCGCTCGGCGAAGACCAGGGCCTCCAGCAGCGAGTTGGAGGCCAGCCGGTTCGCCCCGTGGACACCGGTGCCGGCCACCTCGCCGCAGGCCCAGAGGCCGGGCACGTCGCTGCGCCCGTCGCGGTCGGTGGCGATGCCGCCCATGTGGTAGTGCGCCGCCGGCGCCACCGGCACCGGCCGGCGGGCCGGGTCGATCCCGGCCTCGGCGCAGATGCCGGCCACGGTGGGGAAGCGCGCCGCGCCGCCCGCCGCCCAGATCGCGCGCAGGTCCAGGAGGACCGGCTCGCCGCGGGCGATGCGGCGGCCGATGGCGCGGGCCACCACGTCGCGCGGCGCCAGCTCGGCCAGCGGATGCTCCGCCGGCATGAAGCGGCGGCCCGCGCCGTCCAGCAGCAGCGCCCCGGCGCCGCGCAGCGCCTCCGTCAGCAGGGGCGTGCGGCCCGGCGCGTCGCTGGCGAGCGCAGTCGGATGGAACTGCACGAACTCCAGATCGCGCAGGCCCGCCCCGGCCAGGGCGGCCAGCGCCAGCCCGTCGCCCGTCGCCTCGGCCGGGTTCGTGGAATGACGGTAGAGCTGGCCGATGCCGCCCGTCGCCAGCAGCACGCTGCCGCAGCGGTGGAAGACCCAGCCCCCGCCGTCCCCCCCATCCGCGTCGGCCCCGGCATGGAAGGCCAGCAGGCCGCAGACCCGGCCGCGCGCCCGCACCAGCTCCCAGGCCACGGCCCCGGTGCGGACCGTGATGTGCGGCGCCTGCCGCACCCGCTCCGCCAGCCAGCCGACCACGGTGCGGCCGGTGGCGTCGCCGCCGGCGTGCAGGATGCGCGGGGCGGAATGCGCGGCCTCCCGCCCGACGGCGGGCCGGCCCTGGGCGTCGCGGTCCACCGGCAGCCCGGCCGCGATCCAGGCGGCCAGCCGTTCCGCCCCGTCGCGGGCCAGCAGGTCCGCCAGGACGGGATCGGTCAGGCCGGCGCCGGCCTCCACCGTGTCGGCGGCGTGGGCCTCGGGCGTGTCGTCGGCGCCCAGCGCCGCGGCGATGCCGCCCTGCGCCCACAGGCTGGAGCCGCCGGGCAGCCCTTCCGTCTTGGTCAGCAGCGTCACCCGGCGCGGCGCCAGCCGCAGCGCCGCGACCATGCCGGCAAGGCCGGAGCCGACCACCAGCACGTCGGTGCAGGACACGGCGACGCCGTCCATGATGCTCCCTCCTCCCGCCGCGCGGGTCAGCGGCTCAGCTCCAGCATGCGGTCCACGGCGCGGCGGGCGCGCGCGGCCACGGCCGCATCGACCTCTACCCGCGGCTCCAGCGTCGTCAGCGATTGCAGGATGTTGGACAGGGTGATGCGCTTCATGTGCGGGCACAGGTTGCAGGGCTTCACGAACTCCACCGCCGGGTTCGCCGCCTCCAGATTGTCCGCCATGGAGCATTCGGTGACCATCAGCACCCGCTTCGGCTGCTGTGTCTCCACGAAGCCCTGCATCTTCGCGGTGGAGCCGACGAAATCCGCCTCCGCCAGCACGTCGGGCGGGCATTCGGGGTGGGCGATGATGATCAGGTCGCCATGGAACTGCCGGCGGTAGGCGGCGAGCTGCTCCCCGGTGAAACGCTCATGCACCTCGCAGTGACCCTTCCAGGCGATCACCTTCTTGCGCGTCTGCGTCGCCACCCACTGGGCGAGGTATTCGTCGGGGATGCAGAGCACGCTGTCGCCGGGCAGCGCCTCGATCACGTCCACCGCGTTGCCCGAGGTGATGCAGACATCGCTCTCCGCCTTCACCTCGGCCGAGGTGTTGACATAGGTGGCGACCGGCACGCCGGGATAGCGCTCGCGCAGCAGGCGCACGTCGGCCGCCGTGATGCTTTCGGCCAGGGAGCAGCCGGCGCCCGCGTCCGGGATCAGCACCGTCTTCTCCGGGTTCAGGATCTTGGCCGTTTCGGCCATGAAATGGACGCCGGCCAGAACGATCACGTCCGCGTCGGTCTTCGTCGCCTCGCGCGCCAGGGCCAGGCTGTCGCCGACGATGTCGGCCACGCAATGATAGATCTCCGGCGTCTGGTAGTTGTGCGCCAGGATGACGGCGTTGCGCTCCCGCTTCAGCCGGTTGATCGCCTGCACCAGCGGCGCGTGGAACGGCCATTCCACCTCCGGAATGACGTGGCGGACGCGGTCGTAGAGCGGCCGGGTCGCCGCGGCGACGGCGGGGGTGTAGGCAAGGTCCATCTCGGCGATGGCCATGGGGACGTCCTCCGGTTCCGGCCCGCGTCCGGCCGGCGGGAAGCGGCGGACGGGACTTATGCTCGAATTGAGCATTTATGTGGTTATGCTCCCCCAGAGTAAAAGGGGGAGTCAAGCCGGACCTGCACGCTGCGTCACAGCGCCGTCATATTTTCTTCCGGGTGTCGCTTTCCGATCGGGGAAGCGGCACGGGCAACGCCCCCGGACGGGCGGTTCTCCGGCGCCTTGGAGACCCCTGTCGGTATGGTTTGACAAGTGAAACGATGAGGCCCATGGTTGTCCGTACATTTACCGGACAAAGGGAACGGCGATGTCAGCAGTGACGGATCTGGGGCGGCTTCCCGATACCCTGGCGGCCGCGGCCGACGAACGGCGGAGCGACCGGATGGAACAGCGCGTGCGTCCCTCGGTGAAGCGGACGATCGAGGCGGCGGCGCTGCTGGCCGGGCAGGACACCTCCGACTTCGTCACCAAGGCCGCCTTCGACCGGGCGCTGGCGGAGCTGGAGACGCGCTTTTCCACCCGTCTGCCGATCCAGCAGTTCGAAGCCCTTGCCGCCGCCCTGGACACCCCGCCCTCGCCCAGCAGCGCCCTGCGCGATCTGATGGACGTCTATGAGCGGGTGGTGGATGAACCGATCTGCTGAGACGCTGCCGCGCCTCCGCATCGAACCGCTGGGACCGGAGCATGTGACGGCCGGCTTCGACGCCGGGATGCCGCTTGTGAACGCATACCTTGCGGACGCGCTGGCCTTGCAGGCCGTGCATCTGGGCCGCGCCTTCGTGGCGGTGGAGAGCGGGGACGCGCGGGTGCGCGGCTTCTACACCCTGCACGGCCACCGCATCGACGGCTGGCGGACGGGGGCGGCGGCGAAGCTGCGCCCCGACGCCGCGGCGGGCGCCATCCGGATCGCCGGCTTCGGCGTGGACCGGCGCTACCGCGGGCGGGGCATCGGCACCCTGCTGTTCGCCGACGCCCTGCGCCGGGCGAAGCGCGTCAGTTCGGAGGTCGGCATCCAGGCCGTCGTTCTGGATGCCACCGACGAGCGGGCGGAGGCGTTCTACCGCGGCTACGGCTTCAGCCCCGTGGGGCCGCCGGACGAGGCCCCGCCCGGCCGTCTCTGGCTGCGCATCGCCGACGTACCCTGAGGGCGCGCCGCCGTCAGTCCAGCGCCAGCACCATGGCCTTCAGGTACTGCGTCTCCGGCAGCAGCGGGTGTACCGGATGGTCCGGGCCGGCACCGGCGAAGCGCAGGATGCGGGAGTCGCGCCCCGCCTCGGCCACGCCGCGGGCGACCTCCTGGTGGAACAGCGGCGGCTCCATGTTGTGCGAGCAGCTCGCCACCAGCAGCAGCCCGCCGGGGGCGGTCAGCCGGGCCGCGGCCTTGGTCATCTTGCGGTAGGCGCGGCTGCCGACGGCCAGATCCTTGCGCGACTTCACGAAGGCCGGCGGATCGCAGATCACCACCTCCCAGCGCTGCCCCTCGGCCACCAGCTTCTCCAGCTCGTGGAAGGCGTCGGCCTTGCGCGCCTCCACCCGGTCGGCGCAGCCGTTGGCCGCGGCCGCCTTCTGGGCGATGTCGAGGGCGGCCTGCGAGCGGTCCACCAGGGTGACGTGCGCGGCACCGCGGGCCGCGGCCAGCACGCCGAAGCCGCCGGTGTAGGTGTAGAAGTCGATGGTGCGCTTGCCGCGGCAGAGGTTGGCGATGAAGGAGCGGTTGTCGCGCTGGTCGAAGAACCAGCCGGTCTTCTGCCCGCCCGAGAGGTCGGCGAAGAAGGTGGCGCCGTTCTCCTCCACCGGGATCAGGCCGGAGACCTCGCCCTTGGCGACGCGCACCTCCTCCGGCAGCCCCTCGTAGGAGCGGGCGGCGCTGTCGTTGCGCAGCACGATGGCACGCGGCGCCAGCACCGTGTCCAACGCCTCCAGGATCTCCGGCAGGCGGGCGTCCATGGCGACCGTGTTGGCCTGCACCACCAGCACGTCGCCGTAACGGTCCACGATCAGCGCCGGCAGCCCGTCGCTCTCGGCATGCACCAGCCGGTAG
The DNA here is from genome assembly GCF_042665545.1 of Rhodocista pekingensis. NCBI lineage: Bacteria > Pseudomonadati > Pseudomonadota > Alphaproteobacteria > Rhodospirillales > Azospirillaceae > Rhodocista > Rhodocista pekingensis. Next base: position 13,946 of record NZ_JBHTCM010000005.1, on the reverse strand, counting down.
AAGGGCCGGTCGAACAGGCGCTCGCGGATTTCCAGCGCGCGGCGGATGCGGGCGGCGAAGAAGCCGGCATCGACGCGCACGGCCGGGTCGCGCGACAGGAAGCGGCAGGAGATCAGGGTGTGCGGGTTGAAGGTGGCGATGCCCAGGAAGGCACCGCCGGCATCCAGCACCCGCACGATGGACCCGGCCGGCAGCGCCTTGGCCGCCGTGTCCATCTGGACCTCGTTGGAATAGACCCAGGGATGGCCGTGCTGGGCGCGCTTGTGGCGTCCGGCCTGGAGACGGAGAACGGGATAGTCCTTGGCGGACGCGGGGGCGGGGGCGATGTCGGTCATGGGCGCGGAAGATAACGCCGCCGCGCCGGCTTGCAACGGTCCGCCGCGCATTGCCGCCGCGCATTGCGACGGACGGAGCCGCGACTCAGCCCGCGGCTTCCGCCGGGGCGAGGGACTTGCACAGGCGCACGCCCTCGCTGACGAGGCCGAGCTGGAGGATGCGGTCGTACTGGGATCCGGCCGGCGGCTTGGGCAGCGACAGGTGGATGGCGTCGCAGCGGAGCTGGCGGGCCAGCCGGTCCATCTCCGCCAGCAGCGCCTCGGCGATGGCGGCGGGGTCGAACATGTCCGCCGCGACCATCAGGTCCACCTGGAGCACCTTGCCGTGGCAGAGATTGGGCAGCACCGTATAGGCGAACAGACCGTGGATGTAGCCGTGGCGGAGCTGGGCCACGATGATCCCGGTCGGCTGCGCGATCGGCAGCTTCACCACCTTGCCCGGGGCGGCCCCGATTTCCGCCGGAGTCGCCCCGATCATCTCGGCCGCATAGGCGCGCCACCGCTCCAGCCCCAGCCGGGGCAGGACGGTCTGAACGACGGGGAAGGCCTGGTCGATGCGCCGGGCGTCCAGCGGCTTGGCAACATAGCTGTCAGGCATGGTGCTTCCGGTATTCACGCCGGTCCAGACTGGCCCGCCGCCCCGGAAAAGACCTTGACTTGGATCAAGACCAGTTCCCGGAGACCCGCCCGTTCGGGGTAACTCCCTGCCTGGACAGTCCAGATTAGACATTACGAGAGATGCCGCGGCTTTCTGAAGCAGCCGCGCCGTCACGACTGCGCAAGACCCTTGAAAACTTGTGAGTATCGGGAGGTTCTGCTTGCCCGCGACCTGCCTGTGGCGGGTCCACCGCCAATGTGCGCAACTGCCACAACGGCCGCGCACCTTAGGGCGGTTGCCAATTTACAGCGTTGGGCGCATTATTCGCCCGCAACATGGGTCGTCGGGAGTCGGCAATGCCTCCGTTCGATATGGGGAGGGTCAGGGACCTGAATGCGCATGCCGACATAAACCCGTGCGGCGCCTGCCCGGTCCGTTCCCTGACGGTCTGCGCCGCCCTGGAGGTCGAGGAGCTGCGCCGTCTGGCCGAGATCCTCCAGACCGTGCGGCACGAGGCGGGGCACACGATCTTCGCCGAAGGCGATCCGGCCGAGACGCTCTACAACGTGACCGCCGGCACCATGAAGCTCTACAAGCTGCTGCCCGACGGGCGGCGGCAGATCACCGGCTTCCTGCTGCCGGGGGATTTCCTGGGCCTGTCGGTCAACGACACCTATGCCTATTCCGCCGAATCCGTCACCCCGGTGACGCTCTGCCGCTTCCCCCGCCGGCGCATGGACGCGCTGCTGGAGGAATTCCCCAAGATGCAGCGGCGGCTGTTCTCCATGGCCTCGAACGAGCTGGCGGCGGCGCAGGACCAGATGCTGCTGCTCGGCCGCAAGACGGCGAAGGAGAAGATCTGCTCCTTCCTGATGATGCTGTCGCAGCGGGCGCAGCGCCGCGGCCACAAGGAGAACCCGGTGCATGTGCCGATGAGCCGGGCCGACATCGCGGACTATCTCGGCCTGACGACGGAAACCGTCAGCCGCACCTTCACCCAGCTCAAGACCAGCCGGGTGATCTCCCTGCTCGAAGGCAACAAGGTCCAGATCCACGACATGGACCAGATCTTCGACCTCGCCGAGGGGGCCTGATCCCCCGGCGCGCGCGCCGATCCGCCCCCTGCCCCGCCCCTGGCGGCCCCGCCTTTCCCTCCGATATCCCCGGCGTCCGTTCTTTCGCCCATTCATTCTGCGGCGGAACCGTTTACCCATTCTTCACGGGTGACGCGCCATCCTGTCCCCGTTGTCCCGACGGACGGCCCCCGACCGGAAAGAACGGCCGCGGCATGCCCGTCCCTGTCCGCCGGTCCGCACACGGCCCGGCCGGGAAGAGTCCGCGCCCCATGGGACGGGCGCCGGTATGACAAGTGATGGCACAGTCTGCGGAACCGGACGGGACCAGGGAGCCTGGGGCCGGATCGCCTGTTGGTCTTTCCGGATGCAACGGCGCAAGGAGAGGACGACCATGCCGGGCAGGACCGCCCCGCCGCTTTCGCCCCCCCAGGACCCGCACGACCTTGTCGGCCGCGATGTCTTCGTGGACGGCATGGGCATGATCGGGCGCTGCACCGCGCTGGAGGGGCGCTGGGCCATCATCGAGGATGCCGGCGGCCAGGCGTCGGCGGTGCCGGCGGGCAACTGCCTGCTGCTGCCGTCCCCGCCCCCGCCGGAGAGCGGGCGCGCCGCGGCCTGACCCCGCGTCAGCCGTGACAGACTCTCACACCGAATCCATGAAGGCCGCCAGATCGGCGGCGAAACGGTCCGGCCGCTCCTGGAAGGGGGCATGCCCCACCCCGTCATAGAGATGCAGCCGGGCCTGCGGCAGCAGCCCGGCCAGATGCCGCGCCAGATCGGGCAGGACCACCGGGTCCTCCGCCCCGTGGACGATCAGGGCCGGCCCGCCATAGGCCGCCAGCACCGGGTCGAAATCCGCCTCCCGCCGCATCATCCCCCAGCGCACGGCCGGCGGCACGCTCATGGTCGCGGCGATGCCGGTCTCCAGATCCTCCGCCGCCACGGGCGCCACCGTCATGCCGTGTGCCAGCGCCCGGCAGGCCGCCACCTGGGCCGCGAAGTCGCCGCCCATCAGGGCCGGGAAGTGCTGCCGGCCGAGCGGCCCCATGAAGGGCCGCGCCGCCGGTCCCAGCCGCGGGCAGGCCCCGGCCAGCACGATGCCGGCCACCCGGGCCGCGCCGTGCCGGCGCAGATGGTCGGCCAGCACCGCCCCGCCATAGGACCAGCCGACCAGCACCGCCTTCTCCACCCCCAGCCCGTCCAGCGCCCCGGCCACGTCGTCGGCCCAGAGGTCGCCGTCGGCATAGGGACCGGGGGCACCGCCCGTCGCCGACGGCCGGTCGGAGCCGCCATGGCCGCGCAGGTCCAGGGCCAGCAGGCGGAAGCGCGCGGCCAGCGGCCCCTGGAACAGGGGACGCCAGGCCAGCGCACTCTGGCAGAATCCGTGCAGGAACAGGATCGGCGGGCCGGCGGGATCGCCCGCCTCCAGCACCGACAGACCGATGCCGCCACCGCCTTCGACGCGATGGGCCACCGGATGGGCCCGGACCGGGTCCTGCGTGTCCGTCATGGCGACTGCCCCCCTCACGGCGATACCGGAACCGGGGTAGCGCGCCCGGACCCGGCGGCCAAGGGCAATGGCCGGATCCGCCCGCCGGGCGGGCAGCCGGGGATCAGGAGCGGATGAAGGGGTTCAGCAGCCGTCCGAACGGGCCGGTCAGGCGCAGCGGGGCGTCGGTGACGGCGATGCAGATGCATTCCCCGTCGCTGTCGGCCACGGGGCCGTGATCCACCTCCGCATCCGTCGCGGCGAAGTCGCCGCGCAGATAGTGCAGCCCGCCGTCGCGGTAGCCGCCCTGGAGCACCAGGGTCAGTTCGCTGCCCCGGTGCGTGTGCCGCGGCACGGCGATGCCGGGGTGGATGCGCATCAGCTTGACCTTGGCGTCGCCGCCGCAGGGCACCATCACCTCTTCCACCCCGCGGACGATGCGGGTCCAGGAGAGGCCGCCCAGGTCGCGGCCGACATAGCTGCGCAGCGGTTCGGGCAGCACCGGGGCGGTGGCCGTGCGCCGGATGGCGCCGGCCGCGGCGCTGCGGGTGGCCGTGGCACGGGTGCCGCGCAGGCCGGCGGCCGGCGGCGGCGCCAGCAGCGTGTCACCGCCGGGCGCGTCCAGCCGGGCCATCACGGCGTCCAGCAGGGCGTCGGAGACGGGGGCCGCCGGCATCTCCTCCAGCAGCGCGCCGCCCACGGCCTCCAGCCGGCGCACCTCGGCGCGGCAGTGCGGGCAGAGCGCCAGGTGCGTGGCGACGATCAGGCTCATCGCCTCCGGCAGGGACCCGGCGGCATAGGCGACCAGCAGGTCGTCCCCCGGATGGTACTGGACCGGGGACGCGCCACCGCGCCGCCGCTCCATCCCGTCCCGCTGCATCTGGAACTGATCCGTCATCGCTCGTCCCCCATGGCGGTCCGCAGGCGGGCCAGGGCCAGCCGCAGCCGGGACTTGACGGTTCCCAGGGGCAGGTTCCTCTCGGCCGCGATCTGGCTGTGCGGCTTGTCCTCGAAATAGGCCATCATCAACAGGTCCGCCTGTTCTGCCGGCAACTGCCGGATCGCCCGGTGCAGCCGTTCGTTCCGTTCTTCCGCCTCGTGCGCGCGGTCGACCGGTTCAACCTCGGTCTCCGGCACCAGGGCCGGGTCGTCCGGGTCGATCTCCGGCCGCCGCTCGCGGCGCAGCAGGTCGATGCGCCGGTTGCGGGCGATGGCGAAGATCCAGGTCGAGGCCGTCGCCAGCGCCGGATCAAAACTGTCCGCCCGCCGCCAGACGCTGACCATCACCTCCTGCACGATCTCCTCGGCCGCGCCGGCCTCCATCCCCTGCCGCAGCAGGAAGGACTTCAGCCGCGGGGCGAAGTACTGGAACAGCATGGCGAAGGCGCCGCGGTCGCGCTCACGGCCGACCCGGAGCAGCAGGGCCCCCAGCCGTTCCGCGACGGCGCCGTCCACCGGCGCACGCCGCACCGCCGTCCGGTCGCCGCCCGCCGGCACGATCCCGTCCATCGGACCGATTTCGTCCATCGAGCCGATTTCGTCCATCGAGCCGACATCGTCGGCCGGCACGACTTCGTCCATCGGTATCGTGTCCATGGCCTTTCCCGCCCGGGAATCGGTCCGGAAACCGGGGAATATTCCCGGATCGAACCGTCCGAATACCGGACTATAAAGGGCCATCTGGTCCATCGCCACCTGATACGGGCGCGTCCGCAAAATGGATCACAGCCGCGCCGGGATAATTTGCGCCTTCGATCCGCCACGCTTTTCCGCTACAGAACTAGGATGGATTCCGGTTTCCGCCAGGCTTGCCCATGCGACTTGCCGAACGTCTGACCGCCGCCATCGCGCTGGCCTCCCTTTCCCTGGCCGGGCTGACGCTGCCAGCCGGCACGGCCCAGGCCGCTGAACCGCGCCTTCTTGGCACGTACCGCGACTGGAACGCCTTCACCATCGAGGAGGGGGGCGGTCCCGTGTGCTGGATGGCGAGCAAACCCAAGAAGCAGGAAGGCGACTACAGCCGCCGTGACGACGCCTTCGCCCTGGTCACCCACCGCCCGCAGGAGAAGGTGGTGGACGTGGTCAGCTTCGTGGCCGGCTATGCCTTCGCCGAAGGCAGCGAGGTGACCGTCCAGGTCGGCGGCCAGAGCTTCAAGCTGTTCACCGACGGCGATACCGCCTGGGCACGCGACGACCAGACCGACCGCGCCCTGGCCCAGGCCATCCGCCAGGGCACCACCATGGTGGTGCGCGGCACCTCCTCCCGCGGGACGCGCACGGTGGACACCTACAGCCTGTCCGGCACTTCCGCCGCCTATCAGGCGATCAACAAGGCCTGCGGCATCTCCGGCGGCTGATCTCCCGACCGCCTGCGCCTCTGCCCGCCCTCCCCTGCCCGCCCTCCCCTGTCCGCCGCTCCCCAGCCGCGACGGGGGGCGACCGGCGGGCGCTGTTGAGGGCACCGCCGACGCGCATCGTTCACGAGCGCCGTTGACTGCGGCGCCGGGGTGCTTATCTTTGCGGCTCGGCGTGGCCCGCGCGATGCGGGCCGCGCCTTCCGTGCTACCCTGCGGGGCGCCACCCTGCGGGGCGATGGCGGGCTGCCGGCGCGCGGGACTTGGCCCGGACCGCCGGGACGGCTGGGGACAGGCTTGAAGAAGAAGCTCTACATCAAGACCTACGGCTGCCAGATGAACGTCTACGACAGCGGCCGCATGGCCGATGTCCTGGCGCCGCTGGGGTACGAGCCCACCGACGCGCCCGACGGCGCGGACATGGTCATCCTGAACACCTGCCACATCCGGGAGAAGGCGGCGGAGAAGGTCTATTCCGACCTGGGCCGGCTGCGCCCGCTCCAGGCCGCCCGCGCGGCCACGGGCGGCCGCATGATCGTCGCCGTCGGCGGCTGCGTCGCGCAGGCCGAAGGGGCGGAGATCATGATGCGGGCGCCGCATGTGGACATGGTGTTCGGCCCGCAGACCTATCACCAGCTTCCCGAGATGGTGGCGCGCGCCGTGCGCGGCACCGGCGGCGTCGTCAACACCGACTTCCCGGTGGAGAGCAAGTTCGACAGCCTGCCCGAAGAGGGGGCCTCCCCGTCCGGGCCGTCCGCCTTCCTCTCGGTGCAGGAGGGCTGCGACAAGTTCTGCACCTACTGCGTCGTGCCCTACACCCGCGGCGCCGAGTTCTCCCGCCCCGCCGCCCAGGTGCTGGCGGAAGCCGCGCGGCTGGTGGCGGACGGCGTGGTCGAGATCACCCTGCTGGGCCAGAACGTCAACGCCTACCATGGCGACGGGCCGGACGGCACCCCCTGGGGCCTGGGCCGGCTGGTCCGGGAGCTGGCGGAGATCGACGGGCTGGCCCGCATCCGCTACACCACCTCGCACCCCAACGACATGGACGCGGAGCTGATCGCCGCCCATGCCGAGGTGCCGCAGCTCATGCCCTTCGTGCATCTGCCGGTGCAGTCGGGCAACGACCGCATCCTCCAGGCGATGAACCGCAGACACACGGCGGACGACTATCGCCGCGTGGTCGAGCGCATGCGGGCGGCGCGGCCGGATCTGGCGCTCAGCAGCGATTTCATCGTCGGCTTCCCCGGCGAGACCGACCAGGAATTCGCCGACACGCTGCGGCTGGTGACGGAGATCGGCTACGCCCAGGCCTACAGCTTCAAGTACAGCGCCCGGCCCGGCACCCCGGCCGCGGCGATGGACGGGCGGCAGGTGCCGGAAAGCGTGAAGGCCGAGCGGCTGGAAGCGTTGCAGCAGCTCCTGACGGCGCAGCAGACGGCCTTCAACACGGCCTGCGTCGGCCGCGTGCAGCCGGTCCTGTTCGACCGCCGCGGCAAGAAGCCGGGCCAGCTTCTGGGCCGAGGGCCCTGGATGCAGGCCGTGCATGCCGAGGCGCCGGAACGTCTGCTCGGCCGGATCGTTGAGGTGCGCATCAGCGACGCCCACGCCAACAGCCTGTCCGGCACGGTCGTGGTCGGCGAGCACGTCCACGCGCATCCCGTCGCGCCCGAGACGGCCAGTGCGGAGGCAGGGGTTTGACGCCGGGTTCCCCCGCGCCCACGGGCGACCGCCGCATCGACCTGACCTTCGACGACAACCGCCTGTTGCCGCTGCTGTTCGGTGAGCATGAGCAGCATCTGAGCCGGATCGAGAAGCGGCTGGGCGTCAGCCTGATCTCCCGCGGGAACCTGCTGACCATCGCCGGCCCCGAGGACGAGGCGCAGGCCGCCCGCTCGGTGTTCGAGGCGCTGTGGGAGCGGCTTAAGGCCGGCATGGCGGTCGGCGTGGCCGAGGTGGACGCCGCCATCCGCATGGCCGGCACGGCCGACGCGGCGCTGCGCGACCAGGTGCTGTCCAGCCTTTCCAACCCCAATGCCGGGCTGCGCACCAAGCGCCGGGTCATCGCCCCGCGCTCCCCGACCCAGGCACGCTACCTGGAGGCGCTGGCGGAGAACGAGCTGGTCTTCGGCCTGGGGCCGGCCGGCACGGGCAAGACCTATCTGGCCGTGGCGCAGGCCGTCTCGCTGCTGATCACCGGGCAGGTGGACCGCATCGTGCTGTCCCGCCCGGCGGTGGAGGCGGGCGAACGGCTGGGCTTCCTGCCCGGCGATCTGAAGGACAAGGTCGATCCCTATCTGCGCCCGCTCTACGACGCGCTCTACGACATGCTGCCGGCGGAACAGGTGCAGAAGCGCCTGACCACGGGGGAGATCGAGGTGGCGCCGCTGGCCTTCATGCGCGGCCGCACCCTGGCGAACTCCTTCATCATCCTGGACGAGGCGCAGAACACCACGGCCATGCAGATGAAGATGTTCCTCACCCGGATGGGCGAGGGCAGCCGCATGGCCATCACCGGCGACATCACCCAGATCGACCTGCCGCCGGGCCAGAAGTCCGGCCTGAAGGACGCGCTGGCGATCCTGCGCGACATGCCCGGCGTCGCCTTCGTCACCTTCACCGAGGCCGACGTGGTGCGCCACCATCTGGTCGCCCGCATCGTCCGCGCCTACGACGCCGCTGCCCGCGAGGACGCGGCGCGCAAGGCGGGCGGCCCGGGGACCCCGCCATGAGTCCCCTGCCATGACCGATACCCTGACCCCGGGCGCGGCCGCCCCGCATGCCGTGGACATCTTCGTCGCCGTGGAGAGCGGCGGCTGGGAGACGGACCTGCCCGATCCCACCGCCCTGGTCCTGACCGCGGCCGAGGCGGCGCTGGCGCGCGGCGAGGGCGTGCCCGACGGCCCGGCCGAGCTGTCCGTCGTGCTGGCGGACGACGCCACGGTGCAGACGCTGAACCGCGACTACCGCGGCAAGGACAGGCCGACCAACGTGCTGTCCTTCGCGCTGCACGCCGACGGCGGGGACGGTCAGGACGACGATCCGGAGGGGGATCTCCCCGATGGGGAAGACCTCGACGGGGAAGACCTCGACGGGGAAGACCTCGACGGGGAAGACCTCGACGGGGAGGCCCCCGGAGATGACGACCCGGAAGATTCACTGGCGCAAGTGACCGCACCTCCCGTATTGTTGGGTGATGTGATCCTTGCCTACGAAACCGTGGTGCGTGAGGCGGGCGAACAGAACAAGCCCCTGGCGGACCACCTGACCCATCTGGTCGTCCATGGAGTCCTGCACCTGCTGGGCTACGACCACATCACCGATCCCGATGCGGAGCGCATGGAGCGCCTCGAAACGGAGATTCTCGCCGGACTCGGCATTTCCGATCCCTACGCCGGGCAGGAGGGCCATCGTGCGCCCGACGACCCCGGCCGGGACCCCGCCGATCCGGCCCCACCACCGCCGAAATGACGATGGCCGACCTCAGCGACAGTCGATCGCCCCGCGATGACGGGGCCGACGACAACACTTCCCTCTCCCACCATTTCCGGGGCTGGCTGCGCGCCATCCTCGGCGGGCGTGGCGACAACACGCTGCGCGAGACGATCGAGGAACTGATCGAAGAGAACGGCGATGCCGCCGAAGGCTCGATCGGCGCCAGCGAGCGGACGCTGCTGGCGAACATCCTCAAGCTGCGCGACCGCACCGTCGTGGATGCGATGGTGCCGCGGGCGGACATCGTCGCCGTCTCGGCCGACATCGGCCTGCCCGACCTGATCCGGCGGTTCTCGCTGGAGGCGCACAGCCGGATGCCCGTCTACCGCGAGACGCTGGACGATGTCATCGGCATGGTCCACATCAAGGACGTGCTGGCCTGCGTCGCCAACCAGAAGCCCTTCGACATGGCCGCCATCACCCGCGAGGTGCCGATCGTGGCCCCCAGCATGCCGGTGCTGGACCTGCTGCTGCACATGCGCCAGACGCGCCAGCACATGGCGCTGGTGGTGGACGAGTTCGGCGGCATCGACGGGCTGGTCACCATCGAGGATCTGGTCGAGGAGATCGTCGGCGAGATCGAGGACGAGCACGACGAGGACACCGAGCCCCGCGTCGTCGCGCGGCCCGACGGCAGCGTCATCGCCGATGCCCGCGTGCCCATCGAGGATTTCGAATCCCAGGTCGGCCGCGTCTTCCAGGAGGACGAGCTTCAGGACGTGGACACGCTGGGCGGTCTCGTCTTCTCCCTTGCCGGCCGGGTGCCGGCCCGGGGCGAGCTGCTGAAGCACCCGTCGGGCCTGGAGTTCGAGATCGTGGACGCCGACCCGCGCCGGATCAAGCGGCTGCGGGTGCGCAATCTCCAGGTCGTCGCCCCCGGGCCGGCGGCCGCCACCGGTGCCACCGCGGGAGCCGCCATCTCGTGACCGACCGCCTGACCGTCCCGGCCGCCGGCGCCCCGCTGGGCGACCGGGCGGTCCGCTTCGTGCGCGCGCTGCCGGCGCTCGCCGGCTGGCGCCGCTACGCCATAGCCTTCGCCGCCGGGGCCGCGGCCGTGCCGGCGCTGCCGCCGGCGCATCTCGTCCCGCTGCTCTGGCTGGCCTTCCCCGTCCTGGTCCTGCTGCTGCGCGGGGCGGAGCGGGACGGCGGGCTGCTGCGCGGCCGCGCCTTCTGGACCGGCTGGTGGTTCGGCTTCGGCCATTTCGTCTTCGGCCTCTACTGGATCAGCGTCGCGCTCTGGACCGACATCGGCCGCTGGTGGTGGGCCGTGCCCGTCGCCGTCTGCGGCCTGCCGGCGCTGCTGGCCTTCTTCCCCGCCCTGGCGGCGCTGCTGCACGGCTGGCTCCGGGTCCGCCTGCGCCTGACCGGCGTGACGGAGGCGCTGGCCTTCGCCGTGGCCTGGGCGGTCCTTGAGTGGCTGCGGGGCCATGCCGCCACGGGTTTCCCCTGGAACCTGACGGGCTATGCCTGGACCGGCGTGCTGCCGGTGCTGCAATCCGTCTCGGTCGTCGGCATCTACGGGCTGAGCCTTCTCACAGTGGCCGCCGCGGCCGTGGCCACGACCCTGGCCGAGGGCCGCTGGCGTCCGCCGGCGGTGGCCCTGCTGCTGCTGGCCGTGCTGGCGGCCTGGGGCGGCTGGCGCATGGCCGGAACGGAGGGGCGCCGCGTCGAGGGCGTGGTGCTGCGGCTGGTGCAGCCCGCCATCCCGCAGACCCTGAAATGGGACCGGGAGGCGCGGGAGGACAATCTGCGCCGCCACCTGGAGCTGTCCGCCGCCCCCGGCCGGGAGCGCGTGACCCATGTCGTCTGGCCGGAGACGGCCGTGCCCTTCTTCCCCGAGCGCGACGGCTGGGTGACCCAGGTGATCGCCCGGGCAGCGCCGCCGGACGGGCTTCTGCTGACCGGCATCCCGCGCCTGGGCATGCGCGACGGCGCCTACACGGTGACGAACAGCATGGTCGCCGTCGATCCCGCCGGGGCCATCGTCGCCAGCTTCGACAAGTTCCATCTGGTCCCGTTCGGCGAGTACCTGCCCTTCCGCTTCCTGCTGCCGGCAGGCATGCAGGCGGTGGCGGCGGTGGGCATGGACACCAGCCCCGGTCCGGGCCCGCGCACGCTCGCGCTGCCCGGCCTGCCGCCGTTCAGCCCGCTGATCTGCTACGAGGTGATCTTCCCCGCCGCCGTGACGCCCGCCCCCTCGCTTCCGGGGCCCCGGCCGGCCTGGCTGCTGAACCTGACCAACGACGCCTGGTACGGCGAGACGGCCGGGCCGCACCAGCACTGGGCCATCGCCCTGACCCGGGCGGTGGAGGAGGGCGTGCCGCTGGTGCGCGCGGCCAATACCGGCATCTCCGGCGTGGTCGACCCCTATGGCCGGACGGTGGGCCGGCTGGCGCTGGGCAGCGCGGGTGTGCTCGATGCAGCCCTGCCCGCAGCGCATGAAGGACCCACACCTTACGTACAGTACGGGGACTGGTTTTTCGTCTTAACCATCCTGTCCATGCTGATCCCCATTGGTTTTTTCGCCCGGAAGACGTAGAAGTCCAGCAGGATTGCCCATGCTGGCATGCCGCCTTCTGCGGCCCCGCTCCCTTGACGCATACGATCGTGTGGGCTAGCTTCCGGTTGACCATTCACTGGAGGTTGAGGCGATGCAGACCGCAACTCGGGGCCGTCGTGGTGGCGGCGGCCGACCCAAACTAGGCAAACCCAATCCTGTGGACGTCCATGTCGGATCGCGCGTGCGCCTGCGGCGTACCCTTCTCGGCATGAGCCAGGAAAAGCTGGGTGAAGCCATCGGGCTGACCTTCCAGCAGGTCCAGAAGTACGAGCGCGGCGCCAACCGGATCGGCGCTTCCCGTCTCTACGACCTGTCGCGCGTGCTGGACGTTCCCGTCTCCTTCTTCTTCGACGACATGCCCTCGGACGATGCGCCGCGCCCGACCGAGCAGGCCCACGCGGACGGCGAGCCCGATCCGATGGCCAAGCGCGAGACGCTGGAACTGGTCCGCGCCTACTACCGGATCACCGAGCCGGCGGTGCGCAAGCGCATCTTCGAGCTGACCAAGGCCGTCGCCCACGCATCGGCCGAGACCGCCTGAGCCGCGCTCCGGCGCGGACCGTGGACGGGCAGGCCGGCAGGGAGCAACACTCCCGCGCCGAAGGCGCGCACCGCTTGGCCCTTGACCGCCTTTCCCAAGATTGCGAGAACAGCCCGCCCGGGTCATTTTCCGGGCGGCGGTTCCCATCGGCGGCGCCCGCCACAACAGCAAAGGTCGAGACACCCGTGGCCAAGTCTAACTACGTCTTTACCAGCGAGTCCGTGGCGGAAGGGCATCCGGACAAGGTCTGCGATCGGATCTCTGACGCCGTTGTCGATCTCTTCCTGACGCACGACCCCTACGCCCGCGTCGCCTGTGAGACGCTCGCCACCACGAACCGCGTCGTGATCGCGGGCGAGGTGCGCGGCCCGAAGGCGGCGCTGGACCAGGTGGAGACGGTCGCGCGCCACGCGGTGAAGGACATCGGGTACGAACAGGACGGCTTCCACTGGGAGAAGTTCGAGTTCACCTGCCACCTGCACCAGCAGTCGGCCGACATCGCCATGGGTGTCGATGCCGGCACCGACAAGGACGAGGGCGCCGGCGACCAGGGCATCATGTTCGGCTACGCCTGCGACGAGACGCCGGCGCTGATGCCCGCCCCGCTGTTCTACAGCCACTCCATCCTGAAGAGCCTGTCCGAGGCGCGGCATTCCGGCGCACTCGCCTGGCTCGGCCCGGACGCCAAGAGCCAGGTCAGCCTCCAGTACGTGGACGGCCGCCCGGTCCGCGCCACCTCCGTCGTCGTCTCCACCCAGCACGCCGAGAGCGTGCCGCAGGAGGAGATCCGCGAGGCGGTCCGCCGGCATGTGCTGGGCGTGCTGCCGGACGGCTGGATGTGCCCGGAGGACACGTTCTACGTGAACCCCACCGGCCGCTTCGTCATCGGCGGCCCGGACGGTGATGCCGGCCTGACCGGCCGCAAGATCATCGTCGACACCTACGGCGGTGCCGCCCCGCACGGCGGCGGCGCCTTCTCGGGCAAGGACCCGACGAAGGTGGACCGCTCGGCTGCCTACGCCGCCCGCTATCTGGCGAAGAACGTGGTGGCCGCCGGCCTCGCCCGGAAGTGCACCATCCAGCTCAGCTACGCGATCGGCGTCTCCTATCCGCTGTCGGTCTACATCGACACGGCCGGCACCGGCCAGGTGGACGAGGACAAGCTGTCCGACGTGCTGCGCCAGTTGATGAACCTGTCGCCGCGCGGCATCCGCGAGCATCTGAAGCTGAACCGCCCGATCTACGCCCGCACTGCCGCCTACGGCCATTTCGGCCGCGAGCCGGACGCGGACGGCGGCTTCTCCTGGGAGAAGACGGATCTGGTGGACGCGCTGCGCCGCGCCTTCTGATCCCGTCCCCGGGACTGTCTTGGACGGCCCGCCGGTCCCCCGGCGGGCCGTTCGCGTTTTCTGCCCGCGCTTGCGCCCTGTCCCGACGCACGGCTAGAGCATTTCCGTTTTATACGGAAGCATATCCTGAGTTGCTGAGATAGTTGGCGCAT